>NZ_JBSFWD010000065.1:0-44680 GCF_053592655.1 Streptosporangium sp. NPDC002607
CTCCTTCAGGGAGCGGTCGCTCAGGTGAGAGTCCCGGTGCTGGAGCCGGTGCCCACCTCCTTCCGTACCTGGGCACACCGCCTGCACGACGAGGCGGCCCGCAGGACCGGCGAGCTCGATCACTGGACCCGCACGCTCGGTGGCGGCACCGGGCGGCTGGACCCGTCCACGGACACCTTCGCCACCCAGCGCCACCTCACGCTCGAACTTCCCGCCGATGTCACCGTTCCGCTGCTCACCCGGCTCCCGGCGGCGTTCCGCGGCCGGGTCAACGACGTGCTGCTCGCCGGGCTCGCGCTGGCGGTGACCCGCTGCACCGGGCAGCGGGAGGTGCTGCTCGACCTGGAGGGGCACGGCCGTGCGGAGATCTTCCCCGACGTCGACCTGTCCAGGACCGTGGGCTGGTTCACCACCATCCACCCCGTCAGGATCGGCGCGGGCCCCGCCGACTGGACCGACCTTTCGGGTCCCACCGCCGCGCGGGCGATAAAACGGGTCAAGGAGCAGCTCCGTGCGACTCCCGGCGAAGGCATCGGTTACGGCCTGCTCCGCCACCTCAACCCCGTCACCGCGCGGGAACTGGCCCGCTGTCCCGTACCGGAGCTGGCTTTCAACTACCTCGGCCGCGTCGAGGCCGCCACAGGTGCGGACTGGTCCCCGGCGCCCGAGTCGGAGGCGGTGGGCGGAGGGCACGCGGCCGACCTCGCGCTCCCGCACGCGCTGGAGGTCAACGCCCTCACCAGGGACCTGCCGGACGGGCCGCGCCTCTCGGCGACCTGGTCGTGGGCCGGGCGCCTGTACGGCGAGGAGCAGGTCAGGGAGCTGGCCGAGGCGTGGTTCACCGCCCTCACCGGCCTGTCCCGACACACCGGAGACGGTCTGACCCCGTCGGACCTGCTGATCTCCATCGGCCAGGAAGAGATCGACGCGTTCGCGGCGGAACTCGACGCGGAGTGGAGCGCACGGTGAGCCAGCTTGAGGACATCCTGCCGTTGTCGCCGCTGCAACAGGGCCTGTTCTTCCACGCCCTGTTCGACGAGGCGGCGCCCGACGTCTACACCGCGCAGCTCGTGCTGGAGCTGGAGGGCGCCCTCGACGTCCCCGCGCTGCGGGACGCGGCCTGTCGGCTGGTGCACCGTCACGCCAACCTGCGGGCCTCGTTCCGGCAGCGGGCGGGGGGCGATCCCGTGCAGCTGGTGCACCGGCGGGTGGAGGTGCCGTGGCGGGAGGTGGCGGGGACCGACGCCGAGACGGTGGCCGCCGAGGAGCGGGCCCGGCGGTTCGACCTGTCCCGGCCGCCGTTGATGCGGTTCGTGCTGGTACGGAGTGGTCCCCAGAGATACCGGCTGATTTTCACCAACCATCACATCCTGCTGGACGGCTGGTCGACACCGCTGCTGGCGGCCGAGCTGTTCGCGCTGTACTCGGGCCGGGAACCCGCCCCCGCGCCGCCGTACCGCGACCATCTGGCCTGGCTGGCACGCCAGGACCGGGCCGCCGCGCGGGAGGCGTGGTGCCGTGCCCTGGACGGGGTCGCCGGGCCGACCCTCGTCGCCGCGGACCTCGCCGCCCGGACGCCGGTGAATCCCGGATGCGTCCGAGCCCAGCTCGACGAGGATCTCACCGGCCGCCTCAGCTCCGTCCTGCGCGCCCGATCGCTCACCCTCAACACGGCGGTCCAGGGGCTCTGGGCTCTGCTGCTGGCCCAGCTGACCGGCCGCGACGACGTCGTCTTCGGCGGTACGGTCTCCGGCCGCCCACCCGAGCTGCCCGGCGCCGAACGCATGATCGGACTGTTCATCAACACCCTGCCGGTCCGGGTCCGGCTGCACCCCGCCGAGACCCTGGCCGGGCTGCTCGAACGCCTCCAGGCGGAGCAGTCCGAGCTGTTCGCCCATCACCACCTCGGCCTGTCCGACATCCAGCGCGCCTGCGGGCTGGGGCAGCTCTTCGACACCATGACGGTCCTGGAGAACTACCCTCTCGACACCGCGACCCTGAACGGCCGTTCCGTGGAAGCGGGCGTGGAAGCGGGACCGCGGCTCGCGGGTGCCTCGGGCAGCGACGCGACCCACTACCCGCTGGCCCTGGCGGTCGTCCCCGGTGAGCGGCTCTCCCTGCGACTCGACCACCGCCCCGACGTCGTCCCCCACGCCGAGGCCGTCAGGCTCCTGGACAGGCTCGTCCTTCTCCTCAAGGCCGTCGCCACCGACCCCGAGCTGCCGCTCGCCCGGCTCGACCCGCTCTCCGCCGACGAGCGCGTCCGGATCCTTGACGAGTGGAACGGCCCCGAACCCCCGCCCGTGCCCGGGGCCGCGACGACGATCGCGGGTGCCTTCGCCGAGCGGGTGCGGCGGGCACCGGACGCCGAGGCCGTCGTCGGCGACGGTTTCTCCCTCAGCTACGCCGAGCTGGACGGCCGGGCCGACCGGCTGGCTCGCCGGCTGGTCGGGCTGGGCGTCCGCGCTGAGACGCCGGTCGCGGTCCTGCTCGACAGGTCCGCCGACGTGGTCGTGACGACCCTGGCCATCGCCAAGGCGGGGGGAGCCTACGTCCCGATCCACCACGGCCACCCACCGGACCGGATGAGCTGGGTGATGGCCGACACCGGCGCTCCGGTACTGGTCACCGACCGCACTCCCGGATTCGAGCACGCCGCCGAGGTGGTCCGGGTGGACGAGCCCGTCCCGGCCGATCCGGCACCGCCGGAGCCGCGGGTCGAGGTTCACCCCGAGCATCTCGCGTACGTCATCTACACCTCGGGTTCGACGGGAACGCCGAAGGGGGTCGCGGTGCGGCAGCGCGACGTCGTGGCCCTGGCCGCGGATCGCAGGTGGGAGCGGCACCGGCGGGTGCTGATGCACTCGCCGCACGCCTTCGACGCCTCCACCTACGAGATCTGGGTGCCGCTGCTCCGTGGCGGTACCGTCGTCGTCGCGCCGCCGGGCGACCTCGGGCCCGACGCGTTCGCCGGCCTCGTCGCCAGGCACCGCCTGACCGCGCTGTTCATCACGACGGCACTGTTCAACCTGGTCGCGGAGGAGGCGCCGGGCACGTTCGCGCCGCTCGCCGAGGTCCTCACCGGCGGTGAGGCCGCCTCGGCCGCGGCCATGCGCCGGGTACTGGCGGCCTGCCCGCGGACCCTGCTCGGCCATGTCTACGGGCCCACCGAGACCACGACGTACGCCACCCACCACCCTGTCTCCGCTGTCTCCCGCGTCGGCACGCCGCCCATCGGGCGGGCCATGGACGGCATGCGCGCCTACGTGCTGGACGGCTTCCTGCGGCCGGTCCCGCCGGGGGTGCCGGGCGAGCTGTACCTGGCGGGCGCCGGGCTGGCCCGCGGTTATCTCGGCCGCCCGGCGCTGACCGCGAAACGGTTCGTCGCCTGCCCGTACGGCGGGCGGATGTACCGGACCGGGGACGTGGTCAGGTGGTCGGCGGACGGCGTGCTGGAGTACCTGGCCCGTGCCGACCGCCAGGTCAAGATCCGGGGGTTCCGCATCGAGCCGGCGGAGATCGAGGCGGCCCTGGCAGGGCACCCGGGTGTCGTCCAGGTGGCCGTGACCGTCCGCGACCGCCGCCTGCTCGCCTACGTGGTCGGCACCGTGGCGCCCGAGGAACTGCGGCGGTTCGCCGGGCGGACGCTCCCCGAGTACATGGTGCCGTCGTCGGTGATCGGCCTGGACGCGCTGCCGCTCACCCCGAACGGGAAGGTGGACCGCGCCGCCCTGCCCTCGGGGTCCGCCCCCACCGCGGGGCGCGACCCTGGCACCCCTGAGGAGGAGTCGCTCTGCCGGCTGTTCGCCCAGGTGCTCGGCCTGGAGCGGGTCGGCGCCGACGACGGATTCTTCGACCTGGGGGGTGACAGCATCGGGGTGATCCGGCTGGTCTCCCTCGCGGCGCGGGAGGGGCTGGTGATCAGCCCGCGCGAGGTGTTCGCCCACCAGACGGCCGAGGCGCTCGCCCGCGCGCAGGGGAAGAGCACGCGGGACCTGGGAGAGGGAGGCCTGGAGATGCTGCTCCCGCTGCGTGCCTCGGGCTCCCGGCCGCCGCTGTTCTGCGTGCACCCCGGTGCCGGGCTCGGCTGGCCGTACGCGGGACTGCTCCGCCACCTCGGCCCTGACCAGCCCCTTTACGCCTTCCAGGCCAGGGTGCTGGCCGAGCCCGACTACGTGGCCCCGTCGATCGAGGCGATGGCCCTGGACTACCTGGAGCGCCTGCTCCAGGTCCGGCCGCACGGGCCGTACCGGCTGGCGGGCTGGTCCATGGGCGGTCTGATCGCCCACGCCATGGCCGTGGAGTTGCGCGAACGAGGGGAGGAGGTCGCGCTGCTGGCGCTGCTCGACTCCTACCCGGGCCAGGAGATCAACCCGGGCGAGCGTGACGTGCTGGTCGAGTTGCTCTCGGCCATCGACTACGACGGGCCGGGCGAGATCGGCGACGTCGTGGAGTTCCTGCGCGAGCAGGGCGGCCCGTACGCCACGCTGGACGAGCGGACGCTGACGGCGGTCTACCGGAACTACCGGAACGGTGTGAAGATTTCCGAGGAGTACGCGCCGAGGATGTTCGAGGGGGATGTGCTCTTCGTGACCGCGGCTCACGGCCACGAGGAGGGCGGTCCCACGGCCGCCGACTGGAAGCCTTACGTCACCGGCGCCATCCATGATCACCAGGTCGCCTGCGACCATGCGAACATGTTGAGTCCCGGGCCTATTGCGGAGATCGCCGCCCTTCTCAGAGAGGACACAGAGTGAGCAGCAACCCATTCGAGGACCCCGAGGGCGTCTATCTGGCGTTGATCAACGACGAGGGCCAGTATTCTCTCTGGCCCGCCTGGTCGGAGATCCCGGCTGGCTGGACCGTCGCCTTCGGTGAGGACTCCAGGCAGGCCTGCCTGGACCACATCGAGGCCAACTGGACCGACATGCGGCCCAACAGCCTGATCAGGGCGATGGAACAGTGAGCGGCCGAGTGCACGGGGGAATCGCATGACCTGGCTGCGCTGCGCCTCCCCCCGCCCGGGGGCGACCACGCGGCTGTTCTGCTTCACGCACGCGGGCGGGTCGGCCACCGCCTACCGGGACTGGCCCGCGCTGCTACCCGACTCCGTCGAGCTCCACGCGACGCAGCTGCCGGGCAGGGCGGACCGGTTCGGAGAACCGTCGCCCCAGGACATGGACACGCTGGCCGACCTGGTGACCGAGGCGATGTTGCCGCTGCTGGACCGGCGTTTCGCGCTGTTCGGGCACAGCATGGGAGCGATGCTCGCCTACGAGGTCACCCGCCGCCTGGAGGCCAGGGGACTCGCCCCGGCGCGGCTGCTGGTGTCCGGGGTGAGGGCACCGCACGATCCCCGGGAGAGGAACGCGATCTCGGATTACGACGACGACCGCCTCGTCGCCGAGCTGGCCAAGCTCGGCGGTACCGAGGTGGAGATCCTCGCCCACCGGGCGATGCGCGAGATCGTCCTGCCCTACATCCGCGCCGACTTCCGGCTGGTCGAGGCCTACCGCCATCGCCCGGGACCCCCGCTGCACACCCCGATCTCCGCTCTCGTCGGCGACGCGGACCCGGAGGTCACCCCGGCCCAGGCCAAGTCGTGGGAGGCCCGCACGATCTCCGACTTCTCCCTCACGGTCTTTCCCGGCGACCACTTCTACCTGCAGCCGCAGCGCGCGCCGGTGGTCGGGGAGATCACCCGGCTGCTCGGGGGATGAACGAGCCGATCAGAGGATGAGCGCGAAGCAGTCCGGCCGGTAGTCGCGAGGCATCGGCCCGGGAGTCTCCAGCGCCTTGTTGACATAGGAGAGCATCACCGGATCGAGCGCCTCCAGGTTGTGCCCGATGGCACCCTCGATGATCCCCTTGAGCGGGCAGTCGTCCTGGAGCATCCGGTTGGTCACCTGCTCGGGCGGCCCCTCGACGAAGGTCGAGGCGGCCTCCTGCTCGGCCTTCAGCCCGAGCGCGGTGTAGTCGACGCCGGGCTCGACCATGGAGGGGGTGTTGAGCTCCTTCATCAGGGCCGAGTCCGAGTGGAGCTCGTCGCAGACCGTCTCCCCGCCGCAGCTCCTGCGCAGCTCCCCGGTCAGCTCGTGGTGCGGCGCCCCCAGGGTGACCAGCTCGGACACCTTGCCCGCCCCGCCCTCCGAGCGCATGTACGCCCGGGGGACGATCCCTCCGAGGCTGTGCCCGACGATCGCCACCTTCTCGGCCCCGGTGGCCTGGAGCACCCCGTCCACGAAGTTTCCCAGCGTCCGGGCCGAGCGCCTGATCGAGTTGCTCCAGCCGTAGTCGAGGGCGAAGACGCAGTAGCCCTGCTTGCTCAGGTAGGGGGCCGCGACGGGCCAGGTCGCCGCCCCCGTGCTTCGCGCGCCGTGGACGAGCACCACCGGGTACGGCGCGTCCTGGCGGGGCCGGCAGTCGAAGTCGTTGGCCTTCGACAGTCCTTCCGAGGCCAGCCGTCCGGCCTCGGCGACCATGTCCACCTTGGGCGGCGGAGACGCGGACCGCCCGCCGGTGAGCGTGCCGGCCGCGACGGTGAGCATCGCGAACCCCGTCACGACACACAGGACGATCACGATGATGTGGCCGAGACGGAGCTGCCCCACTCGATCTCTCCTCAGAAAGAACGCCGGACAAGAGCCTTTCTCGCCACCCCGCACCGGAGCTATGCCCTGCCCGCGCCTGTTGCCGCCGCAAAGTTGGCACTCTCGCAACAAGCGGGGCCGGGGAACGCCCTCTCCCGCCGCCACAGCCGGGGGCGTCTACGCCTCCGGAGACCGCTCGGCTGGCGGATTGTGTCGAAGAGTTGGCCTTCCTTGGGCAGTGAGTGCCCATGAGACGAGGCGTGGGGGCCGTTAGCGTCAGCCTGTGGGTGAACGAGTACTGATCGCGCTCGGTGGCAACGCGATGACGGGGCCCGACGGCGGGGCCTCACCTGGTGACCAGCGCCGCGCGGTCGAGCAGGCCGTCCGCCATGTCGCCGCGCTCATCGCGGACGGCCACCAGGTGACCCTCACCCATGGCAACGGCCCCCAGGTCGGCAACCTGATCCTGAAGAACCAGCTCGCCGCGCACGTCGTGCCCCCGGTGCCGCTCGACTGGTGCGGGGCACAGACGCAGGCCACCATAGGCACCCTCGTCCTCAACGCGCTCGACGGCCGCGCGGCCGTCGTGGTCACCCGCACGCTCGTCGACCCCGCCGACCCGGCCTTCCAGGACCCGGTCAAGCCGATCGGCCGCTACTTCAGCGAGGCGGAGGCCCGTCGCTTCGAGGAGCTCGGGCAGACCTGGCGCCGCTTCGACCGGGGCTGGCGCCGCGTGGTGGCCTCCCCCGAGCCGCTGGAGATCCTCGACGCCCCCGCGATCGCCGCGCTGGTGGCCGCGGGCTTCACCGTCGTGGCCGCGGGTGGTGGCGGCGTGCCGGTGGCCCGCGACGCCGGAGGGCGGCTGGGCGGGGTCGAGGCCGTGATCGACAAGGATCTGGCGGCGGCGGTGCTCGCCCGGGACGTGCGGGCCACGGTCCTGGTCATCGCGACGGACGTCCCCGGGGCCGTCGTCGGGTTCGGCACGGCCCAGGCCAGACCCCTGGGCGCCGTCACCGCGGCCGAGTTGCGCGTACTACACGCCGCCGGGCACTTCGCCGGCGGCAGCATGGGGCCGAAGGTCGAGGCCGCGCTGCGCTTCGTCGAGCAGGGCGGCGACCGGTCGGTGATCACCTCCTTGGAGAACATCGGGGCGGCGCTCACCGGCGAGAGCGGCACCGTGGTGCGAAAGTGAACACGACGCGATTGAAAGGTGGCAGGGATGCCGGAACCCATTGAAGTGCGCAAGGTGCCCATCGAGAGCGTGACCGACGCCTCCGGGCTGGCCCGGCTCATCGACGACGGGGTGATCGAGGCGCACCGGGTGCTCGCGGTGATCGGCAAGACCGAGGGCAACGGCGGGGTGAACGACTACACCCGGATCCTGGCCGACAGGGCCTTTCGCGAGGTGCTGGAGGCCAAGGGACATCCTTCCCCCGAGAGCGTGCCGCTGGTGTGGTCGGGAGGCACCGACGGCGTGCTCAGCCCGCATGCCACGATCTTCGCCACCACGGCGAACGCCGAGCCGAGTGACGAGCCGCGGGTGAGCGTCGGCATCGCGATGAGCGATGTGATCCTGCCCGAGGACATCGGCCGGCCCGCGATGGTGGAGAAGGTGGCCGCCGGAGTGCGTGAGGCCATGAAGCTCGCCGGGATCGACGATCCCGCCGACGTGCACTACGTCCAGACCAAGACCCCGCTGCTCACCCTGTCCACGATCAACGACGCCAAGTCGCGCGGCAAGGACGTGGTGATCGAGGACACCGGCCCGTCGATGGACATCTCCAACTCCACCACCGCGCTCGGCATCGCCGTCGCGCTCGGTGAGATCGAGATGCCCGCCGCCGACCAGATCCACCGCGACCTGTCGCTCTACTCCTCCGTCGCCTCGTGCTCCTCCGGCGTCGAGCTGGACCGGGCCCAGATCGTGGTCGTCGGCAACGTACGGGGCATCGGTGGCCGCTACCGGATCGGCCACTCGGTCATGAGGGACGCGCTGGACGCCGACGGCATCTGGGAGGCCATCCGCTCCAGTGGCATCGAGCTGCCCGACCGCCCCCACCCGTCCGACCTGGGTGACCGGCTGGTCAACGTCTTCATGAAGTGCGAGGCCGACCCGTCGGGCAGCGTGCGGGGCCGCCGCAACATCATGCTCGACGACTCAGACGTGCACTGGCACCGCCAGATCAAGGCCACCGTGGGCGGCGTCGCGGCCAGCGTCACCGGTGACCCGGCCGTGTTCGTCTCGGTCGCCGCGGTCCACCAGGGCCCGAGCGGCGGCGGCCCGGTGGCCGCCATCGCCGACCTCGGCTGACGGGTACGCGCTCGGGCGGGGCGGAAATCCTCCCCGAGCGCCACCGCGGGTAGGCTCCCGGTTCGTGCCGAGTATTCCGCAGCCCCTGGTCCCCGGCGACGACGGCGCCGCCGACGCCACCGTGACATCCGCGCTCGCCGCCTTCGCCGCGGGGGAGGCGGAGGCCGGTGCGGTCGTCGCCGCGCTGAGCGGGACACGGCTGCTCGTTCCCGTGGTCGCCCTGTTGAAGGAGTCGGAGATCGGCGAGCACGGGTTGCGGCAGGAGAAGGAGAGCGAGATGGCCCTGCCGAAGCTCGTCGGCGCGGACGGGCGCGAGGCGGTGCTCTCCTTCACCGGGATGGAGCCGCTGCGGCGGTGGCGCCGGGACGCCAGGCCCATCCAGGCCACCATCCTTCAGGTCTGCCAGGCGGCGGTGCACGAGAACACCGCCGCGGTGGTGATCGACGTCGCGGGCCCGGTGCCCTTCGTGATCGAGGGTGCTCTGCTGCGGGCACTCGCCGCGGTCGAGTCGGGCACCCTTGACGAGCTGGGCCCCGAGGTCACAGTGGCACGGATGGAAGAGATCGCCGAGCCTCCCAGGCGTCGGCGGTTCGGTTGGCCACCGCGTGGACGAGGTTGACCGTCAGAATCGCCGGGGCGATCACGGCGACGAACCCGCCGAAGTCGCGCTCGAAGACCAGGGCGAGGATCACCGCGGTCACGCCGTTCTGCTGGGCGAGCCCCAGGTGCACCCGGTCGATCAGCGGCAGGCCGTGGGTGAGCACCGGCGCGGCGACCATCTGCGCGGCGTACGCGGCCAGCCCGAGCAGCACCCCCATGCCCATGTTCGTCCCGCCGACGAGCAGCAGGCCCATCAGGAACGCCGACAGCGCGAACGCCACGCTCACCGCCCGCCCCAGCCAGCGCGCGTCGGGCATGCGCAGGTAGAGCCCGGCGGTCGCCAGGCCGAGCATGAGGGAACTCCACGCGGCCGACACGACGGCCCCGGCCGCCGTCAGGTAGGTCAGCACTGGCGGGGCGTTCCTGATCAGCCGCCAGAGCAGGTAGATCCCGGCCGCGAACAGCGCGTTCAACCCCAGGTCGGCGAAGTACGAGGCCGACAGGCCGCCCCCTCCCGAGCCGCTGACCAGCGCCGCCGGGTAGACGGCCAGGATGATCGTCACCGGGTCGTCAAAAGATGTTCTGGCCTTCAGGCCGGAGAGGGATCCGGCTTCTCGCGTAGCGGGGCAGGGATCGCTGATCCGCCGGAATCGGCGACCAGGGCATCCTCCAGCAGGCAGAGTATCGAGGAAGGCAGCCGCCCGGCTGGCCCACTACCAGAAGATGATGGCCCGGCGTCAACCCAAGCGCGGGCAGGCCACCTCGAAGGGGTACCGGCAGGCCAGGCGCCAGGCCGCGAGGGTGCACAAGAAGATCGCCCGGCAGCGGCAGGACACCGCCCGCAAATGGGCCAAGCAGGTGACGGCGGACTTCGACCGGCTCGCGGTCGAGGACTTCAGCCCGAGGTTTCTGTCCAGGTCCACCATGGCCCGCAAGGCGGCCGATGCGGCGATCTCGGCCACCAAGCGCGAACTGATCGCTATGGCGCGCAAACACCACCGCACCGTTCATCTGGTGCATCCCGCGTACACCACCATGGACTGCGGAGGGTGCGGAGCGAGAACCAAGCACGCACTGCCGCTGTCAGAGCGCACGTACACCTGCACCGCGTGCGGAGCCGTCTGTCCCAGAGACAAGAACTCCGCGCGTGTGATGCTCGTCCGGGCTGGTCTCAACCCGGCTGGTGCTGATCGCGGAAGACCCGACGGGCCGCCGGTCCGTCGGGCAGCGTGAGCCAGGAATCCCCTGCCCTTCAGGCAGGGGAGGATGTCAATTCGAGCCCTCAGATCCCCGGCGGGGCCGGGGTTCGCGGATTATGGTCGCTCCGTGAGCGAGTACGCCGAGCCGGCACACCGGCCCCCCAGCCCGCCTCGTACTTTCAGGCGTCCCCGGGTCTTCGGGGCGGTGGTGGTCTCGTGAGCCTCGTGGCGGCGCCGCTCCTCCCGGTCCTGGTGGCGGCCGCGTCGGGGGCGGTGATCGGGCTGTGGACGCGGCGCGTGGTGGCCCGCCACTCGGTGCCCGACGGGGAGTGGTCCGGGCGGCTCCGGCCGGTGGCGGGGGTCGTGGAGGTGACCACCGCGGTGGTGCTGGCCGCTCTCGCGCTGCGGGCGCTCTGGCCCGGCGTACCGGCCCAGGCGGTGACCACCCCGGCCGGGAGAGCCGGAGAACTGCTCGCCTTCGGCGGGCTGGCGGTGGTCGCCGTCGCCCTGTCCTTCGTCGACGCCGCCGTCCACCGGCTGCCCGACCGTCTCACCCTGGCCGCCTACCTGGGAACCGCCGTACCGCTCGCCGCGTCGGCCCTCGTCGACGGCCGCCTCGGCGATCTGCTCGGCGCGGGTCTCGGCGGTCTCGCCCTGGCGGGCTTCTACCTGGTGCTGCTCCTGATCAATCCGGCGGGAATGGGGCTGGGCGACGTCAAGTTCGCGGCGAGCCTGGGCACCGCCCTCGGCTGGCTGGGCTGGGACACCCTGGTCGCCGGGACCTTCCTCGGCCTGGTGGCCGGGGGCGTCTACGGGGCCGCCCTGATGGTCCTGCGCCGCGCGGGCCGCAAGAGCGAGATCCCCTTCGGCCCCTTCATGGCCATTGGCGCCCTCGCCGCGGTCCTCACCGCGCTCTGACCGCCGGCGGATGTCTCACTCCGTGAACCGGGGCCATTCCAGTGGGCGACACGTGGAAGACTTGTCAGCATGTTGCGTTGGTTGACCGCCGGAGAGTCTCACGGCCCCGAACTCGTCGCGATCCTGGAAGGCCTGCCCGCGGGGGTGGAGGTGACCACCGCCCGGCTGGACGAGGCGCTGCGCCGTCGCCGCCTCGGTTATGGCCGCGGGGCACGGATGAAGTTCGAGCAGGACGTCGTCACCATCGTGGGCGGGGTCCGCCACGGCCGCACGCTCGGCAGTCCCGTCGCCATCCGGGTGGGCAACACCGAGTGGCCCAAATGGGAGACGGTCATGGCGGCCGACCCCGTCGACCCGGCCGTGCTGGAGGGGCAGGCGCGCAACGCGCCGCGCTCCCGCCCCCGCCCCGGCCACGCCGACCTCGCGGGCATGCAGAAGTACGGCTTCGACGACGCCCGCCCGGTGCTCGACCGGGCCAGCGCCCGGGAGACCGCGGCCCGTGTCGCGCTCGGCCAGGTGGCGCGGAGCTTCCTCAAGCAGGCCCTCGGCGTCGACATCGTCAGCCACGTCGTCTCGATCGGCGGGGCGGTGACCACCCCTGGAGTCATCCCCGGCCCCGGTGACCTGGCGGCGATCGACGCCGACCCGGTGCGCTGCGCCGATCCGGAGGGCAGCGCGGCGATGGTCGCCGAGATCGACAGGGCGCACAAGGACGGCGACACCCTCGGCGGCGTCGTCGAGGTGGTCGCCTACGGCCTGCCGCCGGGCCTGGGCAGCTACACCCACTGGGACCGCCGGCTCGACGCCCGCCTCGCGGCCGGCCTGATGGGCATCCAGGCGATCAAGGGTGTCGCCGTCGGCGACGGCTTCGAGACGGCCCGCCGCCCCGGCTCCCTGGCCCACGACGAGATCGAGAACACCGCGGACGGCATCCGCCGGATCACCAACCGGGCCGGTGGCGTCGAGGGCGGCATGACCAACGGCGAGCCGCTGCGCGTCAGCGCGGCGATGAAGCCGATCTCCACGGTCCCCAGGGCGCTGGCCACCGTCGACGTGCTGACCGGTGAGGCGGCCAAGGCCCACCACGAGCGCTCGGACGTGTGCGCGGTTCCGGCCGCCGCGATCGTCGCCGAGGCCATGGTGGCGCTGATCCTGGCCGACGCCGCGATCGAGAAGTTCGGCGGAGACTCCGTCGAGGAGGTCGCCCGCAACCTGTCCGGCTACCTCTCCTCGTTGGTGATCAAGTGAGCGGGCGCCAGGCCGGCGAGCCGCGGTCCAAGGAGGCCGGATGAGTCCCCGTGCAGTACTGATCGGCCCTCCGGGGTCGGGCAAGTCGACCATCGGACAGCTCCTGGCCGACCGGCTCGGGGTCGCCTTCCGCGACACCGACACCGACGTCGAGCTTACGGCGGGCAAGCCGGTGAGCGACATCTTCATCGAGGACGGCGAGGAGATCTTCCGCGAGCTGGAAGCCGACGCCGTACGGCGGGCGCTGGCCGAGCACGACGGCGTGCTCTCTCTCGGTGGCGGCGCGATCCTCGCCGAGGCCACCTGCGAGCTGCTGGCCGAGCATCCGGTGGTCTACCTGGAGGTCGGTCTCTCCAACGCCGTCCAGCGGGTGGGCCTGGCCTCGGCGCGGCCGTTGCTCGTGCTGAACCCGCGCAGCCGGCTGAAGAAGCTGATGGACGCCCGTCGCCCCATCTACGAGAAGCTGGCCAGGATCGTCGTGGTGACCGACGAGCGCGAGCCCGGCCAGATCGTCGACGAGATCGTGAGAGGCCTGAAGCCATGACGATCTCCAGGATCAAGGTCGCCGGCGAGAGCCCGTACGACGTGGTGGTCGGCACCGGAGTGCTCGGCGAGCTGCCCGGCCTGCTCGGGCCGAAGGTCCGCACCGTCGCCGTGATCCACCCCGGGAGCCTGCCGGAGATCGCCCGCCCGGTCTGCGGCGCGATCGAGGCGGCCGGGTACGAGGTGGTCCCGTTGCCGGTGCCCGACGCCGAGCGCGCCAAGACCGTCGAGGTGGCCGCGGAGCTCTGGTCGGCCTTCGGCCGCGCGGGCATCACCCGGTCCGACGCCGTGGTCGGCGTCGGCGGGGGGGCGACCACCGACCTGGCGGGGTTCGCCGCCGCCACCTGGTTGCGCGGTGTCAAGGTGGTGCAGGTGCCGACGACACTGCTCGGCATGGTCGACGCGGCCGTGGGTGGCAAGACCGGTATCAACACCCCCGAGGGCAAGAACCTGGTCGGGTCCTTCCACCCGCCGGCGGGGGTCCTGTGCGACCTGGCCACCCTGGTCTCGGTGCCCCGCGACGACTACGTGGGCGGCCTCGCGGAGATCATCAAGGGTGGTTTCATCGCGGACCCGAAGATCCTCTCGCTCATCGAGGACGACCCCGAGGGGGCCAGGCTCCCCGAGGGGCGGCACACCCGCGAGCTGATCGAGCGCAAGATCCAGGTCAAGGCCGACGTCGTCGGCGCCGACCTGCGCGAGGGCGGCCTGCGGGAGATCCTCAACTACGGCCACACCCTGGCCCACGCCATCGAGCGCGTCGAGCGGTACCGGATGCGCCACGGCGAGGCCGTTGCGATCGGCATGGTCTACGCGGCCGAGCTGTCTCATCTGGACGGCAGGATCGGTACCGACCTCGTGGAGCGGACCAGGTCCATCCTGACCTCGGTCGGGCTGCCCACCGCCTACCGCCGCGAGGCCTGGCCCGAGCTCCGCGACCACATGCGCCTCGACAAGAAGAGCCGCGGTGCCACGCTGCGCTTCGTCCTCCTGGACGACCTGGCGAAGGTGTCCCCGCTGTCCGACCCCTCGGAGGAGCTTCTCGAAGCCGCCTACCGGGAGATCGCCCGGTGAGCTTCACGACACCGGTGCTCCCGGCGGGTATCGCGGGCCTCGGCCTGAGGTCGTACGCGCCGGCCCTGCACGCCGTCGCCGAGAGCACCTCCTGAATACGGGCGACTCGGAACTTCCCGCGCTCCGGCGGCCGCACCCGGCCCCCGGCGATCCCGGTGCCGGGGTCGCCGGGGGCCGAGGCGGTTTCAGGAGGCGCTGAGGCGTTTGAGGGCGCTGCGGACCTTCGCCGGGTCGTTCGTGGGCCAGAAGGGCGGCAGGGAGTCGCGCAGGAACCCGGCGTAGCGGGCCGTCGCCAGCCGCGGGTCCAGCACCGCGACCACACCCTTGTCGTGCTGGCTGCGGAGCAGGCGGCCCGCGCCCTGTGCGAGGAGCAGCGCGGCGTGGGTGGCGGCGACCGACATGAACCCGTTGCCGCCCTTGGCGGCCACATGGCGCTGGCGAGCGGAGCTGAGCGGGTCGTCCGGACGGGGGAAGGGGATGCGGTCGATGATGACCAGGCGCAGCGAGGGGCCGGGGACGTCGACGCCCTGCCAGAGGGAGAGCGTGCCGAACAGGCAGGTCGGCTCGTCCTCGGCGAACTGCTTGACCAGCAGCATCGTGGAGTCGTCGCCCTGGCAGAGCAGCGGCACGCTCAGCCGGTCGCGCAGGGCCTCGGTGGCCGCCTTGGCGGCCCGCATCGAGGAGAACAGGCCGAGAGTGCGGCCCCCCGCGGCTTCGATCAGCTCGGTGATCTCGTCGATGTAGGCCTCGGGCAGGCCGTCACGGCCCGGCTGGGGCAGGTGCTTGGCGACGTAGAGGATGCCGCTGCGGGGGTGGTCGAAGGGGGAGCCGACGTCGATGCCGTTCCAGCCGGCCCGGCTCTTGCCGGCCTTCTTCCCGGACTTGGGGGCGGCGCGCTCCTCGCCTGTCTCGTCCTCCTCGGCGGGCTTCCCGCCGCCCTCGGCGCCAAGGCCCCACTGGCGGGCCAGCCCGTCGAAGGCGCCGCCGAGGGCGAGCGTGGCCGAGGTCAGGATGACCGTACGGTCGCCGAAGAGCCTGTCGCGGAGCATGCCCGCCACGGTCAGCGGCGCCACCCGCAGCAGGGGCGGCCGCCGGTCGGTGCCCGCCTCCAGCCAGACCACCTCGGCCCGGTCGATCTCCTCGGCGTGGCCGAAGGCGTCGAGCATGCGCTGCGCGGTGTCGTGCACCTCGTCCAGGGAGGTGAAGGCCGCCTTGCGCAGTCCCGCACCCTCCGGGTCGTCCTTGTCGCCGGTGCGCGGGCCAAGGGCGGTGATGCACGCCCACGCCGAGTCGCGGATCAGGGCGAGCGTCAGCCCGAGCACGTCGGGAAGCTCGTCGAGGCGCCCGGCGGGGGCGGCGGCGAGGAGGGCCCTGAGGTCCTCTCCGGCCTCCATGAGCCGGTCGGCCAGGTGCTGCTCGATGAGCTTGCCGACCCGCCGCACGGCCACCGTGACCATGGTCTCCGACAGCTCGCCGCTGACCACCGAGGTGACGCGGTCGACCAGCTCGTGAGCCTCGTCGACCACGACCACCTCGTGCTCGGGCAGGAGCGGGAAGTCCTCCATCGCGTCGATGGCGAGCAGCGCGTGGTTGGTCACGACCACGTCGGACTCGCCGGCGCGGGCGCGGGCCAGTTCGGCGAAGCACTCCATGCCACTCGGGCAGCGCGTGGCTCCCAGGCACTCCCTGGCGCTGACCGAGAACTGGCGCCAGGCCTGCTCGTTGACGCCGGGGACCAGCTCGTCGCGGTCACCGGTCTCGGTCTCGTTCGACCACTCCTGGATGCGCTGGACCATCCGGCCCGTCGCGTTGACCTCCCGGGGGTCGAAGAGCTGGTCCTGCTCCTCGTCGGGCCACCCCGCGCTCGCCTTGTAGCGGCACAGGTAGTTGCGGCGGCCCTTGAGGATCGCGAACGTGGGCTCGTGCGGCAGCTGCGGGGCGAGGGCCTTGGCGAGGCGGGGCAGGTCGCGGTCGACGAGCTGGCGCTGGAGCGCGATGGTGGCGGTGGAGACGACCACGGCTCCCTTGGAGGTCATCGCGTGCCTGATCGAGGGGATCAGGTAGGCCAGCGACTTGCCGGTGCCGGTGCCCGCCTGGACGGCCAGGTGGTCGCCCGACTCGATCGCGTGCTGCACCGCCCTCACCATGGTGATCTGTCCGGGGCGTTCGACCCCGCCCACCGCCTCGACGGCGGTGCTCAGCAGGTCCTCAACCGGGGGAATGTCCACCTTTGAGGAGACGTCTTCGGGAGCGGTGATGGAGTCGGTCGGCACGACAGCCAACCGTACCGGCTCGCTCCGACAAGCGTGGCGGCTCCGGCGGGAGCGGTGCGCCCCGCCTCCTCGGTCCTGTCGTGATCCACCGGGCCGACTCCGGGAGGCCGATACCTCCAGTTGGTGATCCACGTGTCACAGGTCCCGCTCCCGGTTCGGAAAGACGACCCGCCGGACCCTGCCGGATCTCCTCCGGGGTGCTTTCGCGCTCGGTCATCGGAATCGCCGGGTGGAGGCCCTGTCGTTCACGGCGGGGAGGAAACGCGGAAAACGGTGCCGTCCGGTGGCGGTGAGTGACAGACTCGGTGCGTGCTGGTGACGGAAATGCTCAAGCTCGCGCCCTCGCCTGAGCAGGAGCAGGGGCAGGGGCAGCGTGCCGACCTGCACTCGTGGGGTTTCCATCGACTGAGGACGTTCGTGACGTACAAAGCGGTTTCGGCCGGGGTGGCGGTGTGGCCGGTGGATTCGCGTAACACCTCCCGCACCTGCCCGGGGGGCGGCCACATCGACAAACGGAATCGTCCTACCCGGGATGACTTTCGTGGTGTTTCGTACGGGCTCGCCGGCCTGGCGGATTACTTCGCGGCGATCAATATCGGTCGCCGGGCAGTGCGTCATGCTGCCGGCGACGCGGCCTGAACCGTCGAATCCATCGACGGCGAGAAACTGCGGGCTCGGCCCTCAGGGCCGAGAAGCTGACCTGGGCGTATGGCCTTCCCCTTGTGAGGGTCAAGCCTGGGGGGACATCTGGGCCCTGAAGCAGGTTCCCCCGCTCTTGAGCTTACGCTCGGATATAGTCCCCTTTAGGTGTTCTATTGCGTACCCTTTGCTCGTTAGGCGGTGACCGAGAGTGATGGTCGGCGTGACGGTGTCCGCCGCGATTGCACCGCGATTGCACCGCGTGAGGTGCGATTGCCCTGCAAAGTCCCTGCTCGAACTGGATGTTTGGGGCGTTTGAGTACATTATGTCCTCCATGTCGGAAGTTGTCCCGTTGCCGTCGTTCGGCGAGGTGTTCTTTGACGAGCGTGGCCAGGAGCGGGTGCTCCGGGTCACCTGGCACGAAGGCACGCTGGTGCTGAGCCTGTGGCGTGGCGAGATGTGCACCGCGAGTTTCCGCATGCCCATGAACGACGTGGGGCGGCTGGTCGACACCCTTGACGAGGGCTTCGTCCAAGCCGGTGGGCAGTACCCCGACGAGGTGGGCGAGCCCGTTCACACCGAGCAGCGCCCCCACGCCGAACAGCAGATCCACAGTGAGTATCCCGGCACCGGTCAGTACGCCAGACCTCGGCCCGAGGACTACGCCCAGCCCCAGCAGTATCCCGACCCGGCCGGTCACGTCCCCGTGCCGGACGAGCCCCGCCAGGCCGCCGCGCTCGGGCCGAACGACGTGCTCGTCGCGCGGGGAGTGATGCCTGCGCCGGATCGACCCGACTGGTCTCAGGATCGGATGGCGCCGGGGCACGGCTCCGCCGACGCCGTGCCGCGCGAGAACATGATCGTGAACGACGCCCTGCCCTACGGGCAGCCGCAGTCCTTCGATCCGCTCGGTACGGGCCCGGTGCCCGGCGAGGCCGCCTACCAGATGCCGGGCGACCGCTACCCGTCCGCGCAGCAGCCCGCTCCGTACGGCGCCCAGCAGCCGGACCCCTACGGCACGCCCGCGCAGCAGCCCGCCGACCGGTTCGGCGCCCAGCAGCCCGATCCGTACGGCGTGCCGCCCCAGCAGCGGCCCGTCGATCCGTTCGCGTCGCACGCCGACCAGTTCCCCAACCCCGCCCGCCGGCCGGATCCCGACCCCTACGGGCAGGGGCAGCAGAACTCGACGGACCCCTTCGGGTTCGCCGCCCAGCAGCAGGCCGGGGGCCACGGGACCCAGCAACCCGACCCGTACGGCTACCCGGCCCCCGCGCAGCCGGATCCCTACGCGTTCGGCACCGCGCAGCCGCACCAGGCCGGTCACCCCGCCGACCTCCGAGACCTGTACGGCTCGCCACCCGCCTACCCGCAGCAGGACGTCGATCCGTCCGACCCGCTGGGCCTGGGAGGCCAGTCCGCACCCGACCAGAGGCTGCCGCGCCCCTACCTCCAGGACCCGCCGCACTCCACGGGCGAGAGACTCCGCCCCGAACAGGGCTACGACGACCGGTACGACCGCCGTCGTGACGAGCACCAGTACGACGACAGGCGCCGCGAGGGACGGCGCCGTGACGACCGGGAAGAACGCCGGGAGTGGTGACTCTCCAGGGGATGTGAGTTCCCCGGAGGCGGGTTCCGTCGTGTCCCGGGCGCGAGATCCACGTCCGGGGTAGCGTCGTTCTGTCCGCCGGGGGTGAAACCCGGCGCTCCGCTGTTCCGGGCGGTTCGCGAGGCGCGCGGGGGCACGGAAGCCGATCGATCCCTACCGGGCGGGGTGGCGTGGACCAGTCGACCGTGGTGCAGACGCTGGCCGTGTCCGTCCTCGGCATCGCGGTGGCCGCGGTCGCCAGGCGCAGGGGGTGGCCGGCGCCGCTGCTGCTGGTGCTCGCGGGCCTGGTGCTGTCGCCCCTCTTCCCCGAGTACGAGCTCGACTCCGACCTGGTCCTGCTGGTCTTCCTGCCCCCGCTGCTCTACTCGGCGGCGGTCGACAGCTCCTACCTGAGGCTCAAGGACTTCCGCAGGCCGATCGGGCTGCTCTCGATCGGCCTGGTGCTGTTCACCACGCTGGTCATCGGGTGGATCACCCACCTGCTCCTGCCCGAGCTGCCGCAGGCCGCCGCGTTCGCGCTGGGCGCGATCGTGGCCCCGCCCGACGCGGTCGCCGCCGTCGCCGTGGCCCGCAGGCTCGGGCTGCCCCGCAAGACGGTCACCATCCTGGTGGGGGAGAGCCTGTTCAACGACGCCACCGCGCTCACCGCCTACCGGGTGGCGGTCGCGGCCGCGCTGGGAGGGGGCATCACCTGGCCGGAGGTCACCGCCGACTTCGCCCGGTCCGCGGTGGGCGGCGTGCTGATGGGCCTCGGGCTCGCCTGGATCCTGGCCCGGGTGCTGATCCGGTTGCGCGACCCGCTCATCGAGAACACCGTCATGCTGCTCGTCCCGTTCGCCGTCTACCTGGCGGCCGAGAGCGTGCACGTCTCCGGTGTGATCGTCGTGGTGATCGTCGGGCTCTACATCGGCCATCGCCTGCCCAGGGCGGGCTTCAGTACCCGGCTGCTGTCCGAGGCGGTCTGGCGGGTCCTCGGGTTCTTCCTGGAGACGATCGTCTTCGCGCTGATCGGCCTGCAGTTCTGGCCGATCATGAGAGGGCTGGAGTGGGCCAACCCGTGGAAGCTCGCCGGGATGGCGCTGGTCGTCTTCGCCGCCGTGGTGGTCACCAGGGCGCTCTGGGTCGTGCCCAGCCTCTACCTGCCCCGGATGCTGTCCGCGAAGATCCGCGAGAGCGAGCCCCACGCGCCGACCTGGAAGCAGGTGACCATCGTGAGCTGGGCGGGCATGCGCGGAGTGGTCTCCCTCGCCGCGGCCTTCGCCATTCCGCAGACCCTGCGGGGCCGCGACCTGCTGCTCTTTCTCACCTTCTCGGTGGTGATCGGCACCCTCCTGGTCCAGGGCCTGACGTTCCCGGCGCTGATCCGCAGGTTGAAGATCTCCAACGAGCGGGAGATCTACACCGACAACCTGGCCGAGGCGGCCGCCCAGCAGGCGGCCACCTCCGCCTCGCTGGCCCGGCTGGACGAGCTGGTGGGCGAGGGCGTCGACGAGGTCTATCGGGAGGTCGTCGACCAGCTCAGGGCACGCGCCGAGCGCCGTACCCTCGCCGCCTGGGAGCGGCTGGGCAGCGGCACGGGACCACAGGGGGAGGAGACGCCCAGCACGGTCTACCGGCGGCTCCGCCGTGAGATGCTGGCGGTCGAGCGCGAGGTTTTCGTACGCCTCCGCGACGAGCGGCGCATCGACGACGAGGTGCTCCGCCGGGTTCTCCACGAGATCGACTTCGAGGAGGCCATTCTGGAGCGCGACTAGCCTCTGTCAGCCGCCCTGGGTGTAGACGGTCTTCCACCGCGAGCACCGCCCGGTCGGCCGTGCGGAGGTGCCCCGGCAGGTCCTCGCCTTGATCTGCAGGACCCCGCCGACGTCCTTGCGGAACGTTCCCGGGCCGGGAACGCAGTTGTAGTAGGACGCCGTGTGCCACCGTCCGTTCTGAGCGCTCAGGTAACGTATCTGGGCCCACGCGCAGCCCGAGCCACGGGTGTCCTCCAGCGTGCCGTACACGACGAGGCCCGACTGGCCGACGGCGACCTTGCCCCAGGCCGCGGCGAGCCCGTCGGTGGAGTGCAGGGGGCCCCATTTCCAGACCGTGGGGGCGGCGGTGGAGGCCAGCGCCGGGGCCGAACCGCCGAGAGCGAGTGCCGCGGCGGTGGTCAGGCCGAGCAGGACACGAAGACCGGTACGCATGGAGGGGTTCCAAACTCTTGAGCATCGTTACATGTCAAGAGATAGGCCCCCGCGCTTGGAAAAGACTTGCGGCTGACATCCCCGCGGGGTGGAGGAACCCCGCTGCCGCCGGTCAGCCGATGATTTTGTCCACGTAGCACCACCGCCAGTCCTCGCCCGGTTCGAACGAGGCGATGACCGGATGGCCGATCACCGTCGCGTGGGCGGTGGCGTGCTTGTTGGGAGAGGAGTCACAGCAGCCGATGTGCCCGCAGGACAGGCACTTGCGCAGGTGAACCCAGCGATCTCCGGTCGCGAGGCACTCCTCGCACCCCTGCGGTGTGCGTGGCTCCGGGTCCTGGGCCTGCGCGAGATGTTGACAGATCTGCATGGTCTCCCCCTTCGTTCGAACACTGATGATCGTACGGCCGGAGCCGCGGTGCGGTCCCCAACGCCTCGCAGTCCGGGTAACGAGCCGCCCCGACAGGCGCCTGCCGCACCGGCTCGTTGGGTAGGGTCTGGGCATGCGACCCCTTCCGCGACGAATCCCCGCCCTCGCCGCCTCAGCGCTCGCCGCCGCCCTGATCACCACCGGTTGCTCAGAGATCCAGGAGGTGAGCCAGGGTATCGACAAGGCACAGCAGTGCGTGCAGGCCGCGGGCATCGTCACCGAGACCGTCTCGAAGGTCTCCGGCCTGCTCAACGACCCCGCCGCGATGGAGCAGGCGCTGAAGGACGGGGGCGCCAAGCTGGGCGACCTGGCCGACAAGGCGGCCAACACCTCGCTGAAGGAGGCGGCCGACGGCGTCTCCAACACCCTGGAGGGCTTCAACGTCCCCGATGCCAACAGCGCCATCGACACCGCGCAGAAGGTGGCGACCGACTCGGTGCGGTGGGTCGAGCAACTGACCAACGCCTGCGGATAGCCCTCACCTGCGGGGCTCCGTCAACCCGGGTTCTCTATGGGGAATGTGGCTGAAATAGCGTCGTTCTCATGAAGCCTCCGGAGCGTGAACCGGACCCCCGGTTCACCCTTGCCAACGAACGCACCTACCTGACCTGGCTGAGCACATCGCTCGCGCTGAGCGCGGGCGGTGTGGCCATGGCCGCGGTCTCCGCCGATGTCTTCGTCCCCTGGATGCGGACCCTGCTCGCGGTGGTCCTGGTGTCGTTGTCGGCTCTGGCGGCCGCGATGGCCTACCCCCGCTGGCGTCGTGTCCAGCACGCCCTGCGCAACTCCGCCCCGCTGCCGCCTCCCGCCCTCGCACCCCTGTTCGGGTACGGCGTGGCGACGGTCGCGGTGCTCGCCCTGATCCTCATTCTGCTGTCGCGATGAACAGCCCCTGGGACGAGGGCCTGCAGAGCGAGCGGACCCAGCTCGCCTGGATACGTACCAGCGCCATGCTGGCCGTCACCGCCCTGGCCGGTGCGGGCATCGCCCTGCGCGCCGGCACGCCCCTGATAGCGATCATCCCCTTCGTTCCGGCCCTGCTCTGCGCCGGCCTCCTGCTGACCCACACGGGCATCCGTTTCCGCCGCGTCCAGAAGGCGCTCCACCAGAGCCGTCCCCTCGACAACCGGGCCGACGCCCTCATCGCCTGGCTCGGTACCCTCGCCACCGCGGCCGGAGCCATCGCCTTCGTGCTGGCGAGGTTCGGAGAATAGGGACCTCGCGGCGTGTCACGATTGGATGATCCGTCCGGCCGCCCGGCGCCGATCTCGGCGTACCTCGTCGCGAGCTGCGGGCCGTCCGCGCCGACCGGCTCCTCGGCCTGCCGCCGGGACCCGTGCACGACCGGATCGAGGCGGAGACGAACCACCGCGCCGCGTGGCCGTACGAGATCCTGACCACCCGTGACCGGCGGACCCTGCTGCCCGGCCGGGGCGTCCCCGGCCCGCCGTGCGGCCGTGAAACGGCCCGGCCGGCACCGGAGACGCCCCGTGAACCGGATCGGGCTCGGTGTCGAGGGTCCGGTGCAGGGCCGGATCAGGGCCGGATCAGGGCCGGGGGTCGCCGCCGAGGGCGACGGTCTCGGCGACCTCCGCGTGGCGCTCGGCCTCCTCGGCGGCGAACCGCTCGGTGTCGAGCTTCTCGGCGATGTCCTCGTCCTGCCGCATCAGCGCATCCAGGCTCTGGCCCGCCATGTCCAGCACGCCCATGTCGGCGTAGGCCTGCTGCAGGCGGGGGCTCCACAGCCCGATGTCCTTGACGCAGGGAACGATGCGGCTGAAGAGCAGCGAGCGGAACAGCTTGAGATATTGGGATTTGTCAACGGATTCCATGGCATCGGCGACCTCGGCCTTGTTCAGGCCCAGGTTCTCCCAGGTCTCCTGGCCGCGCAGCCGGTCGCGCATCAGGTAACAGCCCTCGATGACGAAGTCCTCGCGCTCGCGCAGCTCCGACTCGCTGAGCTGGCGGTAGTAGTCGCGCAGCGCCATCCGGCCGAAGGCCACGTGCCTGGCCTCGTCCTGCATCACGTAGGCGAGGATCTGCTTGGGCAGCGGCTTGGTGGTGATGTCGCGCATCACGCCGAAGGCGGCCAGGGCGAGGCCCTCGATGAGCACCTGCATGCCGAGGTAGGGCATGTCCCAGCGGGAGTCGCTCAGCGTGCTGTCGAGCAGCGACTTCAGGTGCGGGTTGATGGGGTAGGCCAGCCCCACCTTCTCCTGGAGGAAGCGGGCGTAGGTCTCGGCGTGGCGGGCCTCGTCCATGGTCTGGGTGGCGGCGTAGAACTTGGAGTCGAGGTCGGGGACCGACTCCACGATCCTGGCCGAGCAGATCATCGCGCCCTGTTCCCCGTGCAGGAACTGGGAGAACTGCCAGGAGGCGCCGTGCAGGCGCACCTCCTTGCGCTGCTTTTCGTCCATCCGCTCCCAGAGCGGGGTGCCGTGGATCGCGATGGTCTCGTCGGGGACGCCGAGCACGTTGTACGGGTCGACCTCCGGGTCCCAGTCGATGCGTTTGACCGAGTCCCACTGCTTGTCCTTGCCCTTCTGGTAAAGGGCGAGCATACGGTCCCTGCCGTTGTCGTACTCCCAGGTGAAGCGGGCGGCTCCGGCCGCCTCGACGTCCCACGTGGAAAGCTCGGCGGGGATGGTGTAGAGATCGTGTGTCGACATGCGGCCTCCAGAGACGTACACCGTACGTACGCAACGAGCGTGCCACGTACACTGTACGTACGTCAATGGAACCAATGAGGGGACAATGGTCATATGCCTGCCGAGCCACTGTCCCGAGCGCGTATCGTCGCCACGGCGATCGACCTGATCGAGCGAGAGGGCGCCGACGCGGTGTCCATGCGCGCGATCGCCGCCGAACTGGGTGTGGGCGTGATGTCGCTCTACAACCATGTGCCGAACAAGGAGGCGCTGCTGGACGCGGTGGCCGAGACCGTGCTGTCGCAGATCGAGTTCACCGACGACCCGGACGCCGAATGGACCGACCGGGTGCGCATGCAGGCGCTCGCCTTCCGGCAGATCGCGCATCACTACCCGCGGTGCACGATGGTGGTGGTCAGCCGCCAGCTCCGTTCCACCGCCGGCCTGCTCCCGGTGGAGCGGGCGCTGGCCACGCTGCGCGGCGCGGGCTTCGGGGGCGACGAGGCGGTGCGCGCCCTGCGGGTGTTCATCGCCTACATCGTGGGCTCGCTGCTGAGGGAGGTCGGGGTGACCCCGACGTTCGCCCCGGTGCACCGATCCGACGTCCGCGTCAGCGAGGTCGACCCCCTGCTGTTCCCACAGGTCGGTGAGCTGGCTCCGGCACTCCACGAGTGCGACCACGAGGCGGAGTTCGCCTTCGGCCTCGAACTGCTCATCCAGGCGATGGCCCTGCAGCTCAAGAGGTGACGCCCGGGACCTCGCGGCCCCGGGCGCCGGAGAGTGTTCCCTTCCCCTGGACACTCTCCATGCGGGTCAGTACCAGTTGCTCGACCGGAAGTGACCCCACGCGCCGCACGGTGACCCGTAGCGGCTCTTGATGTAGCTCAGACCCCAGTGGATCTGCGTGATCGGGTTGTACCGCCAGTCCCCGCCGCTGCCGCCCATCTTCGAGCCGGGCAGTGCCTGCGGGATGCCGTACGCCCCCGAGGAGTGGTTGTATGCGCGGTGGTTCCAGTTGCTCTCCCTGGTCCAGAGGCTGTCCAGGCAGCGGAACTGGCTGTGCGGCCACGCGCGGCGGGAGACGAGACGATAGGCGATCGTCTTGTTCCTGCTCTTGGCGGTCCTCGCGACCGCCTTCACTCTTGGCTTCACCTGGGTGACCCAGGTGAGGCGATGAACGGTTCTCGCCGTCCCTTTCCTGGACGACTCGGCCGTGCTGTCGGCCTGTCCCGACGTCGAGGACCCGACCATCGCCGAGGCGGCGAGAACGGTCACGACTGTGTTGCGCAGAACGCGGTAGCTGTTCACATGGATCCTTGTCCTTGGGCCGCGTGCGGAAGTCGCAGGAGGGCACGTAGGTGCTTCTCGTACGGTCGGCGATCCGGCGCCCGTGGCTCGGGCGGGGAACGTCCGCGCGGTCTCGCCGGCCTGTTTCCGGCATGAGACGCCGCGGCGGTCTCTCTAGGCGGCTTTCTAGTACGCGAGAGAGTGTCGGACGGCGGATGGGACACGCGAAGGGAAGGTGTTTGCCCGATCTTCTTGATCTACGGGAGATTCGGCGAGGGTCCGGTTACGACCGGCGAATCGCCCATGCGTGGAGACGGTGTGAAAATCACCCCGTCATGGGGTTTCAGATCACCGCTTCGGGATCAGTGGATCAGTACCAGCCCCGCGAGCCGAAGTGCGCCCACGCCCGGCACGGCGATCCGTAGCGCTGCTTGATGTATCCGAGTCCCCATCTGATCTGTGTCCTGGGGTTGGTGCGCCAGTCGCGGCCGGCGTCGGCCATCTTGCCCGCGGGCAGGGCCTGCGGGATTCCGTAAGCCCCCGAGTAGCGGTTGCGGGCGCGGTGGTTCCAGTTGCTCTCCCTGGTCCAGAGCCTGCTGAGGCAGTTGAACTGGGCTCTGCTCCAGCCGTGCGCGGCCACCATCGGCCTGGCGACGGCCTGGTTGCCCGTTCTCGCCGAGGACGCCTGGGCGACCGTGGTGGTGGTGCCGAGGGTGAGCGCCGAGGCGATCATCAGCACACCGGTACGGCGTAGCGTCGACATGGGACTCCCTTGTGCCTTGGGGTTGAGGGACGGCCGCCACGATGCCCGGCGATCCGCAGCCGGGCCAGTCGACAGTGTCTGTCAGGAGCCATGTCAAAGATCGGTAAGAAAATGATCAAAGCCTTGGTGAGGGGGGCGTCGTCTCGCCTGTGGCCTCTGTCACATTTCACTTTATGGACGACATAACTCTCAAATGTGACAGGGGGATTAGGGTGCGGAGCATGGGAATCCGTGATACCGCCATCCACACTCTTTCCGACGTGCCCACCACCCTGGCCGAGCTGGCCGGAGAGCGGGCGGTCCTCGTCGTCAACGTCGCTTCCAAATGTGGCCTGACCCCCCAGTACGCCGCTCTCGTCGACCTCCAGCGGACCTACGGCGACCGGGGCTTCACGGTCGTGGGAGTGCCCTGTAACCAGTTCTACGGACAGGAGCCGGGCACCGCGGAGGAGATCCAGGAGTTCTGCTCCACCACCTACGGCGTCGACTTCCCGCTCCTCGCCAAGAGCGAGGTCAACGGCGAGGGCCGGCACCCGCTCTACGACCTGCTCACCCAGACCCCCGACGGCGAGGGCAAGGCCGGCGACGTCGAGTGGAACTTCGAGAAGTTCCTCGTCTCGAAGGACGGGGAGGTGCTCGCCAGGTTCCGGCCGCGCGTCCTGCCCGACGACCCCGCGGTCATCGAGGCGATCGAGAGGTCCCTCTAGCCGCGCAGCTGCCCCTGACGATCAGTTCGGTGGGCAGCAGCACCCCGCGCGGCCGCCTGGTACCGCCGCGCAGCACCAGTTCGGCGGCGCGGTAGCCGATGTCCTGGGCCGGCTGGGCGATCACCGTCAGCGGCGGTGAGCACAGCTCCGCCCAGGGCACGTCGTCGAACATGATCAGAGACAGGTCCCTGGGGATGCGCAGGTCCAGCTCCCTGGCCGCCAGCACCGCCGCCTCGCCCAGCAGGTTTCCCCCCGCCAGCACCGCGGTCAGGTCGGGCCGGTGCTGGAAGAGCCCGGCCGCGGCGGCGTACGCGGAGTCGCGGCTGCCACGGGCGACGACGACCAACTCCTCGTCGACAAGGGGTCCGAGCGCCTGCCGGAAGAAGGACAGGCGCTGTTCCTGCCCGGGGCCGCCCAGGTAGGCGATACGGCGGTGCCCCAGCCCCTTCAGGTAGTCGACCGCGGTCCTGATCCCCGCGCGGTCGTCGGCCAGCACCGCGGGGATGTCGTCGTGCCCGGGGGAGAGCCGGTGCGCGAACACGGTGGTCAGCCCGGCCCGCAGGGTCGGCGCCCAGCCGTCGCCGTCACCGGAGGGGACCGCGATCACCCGGTCCACGCCCTGTTCGAGCAGCGTGCCGATCAGCTCGGCCTCACGCTCGGGATCGTCGCCGGTGGCGCCCAGGATCACCGGCTCTCCCGCCGAGCGCGCGCAGGTGAGCACGCCGTCGGCCAGACGGCCGTAGAAGGTGTCGGTGATGTCGGGCAGCAGCAGCCCGATCCCGCCCGAGCGCCGCTGGCGCAGGTTGCGCCCGAGCGCGCTGGGCCGGTAGTCGAGCTGGGCCGCGACGTTCAGCACCCGTTCCCTGGTCTCGGGACTCGCCGATCCGCCGGACAGAACCCGGGACACCGTGGCGACCCCCACCCCGGCCGCCTCGGCGACATCCTTGATCGTCGTACGACGCATGTTCATGGAAACGATTCCATCATGCTTTCCGTGTTCGATCCAGCGCGAAGCGATAACGACTGCCCTGTTGACAGGCCAGAACCGGTCATCCCCTTGACAGGGGTATCCGTTTCCGGTGAGATGCATGAAAACGTATCCAATATCGGGTGAACACGGGGTTGCCCGAGGCGCTAAGGACTTCCATGGCATCCATCGTTCTCAGCAAAGTCGACAAGATCTACGCGGGCGGCGTCAAAGCCGTGAACGGCCTCGACCTTGAGATCAAGGACGGGGAGTTCATGGTGCTGGTCGGGCCGTCCGGCTGCGGCAAGTCCACCGCCCTGCGCATGATCGCCGGGCTTGAGGACATCAGCGGCGGCGAGATCGCCATCGGCGACCGGGTGGTCAACCACCTGCCTCCGAAGGACCGCGACATCGCCATGGTCTTCCAGAACTACGCGCTCTACCCGCACATGACCGTCGAGGAGAACCTCGCCTTCGGTCTGAAGCTCCGCAAGATGCCCAAGGCGGAGATCGCCAAGCGCGTCAACGAGGCCGCCAAGATGCTCGGCCTCGACCAGTACCTCAAGCGCAAGCCCGCCGCCCTCTCCGGTGGCCAGCGCCAGCGTGTCGCCATGGGCCGCGCCATCGTGCGTGAGCCGCAGGCCTTCCTCATGGACGAGCCGCTCTCCAACCTGGACGCCAAGCTCCGCGTCTCCATGCGGGCCTCCCTCAACACCCTGCACGAGCGCCTGGGCGTGACGACCGTCTACGTCACCCACGACCAGGTCGAGGCCATGACCCTCGGCGACCGCGTCTGTGTGCTCCGCGACGGCCTGCTCCAGCAGGTCGACACCCCGCAGAACCTCTTCGACAAGCCGGTCAACCTGTTCGTCGCCGGCTTCATGGGCTCCCCGTCGATGAACTTCGTCAACGCCGAGCTGGTGCGCGGCGACGGCGGCGCGGCCGTCGCCTTCGCGGGCTTCAATCTGCCGGTGCCGAACGAGACCTTCACCGAGAAGCGCGGCCTCGACCAGTACTTCGGCAAGAAGATCATCCTGGGCATCCGCCCCTCCGACTTCGAGGACTCGGTCGCCGCCAACGGCGCCTCGGGCGGCTGGACCCGCCTGCAGGTCCGCGCCGAGGTCACCGAGGAGCTGGGCTCCGAGATCAACGTGCTCTTCCTGATCGACGCCCCGCCCGTCCAGCACCAGGACACCGTGGCCGCCGCCGACGCCGACGGCGACGAGGAGGCGACGCTGCCGCTGGTGGGCGACAAGTCGCTGTGGACCGCCCGGGTCAACTCCCGCAGCCATGTCCGCCCCGGTCAGAGCGTCGAGCTGGTCGTCGACACGCACAACCTGCACTTCTTCGACCCGGTCTCGGGTCTGGCGATCGGACACGAGGCCAACACCCGCGTCTGATCGGCCCGGCGGGCCTCAGGGGCCGTCCTCGACCACCCCCGCAGGCCGGAAAGGGCCCGCGCCACGACCCCCTCCCGTGGCGCGGGCCCTTTCTGCCGGCGATGTCAGGCCGGTGTTGTCATGTCAGTGGTGTCAGGTCAGCGGCGGCCGAAACGGCGGGAGACCAGGGCGATCACGTTGGCCGGAAGCAACCTGCCGACCCCGACGATGGCCTTGTAGCGAAGGTCGGGGACGCTCACCAGCACACCGCGGGCCAGATCGCGCATGGCCTCGCGGGCGACGTTGTCCGCCGACAGCCACAGGAAGCCGGGGATGCTCGACTTGTCCATCGAGGCGCGCTCGTGGAACTCGGTGTGCACGAAACCCGGGCACAGGGCCATGACCCGCACGCGGCTGCCGGTCAGCTCCACGGCCATGGACTCGCTGAAGCTGACCACCCACGCCTTGGAGGCGCTGTAGGAGCCCCCGGGCAAGAACGCCGCCACCGACGCCACATTGATCACCGCGCCTCGGTCCCGCTCCCTCATACCCGGCAGCGCGGCCAGCGTCAGCCGCAGCACCGCCTCGCAGTGCAGCTTGAGCATCCGCACCTCCTCCTCCACCGGGACGTCGAGAAAGTGGCCCCGATGGCCGAAGCCCGCGTTGTTGACCAGCAGGTCGACCCCCTCGCGGAGCCGTCGTTCCACCGCCTCCAGACCCTCCTCGGTCGCCAGGTCGGCGGTGAGCACCTCGCTGCTCACCCCGTAGCGCAGGCGTAGCTCCTCGGCGGCCGAGGTGAGGCGTTTCTCGTCGCGGGCGACCAGGACGAGTGAGAATCCGTCGGCGGCCAGACGGCGGGCGAAGGCGGCGCCGATGCCGGCCGTCGCCCCGGTGATCAATGCGGTTGGCATACCCGCAGTCTAGGGACGACACGCTGGGGGAGGGGCGGGCGAACGTCCCGAGGCTTCCGGCCGGTGGCCGTGTCGACCGGTGATCGTCAAAGGGCGGAGAACAGTTGGCGATCTTTCGGTAAGTGTCACGAGGCGGCGAGCCCGTTCCCGACGAGGTTGCATATAACGGGTTCCAGGGACATGTCGCCCGCACTCCGGGTGTCGTTTCCACAGCTTGAAATGCCGCCACCGGGGAGCTTGAAATGGCTGGAAAGTGTTTGGGACCCACCGCCTTGACGGTGACCGCCGGGGCCGTACTGGCCTTCGGAATATCAACGGCGGCCTCCGCCGCGACTTTGACCACCGTGACCGGCCTGTCCGCGTCGGCGGTCCAGCCGGTGCCGTACCCACCGCGTCCCGCGGAGCAGGTCAACACGGTCGCCCAGGACCAGGTCAACACGATCGACCAGAACCAGAAGCAGGGAAACCAGATCCGCCTGGAAAACCGCAGGAGGCATCACCATCGTAACTGTGCGGAGGGCTGCCGTAACTGCGGGGGGAACTGCCGCGGTGGCGGCTGTGGGAGAAGTGGGAGAAGCTGCAGGCCGCGCGCGGTAGCGGGGAAGCAGTTGCCGTTCACGGGAGCACCCATGGGGTCGATGGCCGCGCTCGGCGGTGGCCTGCTGGCCGTGGGAGCGACCGGCACGCTGATCTCGGTACGGCGCCGTCGATCTGCCAGTGCCGAGTAGGCGACGACGCCGGATAGTCGTGGTGGGCCTGCTGGTCCCCGCAGCCCTGGGGCTGGCGGGGGGCTGGTCGGTCCACCTCGGCATGCGCGTGCGCGATCACCTGGAGGCGGCCAGGGGCGCGCTGGTCCAGTTGCGCGCGGTGGTGGGCGCGGGCGATCCGCGCCCGCTGACCGAGGCGCTGGCAGAGGTCCGGCGGCACGCGGTCGAGGCCCGGCGGCTCACCGAGGGCCCGGACTGGTGGGTGATCGCGCACACCCCGATCGTGGGGAACGCCGCGACCACCGTGCGCGGCCTCGCCGGGGCCACCGCCGAGCTGACCGATGTGCTCGCCGGCGTGCGGGAGGCAGCCGACCCGCTCCTGACGATCAGGACGCGCTCCCCGGGCGACCTGCGGCATCAGCTGGTCGCGCTCGACGCCGCGGCGCCGGCCCTGGACGACGGCGTCACCCGTCTCGGGCGGGTGCTCGCCCACCTGGCGGCCGCCCCGGACAGCACCGGCCTGGGCAGGCTGGACGAGGCGCGTGACACGGCGCTGGGCGAGATCGGCCGGCTGCGTGGCCTGCTCCGTGACGCGGCGGACGCGGCCGCCCTGCTACCCCCGATGCTCGGCCGCGACGGCCCCCGCCGCTACTTCCTGGCGTTCCAGACCAACGCCGAGGCGCGAGGCACCGGGGGGCTGGTCGGGGCCTTCGGCATCCTGAGAGCCGACCGCGGCAGGGTCTCCGTCGAGCGCCTCTCCGCCAACACCGGCCTGGCCGCGAGTCCGGTCCCCGTCGCCGACCACGGCCAGGACTTCCTCGGGCGCTACGGAACGAGCGCGACCAGGATGCTCTCCGTCTCCAACCTCTCCCCGCACTTCCCGTACGCCGCGGCCACCTGGACGGGGCTGTGGGAGCGGCAGGCCGGCGGGCGGCTGGACGGCGCCATCGCCACCGACCCGGTGGGCCTCGCCCACCTGCTGAGGGTGATCGGGCCGGTCTCTCTCCCCGGCGGGAGCGAGGTCACCGCCGAGAACGTCGTCGACCTCACCGAGCGGGAGGCCTACGCCCGCTATCCCGACCCCGCGGCACGCAAGCGGTTCCTCATCGAGATCGCCGGTGCCGTCAGCGAGGCGCTGCCCACGTCCCTGGTCGACCCCACCCGGCTGCTGCCCGCGCTGTCCGACATGGTGAGCGAGCGGCGGATCCAGATCTGGAGCCGCCACGAGGCCGAGCAGCGGCGGCTGTCGCGTACCCCGGTCGGCGGCGTGCTGCCGTCGCGCCCGGGGCCGTTCGCGGGACTGGTGGTCAACAACTCCGCCGGAGGCAAGCTCGACTACTACCTGGAGCGCTCCCTCGACTACGAGCTGGGCCCCTGCCAGGGCGGGCTGCGCTCCTCGACGGTGCGGATCCGGCTCACCAACGACGTTCCGGGAGGGACGCTGCCCTCCTACGTCACCGGCAGGCTCGACGCCCCGCGAAGCGGCCACACTCCCGGTTCCAACCTGCTGTGGGTGTCGCTGTACGGCGGACTCGGTGCGAGGATGACCGCGGCCCGTCTCGATGGCGAGCGGGTGTCGGTCATCAGGGAGGCCGAACGCTCCCACCCCGTCTACTCGGCCCTGCTGGAGTTCGCCCCAAGACAGTCCAGGAGGCTGGAGTTCGACTTCACCGAACTCGCCTCCGACGAGCCGCCACTGGTTCCGGTGCAGCCGCTGGTCCGTCCCCAGCGGACTCGCGTCACCCAGGACCCGCGGGGTTGTGCCTTCTGACGCCGAACTCCCCGGCGGGACGGCGGGTGGGCCCGCCCGGCACCTGCCCTCGCGCGGTGCCGGCGTGCCGTATCGGCAGAAAAGAGCAAAGAGGCGCGTGCCGCGGGCGGTGGCGCATCGCGGGCGGCCTACCCTCGCGCCATGAAGGCTTCACCGGGGACCGGCGGGATCGCACAGCACCCCGTGACCGTGGAAGGCGCCGGAGCAACGGGCGACGGCGAGGGCGTCCCGGCCGGACACGAGGGTTGCGGGCAGCGCTGCTGGCGGGAGGTCGGGCAGGAGCGGGGGCCGCGGGACGGTATCCGCTTCCGCATTCTCTACGTGTGCACCGGTAACGTCTGCCGTTCCCCGCTGGCCGAGCGGCTGACCCGCGCGGCCCTCGGGCCGTGCCCGGCGGTCCAGGTGATCAGCGCGGGCACGCACGCGGAATCGGGACGGGAGATGACGGAGCATGCCCGGCGGGTCCTGATACGGCTCGGCGGCGATCCCACCGGCTTCGGCTCCCGCCCGCTCGTCCCCGAGCTGGTGGCCGCCGCGGACCTCGTGCTGACGGCCACCTGCGGGCACCGCGCGGAGTCGGTGGCCATGCACTTCGCGGCGGCCACGCGGGCCTTCACCATCGCCGAGTTCGGCACGCTGGTGCGGGCCGTGTCGCCCGAGGAGATCATCCGGCACCGGGATCCCGCACGGCGGGCCCGCGTGCTGGCCGACGAGGTGCGGGCGCTGCGCGGGCTGGTCCGGGTGGACCAGCCCGACATCGCGGACCCGTACCGGCGATCCCGGCTGGTCTACCAGATGGTGGGCCGGAGCATCGCGAGGTCGCTCGCCGTTCCGCTCGGGTTGCTCACGCGTTGACCGGCTTCCTGCCCTCCGGCTCGTAGCCATAGCCGTATCCGTAGCTTTGGTAGGCACCGTTACCTGAGGGGACGAAGTTCAGGACGGTTCCCACCACGCGGGCGTTGATCGACGCCAGCAGCTCCGAGGCGCGGGCCATGTGCTCCCGGCGGGTCCTGCCGTACCGGGCGACGAGTAGCGCGCCGTCGCAGAGCGCGGCGATCGCCGCCGCGTCGGTGATGGGCAGCAGCGGCGGCGCGTCGATGATCACCATGTCGTACGCCCCGGTGAGCTGTGCGAGCACCTCACGCATCCCGCCCGAGCCGAGCAGCTCGCTCGGGTTGGGCGGGATCTGGCCGCTCGGCAGGACGGACAGGCCGGCCTCGCCCCAGACCTGGATGACCTCGTTCAGACGTGCCCTGTCGATCAGCACGTCCGTCAGGCCGATCGCCCCCTCGATGCCGAGGTAGTGGGGAATGCTGGGACGGCGCAGGTCGCCGTCCACCAGGACGACCCGCCAGCCGGCCTGGGCCAGCGTGATCGCGAGGTTGGTGGAGGTCGAGGACTTCCCCTCGCCCGGCAGGCAGCTGGTGACCACGAGTGACTTCGGCTGCCGGTCGACGCCGATGAACTGCAGATTGGTGCGGAGCGCGCGGAACGCCTCGGATCTGGAGGAACGGCCGCGGCTGCGCAGGATCAGGGGGTGGTTCTTGGCGTCCCGCTCGTAGCCGATGACCCCGAGGGTCGAGCTGCCCGACGCCTCCTGCAGCGCCTGGGAGGACTTGAGGGTCGTGTCCAGACGGTCGCGGAGAACGATCACGGCCATGGCGCAGAGCAGCGCGACCAGCACGGCGACCACCAGGTTGGCCAGTGGCTTGGGACTGACGGGCTCCAGGGGGACGTCGGCCTGATCCACTATCGTGATCTTGACGGCGGGGCGGCTGCGAGGAGTGGGTCGCTCGATCTGGTCGACCAGTTCGGCGAACCGGTCCCCCAGGGCGTTGGCCAGCCGGGCGGCCCGTGCGGGATCGGTGTCGGTGACCGTGGCACGCAGGAACACGGTGCCGGGGACGGCCTCGGTGGTGATGTTCTCCTGGAGGCGCGCGATGTCCTCACCCTTGACGATCTGGCCGACCACCCGGCGGCTGGACAGCAGGCTGGCGTAGGAGTGCACTCGCTGAGCCGACAGCATGCCCGCCTGGTAGGCGGTGGAGAGGCTGCCCTCCTTGTCGTGGCCCGACACCAGCATGGAGATCGTCGCGACGTATTTCGGCGGTGTGTTCGCGGTGATGGCGAGTGCCGCGCCCACCGCCAGGATCACCGAGAGGAGGATGAGCAGCCAACTCCTGCGTGCCAGCCGTACGTAGTAGAGCAGATCCACGGGGTCAACGCCGCCTTTCACGGATTTTCTGAGGAGGCCTGGGGTGCTGGACCGGTGTGTGGACGCTCACGCCACGCAGCAGACCGATGAGAACGGCGGCGATCATGCCCGCGACGGCCAGTGCGATGAGCGGTGACAGCCGGCCCAGAACCATGGCCAGGCAGAGGGCGCCGGTGATCGCCGTGATCGCGCCCAGCGTCACGGAGACCGTTCGGGTCCCCAGTCCGATGTGACGTAGCCGGTGAGACAGGTGATCGGTGCCGCCCTGCAACGGTGAGCGGTTCGCCAGCATCCGGGAGAGGAAGACCACGCAGGTGTCGACGGTCGCGATGAAGGTCGGCAGGAGCAGGCCGGCGATCGTCGCCTCCGGCGGTCGTCCCGTGACCAGGACGGCCGCCGAGCAGGCCAGCGTGAATCCGAGGAACAGCGATCCGGAGTCTCCCATGAACATTCTCGCGGGTGCCCAGTTGTGCGGCAGGAAGCCCAGGCACGCGCAGGTGAGCGCGGCCAGCAGCACCGCGAGCGCGATATGGCCCTGGACCAGGGCCGTGGCCGCGAGGAGAGCGGCGGTCACGGAGGTGACGGTCCCCAGCGCGCCGTCCATGTTGTCCAGCAGGTTGAAGGAGTTCGTCATCACGACGACCCACACCACGGTGAGGGCGCCGTCCAGCCATGTCCCGGTCACGGTCGCCTGGACGCCGGAGAGCACCACCCCGATCGCCACCACGGTCTCCACGGTCAACCTGGTGGCCGCGGGCAGGGGGGCGATGTCGTCGATCAGGCCGAGGACGCACACCGCGGTGGCGGCGAGGAGGATCGCGGTGATCTGCAGATCGGCGAAGCCGAGCGCGATCGCGGTGGGCACGACCGTGCCCGCCGCGATCGCGATGCCGCCGAGGTAGGGGGTCGGGCGAGCGTGGGCCCGGTGCCCGCCGGGGCGGTCGACGAGATCCCAGCGCAGCGCCAGGCGCCTCAGCGGCACGGCGGTCGCCACGCTGAGAAGGCAGGCCGTGCCCGCGGCGAGGGCGATCGTTCCGTTCACCGGGGGCACGCCGCCGGATCGCCGACGGACTCTCTGATGATCTCGGTGAGGATCCTGTCGAGAGAGCGCCGGGGAGCCCAGCCGGTGAGCGCGCGGAGCTTCGCGGTGTCCGGAACCCTGCGGGTCATGTCCTCGAATCCCCGCTCGTAGGCCTCGGAGTAGGGGACGAGGTCGATTCCGGAGGTGGAACCGGTGAACTCGATGATGAGTTTCGCCAGTTCCATGATGCTCACCTCGTCGGTGGAGCCGATGTTGAAGGTCTCACCGATGGCCGCGTCCTCGTCGAGCAGCCGGAGCAGCGCGTCGACCACGTCCGCGACGTGCGCGAAGCAGCGGGTCTGGGTCCCGTCGCCGAAGACCGTCAGCGGCGTGGCCGACAGGGCCTGCCGGACGAGGCTCGGGATCACCATGCCGTAGGTCGGACTCTGCCGCGGGCCCACCGTGTTGAACAGCCGGACGACGATCGTCGGCAGGCCGCGTTCCTTGTGATAGGCGTTGGCGAGGATCTCGTCGACGGCCTTGGCGGTGCTGTAGGCCCAGCGGACCACCGCGGGGCTGCCGAGGATTCGGTCGGCGTCCTCGCGCAGCGCGTCGGAGGAGTTCTTGCCGTAGATCTCGCTCGTGCTGGTGATCAGGATCTTCTTCCGGTACCGGTGCGCGGCCTCGATGACGATCTCCGAGCCCCGGATGTTGGTCGTCAGCGACCGCAGGGGTTGCTCGACGATCAGCTTGACGCCGACCGCGGCCGCCATGTGGACGACGACGTCGCAGCGGTGCACCAGCTCGTCGACCATGAGTTCGTCCAGGACCGAACCGTGTACGAAACGCAGCTCCGGATGGGGCCGCAGGTTCTCCAGCCGGCCCGTCGAGAGGTTGTCCAGGACGACGACGGAGTCACCGCGCGCGAGCAGCGCGTCGGCCAGGTGCGATCCGATGAATCCACTGCCACCCGTTATCAGATAGTTGGTTCTTGGTGCCGTGCTCACGGGTTCTCCTCATCACGTGCTTGGAGAGATCTCTGTTAGCGGGAGGAAGCGGTGGTTCACGCGTACGTGCCGAGTGTCGACTCGATGCCTGGAACCTGGGTTCTCTCGAACCAGCGCACCGTTGCGCGGAGCCCGTCCTCAAGCGGGACGGGACACACACCGGGGAACAGTTCGCGGAGCAGCTGGGGAGAGGCCTGGGATTGCCGGATGTCGCCCGCCCGCGGCGGCAGGTGAGTCGACTCGACCGGGCGGCCGAGGATCTCGGCGAGGACGTCTGTCAGGTGCCGGAGGGAGACCGTGGTGCCGAACGCCAGGTTCACCGGCTTCGTGCTGGTCATCCGGCGCGCGGCCGCGTCGACGAGGACCTGGGTCACCGACCTCACGTAGGTGAAGTCCCGCGTCTGGAGGCCGTCGCCGTGGAGCGGCACCGGCTCGCCCCGCAGCGCCGCGGAGACGAACGCCGGGATCACGGCCGCGTAGGCGTGTCCGGCGGTCTGCAGCGGGCCGTAGACGTTGAAGAAGCGGAACGGCATGACCGGCAGGCCGTAGCTGTGCGCGTAGGCCATCGCGTAGGCCTCGCCGGCGAGCTTGCCGGCCCCGTACGGGCTGAGCGGCCTGGTGGGCAGGTCCTCGTGCTTGCGGGGTTCGGGACAGTCGCCGTACACCGAGGACGAGGAGGCGAGGATCACGTGCGGCCTGCTCGCGCGGCACGCCTCCAGCACGTGCAGGGTGCCGGTCGCGTTGACGGCGTGCGAGGCCAGCGGATCGGCCAGGGAGCGGGGGACCGAGGGCCGGGCGGCGAGGTGGATCACGTGCGTGACACCGGCCACCAGGTCCGTCAGCAGGTCCCGGTCCAGGATGCTGCCCGTCACCACCGCCGCCTCGACGCCGTCGAGGTTGCTGAGGTCCCCGCTGCTCAGGTCGTCCAGCACCGTGATGTGTCCGACCTCGGGCCGCTCCGCCAGCGCCCGGCACAGGTGCGCGCCGATGAAGCCGGCACCGCCCGTCACCAGCACCCTCATCGCGCGTTCTCTTCCGCCAGGAGCCGCCGGCCGGCCTTCCCGCACAGCGACCGGTAGAGGTGCTCGGTGTCGGAGACGAGGCGCGTCACGTCGAACGCGTGCCTCGTCCAGTCGTGGGCCGACTCACCCATCCGGCGGGCCAGGTCCGGATCGCAGAGCAGGCGGACCGTGTGCGCCGCCAGTTCGGCCGGGTCGGTCGAGGACAGCAGTCCGGTGTGCCCGTCCCTGACGATCTCGGCGACGCTTCCCACCCGGGTGGAGACCACCGGCGTGCCCGCCATGCCCGCCTCGATGAGCGAGAGCGGGGTGCCCTCGTTGTCGGAGGTCAGCACGATCACGTCGGCGGCGGCGTAGACGGCCTCCACGTCCTTCCTCCAGCCGAGCAGGTGGAAGGAGTCGCGGACGGGCTCGACGTCCCGCGCGACCTGCCGCTCCAGGTCGCCGCCCCCGCATATGACGAAGCGGCAGCCGGGGATCTGCCTGGACACGATGTCGGCCACGGCGAGGAAGCGGTCGGGCCGCTTCACCTGGGTGAGGCGGCCCACGTACGCCACGACGGGTGCGTCCGGTGGGAGTCCGAGCGCGGCGCGGGCCGTCCTGCGGTCGGGGACCGGTCCCAGCCGCACGCCGGGAGGGATCACCACGTACTGGGCGGGGCGTCCGATCCCGGCCCGGAGCAGATCGTCCCTGACCTGGGCTCCCACCGTCACCAGCCGGTCCGACATGGAGGCCAGGATCCGTTCCGAGCGCACGTAGAGCCCGCGCTTGAGCGGGGAGAAGTAGCCGTGCAGGAGGTGCCCGTGGAAGACGTGCGCCCGGGCCGAGCCGACACCGGACAGGCGGGACGCCGTCCGGCCCAGAGCGCCCGCCTTGGCCGTGTGGGTGTGCACGATGTGCGGGCGGAACGCCCGCATCGCGCGGATCAGCCAGAAGAGCGCCTGGTAGTCGTCTCCGGCCTTTACCGACCGGCCGAGGCCTGGCACCCGGTGCACCCGTACCCTCGTGTTGCGCAGCTGGAGGTGGTCGCCTTCGTGCTCGTCGACGTGACCGGTGTAGAGGCGGTGGTCGAACTCTCCCGAGTCCAGTCCTTCCGACAGCCCCGACATCTGGGTGGCGGGGCCGCCGACGTTCATCCGGGCGATGATCTCCATGACACGAATCCGACCATCCGGCTTCATAGCGGCTCCTTGATGACGGGCCTGGCTCACGTCGGAGAAACTAGTTCTCCTCCCGAGCCGTTTGCCGACGCCATCACGGTGTGGGCGCGATGTTTTCCCCATTCCCTACCTAGGCATGATCTAGTTGGGACGCCCCAAGTGTTCGCAGTCCACCCTTTGATCCCTATCAGGACTGACGACTTCGTTGGTGGCCGTGATGGGAGCATGGAGAAATAATCCTTTTGCCGCTTATCTGGATACCGGTGCTCCGCCACAGGAAGATCATCTGGAGTCCGGACAGCCGAGGTCCGCGATAGGCCGCAACGACGCGATCCAGAAACCCGTCCCGAGTACGGCGACGGCCAGCGTTCCCCACCCGAAACAGAGCGATGCCTGGAACGGGCTTGAGGCGGTCCGGCCGGCGACGAGAAGTACGCCCAGGAGCATGACCCCCTCCGCCAGGAGGTACGCGAGCCGCCAGCCGGGCCTGCCGAGGGCGAGGGGAAGCACGTTGGACCAGCAGACCGTTCCCTTCACGCAGGCGGCGCCCAGGAGCACCAGGGCGACCACGCCGATGTGGGCGTACCCGGGGCCGTAGGCCATGCCGATGACGGCGTCGGTCACCGGGAGCGCGACGGTGATGGTCGCCGCCCCGGCCGCGGCGAGCAGCAGGGTGGTGCGCATGACGTCCCGGATGATGGGTGCCCTTCCCGCTCCCGCCGTGGCGGTCCGGATGATCCGCGGATAGAGCATCGCGGCCACCGGGATCGCCAGGTTGGCGTAGAAGCGGCCGGGGGCCGATGCGATCTTGAGGATGGTCACCAGGGTCGGGCCGCCCAGCAGGCCCGCCAGGGTGAGGATGCCCGAGTCGGAGATCCCGGCCACGCTGGTTCCCACTGACGTCTTCACGGTGAAGGCGACCATGCCCGGCGGAAGCCGGACCCGCGCGACGGCCGGTCCCAGCTCCGCGACGAGCACCCGGGTGGCCAGCAGGTAGAACACCACCGCCATCACCAGCGCGCCCGCGGCCTGGCCCGCCAGGTAGAGCAGGGGGCCGCCGAGGAACAGTCCGCCGAGGGACAGTCCGAACGACAGGACGGCGCACCGCGTCCTGAGCACGCCCAGAGCACGCAGCCTGTCCGTCAGCGCGAAGGCCGCGCCCGCCGTACCGTACGACGCCATGGCCCCACGGGCGACGATGGCCAGAGCGAGCATGAGCGCGAACTCGTCGGAGACGGAGCCGAGCAGGCGCGCGGCCGGTAGCGCCAGGAGGCCGGCAGCGGTCGCGGCCACGCCGATCGCCACGTCCCAGTGGATCAGGCGCATGAACAGCGAGGACCCCCGCCCGCTCCGCTGCTGTTCGATGGGGACGAATCGCTGGGCGGCGTTCTCCAGACAGGGGTCGCACAGCAGGAACCAGACGGCCGCGACGGACTGGGCGAAGACCACCTGACCGGATGTCTCGCTACCCGTCAGGCGTACCAGAGCGATCAGGCTGAGAGTGGGAAGAACCGCCTCGCCCAGGCCGGCGGCGGTCAGCGATGCGAAGGTTCGCAGCTGGCGCCTGCCAGGCGGGCGTATCCGGTGGACGGCGCGTCCGAGAGTGCTGGCCATGTCCTACGAGCAGACCTCGTCGTACAGCCTGTCGAACCAGTCGGCCGCCCGGCTGATGTCCACCAGCTCCCTGCTCTCCCGCGCTCCCTCGCGAAGGCGCGCGTGGATCTCCGGGCGCGTCGCCCGCAGGATGCCCTCGGCGAGGGCGGCGGGGTCCCCGGGCCTGACCAGGAGGCCGTTCCTGCGGTCCTCGATCAGATCGGGTACTCCGCCCACCGCGGTGGACACGACCGGCACGCCCGCGGCGAGAGCCTCCATGACGACCACGGGCAGCCCTTCGTAGGAGGAACTGAGCACGAGCAGGTCACAGGAGGCGATGAGCCGACCGGCGTCGGGCACGTGACCGAGCAGGCGCACGTTGCCCAGGCCGAGCCCTTCGACCTGGCGGGCCACCCGCTCGTGCAGGGGACCTGATCCGGCGAGAAGGAACACCGGGCGGGGGTCTCGCTCTGCGACCCTCGCCGCGGCTTCGACGAGCAGCTCATGGTTCTTCTGCGCGCGGAAGTTGGCGACGTGCACGATCAGGAAGGCGTCCGGGGGTACGCCCCACTCCTGCCTCGTCTGTGCCGATCGAGCCGCCCAACGGCGCTGTTCCGCGAGCTGGACGCCGTGCACGCGAACGGACAGGCCACGCGAGTACCTGCTGGTACGAGCACGGGCGACCTGCGGAGAGACCGCCACCGTCCGGGTGTCCAGCCAGCCCGTCGCCCGGTCGAGCAACATCGTCGGCAGCCGGTAGCGCACGTTGTGCACCGTCGAGACCAGGGCAGGGCGAGGACTCAGCAACCGGGACACGGGCCGCAGGAGTGACGCGGGAAGGGGGGAGTGGATGTTGAGGACGTCGGGCCTCAACCTCCGCACCACGAGCGCGAGGCGGGCCAGGCGGAGCCAGCGCGGGCACTCGGTGAGGTCGACGACTCCGATGCCCGCCGATCGCAGCCGTTCGCTCAGCTCGTTGGTGGAGGCCCACAGGTATACGACGGTGTAGCGCTTGTCCGTCGGGGGAGCGGCGAGCAGCCTCTCGACGAGCAGGACCTCCGCGCCGCCCACGTCCAGCGTCTTGATCACTTCACAGACGTGCAGGCCGCTCATGACGCGCTCACCGGGGCAGGGATCCGGTCGGCGATGAGCGTCTCGTACCATTCCCCGATGCGGTCGCCCACCATCCGCCAGTCGAGGTTCGACACGGCCCGCACCCCGCGTTCGATCAGCTGGAGGCACAGCGCCTGGTCGTCGAGGACCGATCGCAGGTGCGTCACCAGGTCCTGCACGGATCCCGACTGGAAGACGCGGTAGGCGGAGCCGTCCGCTACGGCCGTGCCGAGCGAGGCGTCGGACGAGACGATGACGGCGGTGCCCAGCGCGAGAGCCTCCAGGAGGGCGAAGGGAATGCCCTCCCCGATGGCGGGAAGCCGCTGGGAGGCATGCACGACCACCTGGGCCCGGCTTACCAGCGAGTACACGTCGTCGGCGGGGATGTGCCCGGTGAACTCGATTCCCGGGCCCGTCCCGGCGAGCCGCTCAAGCCGGGCGCGTTCCGGGCCGTCACCCGCGATGACGAGGCGCGCGCCGGGGTGGTCGGTCCGTAGCCGGTGGAAGGCCTGAACGGTCAGCGCGTGGTTCTTCACCTCCACCAGCGAGCCCACACTGACGATCAATCCTGGTTCGACCGGATGTCTCTCCCGGAACCCGGCGAGGTGATCGAGGTTCAGGCCGCCGGGTATGATCCGCATCCGCCGCTCCGGTACGCCGGCCGCCAGCAGGTCCTCCCGCGGCCGTTCTCCGGCCACGATGAATCCGTCGGTGTGGCGGAAGGCCCACGGCATGATCCGCCGGTGACGCACGGTGAGGGCGCCGTGGACATGGAGCAGGAGGGGAATCCCCGCTCGCCGTGCGGCGGAGCCGAGGCCGAGCGCCTCGCGGTGGTCGCCGTGCGCGTGCACGATGTCGATCCGGTGTGCCCGGCGGAGTGTCCGCGCGCACTCCATGGCGAAGGCGATCACATCCGACCTTCTGGAGACGGCGCGGCTGGCAGCGGTCCGTGCCAGCGGAAGCGCCTTCGCGCCACCGGGGATGTCGCCCCGCCGGTGGGCGACGACCACCTCGTGTCCACGCAGCATCTGCTCGTGGCTGAGGCGCTCGATATAGCGTTCCTTTCCCCCGGGCTCGGGTGGAAGCCGGTATCCGATGTGGAGAATCCTCATGTCAACCTTCCTGATGGGCTCGATGTCCTTCCGGTCTGGCTCGACCGGGCCGACGCGTCGTCGCCTGGCGGGCCGCCGGCGGCACTTGAGGAGACCTCGTGCTCCGGGATCCGGTAGACGGCGCAGTCGCCGGAGCGGAACCGGAGTTCCGCGAAGTCCCCGATCCTGGAGGTCTGGCCGGTGTGGCGCTCGTCGACGAAGAGCCAGCGCACCCCGTAGCGCTCGCGCAGCCGCCGGATCGCGGTCGCCGAGGGCGCCCGGAAGGCGGCGTCGTTGAGGGCGAGCCGCTCACCGTCCCAGAACGGCAGGTGTTCGGGCGGGGAACCGGGGCGCCAGTGGCTCATGTTCGCGGCGGTGTAGGTCCAGCCCTCGGTCAGCACCCGCCGCTCGGACAGGGCGGCCACCCAGGACTGGCGGGTGTCGCACGGATCCTCGTATCCCCAGCGGCAGTGCGCGTCCGTGGCCACCAGGTCGTCCGGATCCGAGTGGGCGCGCAACCACCGGCCGGCCTCCAGGGCGCCCAGAGGGACGGGCGAGGCCACCGGCCTGACCGCATGAGAACCCTTTCCGATGAGGCGGTCCATGACGGAAAGGCCACGCGCGTTCCCGTAGGCGGGCAGGCCGATGGCCGCGAGCATGATGGTCACGAGCGCCCATCCGCGAAGGCCGCCGCACCTGACGACCAGGACGGCGGCCACCAGGACGACGGCCACCGCCAGCACGATGTACGGCCGGTAGAGGACGGCGTCCCCCTCGCCGGGACCGAGGGGGATTCTGACGCCGCACAGGACGGGAATCGCATAGGCGGCGACCGCCCCGGCACCGGCCGAGCACATCGCCTCTCCGAGCGACACCTGTGCGTGCCGCAGGAGGACAAGGATCCCGTAGACCGCGACGATCACCAGGTAGGGATAGGCGCCCCAGAGGAAGAAGAGCTGGCTCCGGCCAGGGTGCCCGAGCAGGAGCGCCGCGCCCATGCCCGCCGCGCCCATGCCGAGCAGGAGGACCACCGCCGGTCGCAGGAGCAGCCTCGGCCTGCACAGCAGCCCGAGGATCCCGCACCACGCGACGGCCCAGCACAACAGGTAGAGCGACGCGACGGCCAGCACCGAGGCCAACGGGGGGCTCACCTGCTCGCCCAGACCGGTCAACTCGCCCCACGCGGTTCGTGCGAACGAGAGGGGGTCGACGATCAGCCCCTGTCGCACCTGACCGAACAGCGTCGCCTGCGCGAAGAGGAAGCAGGCCGCGGTCATCCCGAGCGCGGTGAGCGCGGGCCACGGCATCCGGCGCCGTCCGATCACCTCGACCGCGACCACCGCCAGCAGGCCCACCGCGAGCAGGGGCAGGTAGACGGCCTTGGCCCCCATGACCGCGACGAGGAAGACCGTCAGCAGCGGCCACCTGCCCGCACCGCGGCGCCCATGATCGAGAAGGTCGATGAGCAGCAGGACGACCGGAGCGAACAGGAGGGCTCCGAATGCCTGGGTGGGGCTCGTCCATGAAGCGTCTGGAATGCCTCCCCAGGTGAACAGGTCGCTGCTGCCCAGGTAGAGACTCGCCGCTCCGACCGAGATCGAGCCTGCGATGGCCAGGAGTGCGGCGGGGCGGGAGCCGGTGAGACGGCGGGCGATCATGGACAGCAGGACGATCAGAGCGAACATCATGGGCAGCATGCC
>NZ_JBSFWD010000066.1:0-43215 GCF_053592655.1 Streptosporangium sp. NPDC002607
GCCAAGGCCGCCGCGGGTGACAGGTACGTCGGTGTCCTCGGTGCCCAGGTGGCCCGGCAGTGCCTCGACGCGGGCCACCGGGAACAGGCCCCAGGGGAAGCCTGTTGGGGCCTGGTGTCATTCGGGCCCGGTCTGTGTCAAGCAGTTGGCATCAGAGAGGTGCCGTTCTCTGGACAGCCCCGGCGAGGACGAGAGATACGGCGGCCAGCACAAAGAGGCCTCCAGGAAAGGCGATGTTGTGGAACACGCGGGCGCGAACGTGGGCGGCGATGGCGCCGATGAAGAACAGAACAAGCCCGACAGCGGCGGCGATGCCGATGAACCGAACACCCAAGAGCCCGAGTAGGAGCCCGGCGGCTTTCAGGGCGGCCAGCAGCGGGATCCAAGACTGCGAGATACCCACTTCGGCTGAGTTGGCCAGGACGAACTCGGCCCGTGCGAGGTCGGCGAAGGCGACCCCGGCGTTGGCCACGATCGTGATGACGGTGACGACGACGTAGGCGATGAACATTCATATGGCCTGCGTTCAGCCGAAGCGATAGGCGCCAAGGACGTCGAGTGGCTGGGGTGTCGGGGCGGGCCCCACCGCCCACTTGGCCACGGTCGCTTGCAGCTGTCGCGCCGCAGCGATGCCGGGCAGTGGATTCTCGACGCCCTCGTCAAGGTCCAGCAGGGCGACGAACTCGGTGCTACCGGCACGGCGCAGGTACGCGTACCGGACGCCTTCCGGCTGCTCCGTCGCCACCGCCGCGAAAGCCGTCTCGATCGCCTCGACGACCTCCGCGACACCTTCGTCGGCCACCTGGTAACGAATCATCAGAACAGGCATGGTGTCTCCCCGCCGATCGTGTGAGTGTTGGCGAGCCGCTGCCCGCCTGCCGGGTCAAGCCTCACCGAGCGCCAGGTTGGCGTCCAATACCTGCATCTATAACCTGACGGCATGGATGTCGACACCCGGTTGTTGCGGTACTTCATCGCCGTGGCAGAGGAAGGGAGCCTCACCCGCGCTGCGGAACGACTGTTCGTATCGCAACCGGCGCTGACCAAACAGATCAGGCAACTCGAGATCCAGCTTGGAATGCGGCTGTTCACGCGATCCCGGGCCGGCATGGCCCTCACCGAACCGGGTCAGGCCCTGGCGAAGCGGGTACCCGCCCTGCTGGCCGGCTGGGACCAGGTGCTGCGGGAGACCAAGCACGTGGCGAACCGGGCCGCCCGCGTTTTGCGGGTCGGCTTCATGGCCAGCGCCGCCAACGAGGCCACCCAGCACATCGTCGCGGCGTTCGCCCGCCGTCGGCCAGGCTGGAGAGTCGACATGCGGCAGGCCGCATGGTCGAACCCGGCCGCCGGACTCGCCGACGGAGATGTCGACGTCGCCCTGCTGCGCCTGCCCTTTCCCGGCCAGGACACCCTGCGAGTGGAGGTGCTGTTCGCCGAGCCCCGCTGGGTCGCGCTCCCCACGGCACACCCATTCGCCACGCGCGACCTGATCCCTTTCCGGGACCTGTGGGATGAGCCATTCGTGGCAGCCCTATCGGAAACAGGCCGGTGGCGGGACTACTGGCTGGCCGTCGACGAGCGTGATGGCCACCCGGTCCGCGTCGGCGCCGTCACCGACCACCCCGACGACTGGCTGAGCGCAATCGCCAACGGCTACGGCATTGCCCTGGCCCCCGAATCCGCCGCCCGGTTCTACGCGCGCCCCGGCGTCACCTACCGGCCCGTTGGCGGCGTCAGCCCCAGCCAGGTCGGCGTCGCCTGGGCACCCGCCGACGACACCGACCCCGTCATCCAAGATTTCGTCCGCTGCTGCATGGAAAGCAGCCCACCCCGACACGACGCGACCGTCACTTGATCAACATCTTTTTCGGTGATTCCGGTGCGCGTAGATGTCGTCTCATCTGGAAAGTCGGCGAGAGCAGCTGAGGGCGGCGGCGATGGTAACGAAGGAACTGCCGCGCCGGCTCACTCCTGGCACCTGCCTGGCTCGGCAGCTCGATGAAGGCGTACCAGGCCATGATCGCTGTGCACCCGATGGGGAGGGCGAGGGAGATAGGGCCACCACATGTGGCCGACGATGGGGACGGCTGCTTGTGGCCGGCTTGGAGCTCAATGATGACGCGTGATTCGAACCGCGCCGGATTCGATGGGACGACGTGGCGTCCCATCGAATCCGGCGCGAGATGCTCGACCTCGTCTCTCAGGCGGTCTATGCACGGCCGCGGCAGAATCGGGTCGATCGCGGCCCGAAGCCGAACCGGCCTGCACCGTGTACGCCTTCCGATTCAGCCCCGCGCCCCTCATCGGCGCAGGACTTCAAAGGTCAGGCGTTCACCGCGTGTCGCCGCCTACCCGCGACGAATGCCTCCGCAGCCGAGGCGACGCGCTTTCGACCGCTCACCTGCCGCGAGCGTCCGGTCCGGCCGCTCCTGCAGTGAACGTCAGGCGATGGTGAGCGTGACCGTGATCGCGGAGACGAGAGTAACGCAGGTGGTTTTGCATGGATACAGAGCGGTCTCCATCTTGCTGGGAAGCATGTCCAGGGAGTTGATGTCGAGTTCCATTGCTTTTCTCCTTTTGTTGGGGAGGGCCTCCACCGATACTGCGGCGGTTTCCGTACCTGCCGGTTCATCCGGCGGAGTCTGTGTGGTCGGACTCGGTGTGCTGCCTGCCGTGCCGCTTCATCGGCGCGGGCGGGAACTTTCTGCGCGGGGGACCAGCCGCCTACCGTGCGGCGCGTGAACGGGTGCGGTGAGTCGGACGCAGGATGTCGAGCTCCAGGAGCGGCGTCCATGTCTCCGGGGCAGGCCGTACCGCCCCGCCACCACGGTAACCGCCGGCACCTCGTGTCGCCGGCCCGATCTCGTCACAGGCCGAGCAACGTGCCGTCTCCGTCGCGGACCTGCCGGTACGTCGAGTTCATCGGCCCACCGGGTGGTGTCTGCCTCGGCGCCGACCACATCACCGCTCACTTCGTCCTCTTCCTCGACCAGGATCGCGCTCCGTGTCCGTGCCGGTACGGCGAATTCGTCGTACCAGGACAGCATCGTGGCGGGCACTTATGAGCCACTTTCGACTGGGATGACAAGGTGTTCCCGCCTCTTGGCTCAACTTTCGTCGATCACCGAAACGACCGGGACGGAAGACGCTGTTTCCGGCAGGCCGGATGCCGTTCGCCACAAAGCGGCAGCTGGTCACGACCGTGCTCACCCGGGCGCTGGAGGCCGGGGTTCCATTTCGCCGGTTCACCGCCGATGAGACCTTTCGCGCCGCCGATAATCCGCGGGCACTTAAGAAGCCTTAACCATCCTTAACGGTCGCTTATGCTGATCTTGAAAGGCTGAGGTGGCCGGTCATGGCTCTCGATTTCCCTGGCTGTACACCGGAGATATGAGATATCCAGACAGCGGAGGATTGTCGGCTCGGGCGCGGCTGCTGTGCGGACCGCGCGGGTGCTCGCCCCCATGGTGGGCTTCGTGGCGCGCCTGCTGCCCGACATCAACGTCGCCCCCCGGACCTCGCTCAACGCACCGGCCGGAACCGGTCGTCGACTCCGCGTCGTGCGGCTCGACCTGGAGGCCGCAAGGGAGGTGGCGCACGCCCATGGGGCCAAGGTCAACGACCTGATCCTGACTATCGTCAGAGGACGGATCGTCAAGGACAGGTTCGTAGCGGGGGTGCGGTGCGGTAGAACTCGGCTGCGGTGACGGTGGCGGGGACGCCGAGTTCGGCGGCGACCGCGGTGATCGCGGTGGCGCCGACGGCGAGGTCGGCTTGGCCGTCGGTGGTGAAATACGGTGCGATGAACGTCTCGTAGTGGGCTCGGGCTTCGTCCGCGGTGTGTCGGCCGAGGAACGTCTGGATGTGCCGCACCGTGGTGTCGGGTTCGTTGTGGATCACCTGCAGGGCGCGCCGGTGGGCTCGTACGACGGCCTGGACCGCGGGGTCGTCCGGGTGGATGTAGGTGGGGTCGACGGCCACGCCTACGGTGGGGATCTGGAAGTGGTCGCCGACCCAGGCCGGCACCTGCCAGCCGTGCTCGGCGGCTATCGCCTCCGGTGCCATGGTGCTGCCGACCAGGGCGGCGTCGATCCTGCCATCGTGCAGCCAGCGCAGGTCCATGCCGTAGTCACCGGGCGGGCGGACGATGGTGTGGATGTCGCGGTCCGGGTCGAGACCGGCCTGGCGCAGCACGATCCGGGCGAAGCACCCGGGTGCGGTGTGGGGGGCGTGTACCGCCAGCCGCCGGCCGGCCAGGTCGGCCAGGGAGGTCAGGCCGGGGAGGGCGAGGAACCAGAACAGCGGGCGGTGGGTGTTGACATTGAGTGCGATCCAGGGGATGCCATCGGCCAGTCGGGACAGCAGTGCCCGGCCGAGCCCGATGGTGGCGCCGTGGCGCAGCCGCTCCTCGTCCCAGGAGCAGCCGTCGCGCAGCGCGACATGGACGCCCTCGTCGGCGTAGTAGCCCTGCTGGTCGGCGATGTAGGCGACCAGTTCCTCGTGCAGGCCCCGCCCGACGTAGGCGAGATCGATCGTGTACATGAACGTTTTTCCTTGATCGTGTCACCGCCGTGCGCCCGCGCGTGCCGGGGCCCGGCTGCTGCGGCCCAGGGTGCTGAGGTGACGGTGTGCCGGATGCGGTCCGGCCGGCGGCCGGACCGGGACGGTATGGCCCCGCGTGCGGAGGACAGCGGGGCGTCAGTACATGGACATCCCGCCGTTGACCGCGGCCGTGGTGCCGGTCATGAAGGCGTTGTCCTCGCTGGCGTAGAAGGCGACCGCTTGGGCGACGTCGCCCGGGTGTGCCAGGCGGCCCAGAGGGGTAGCGGCCACCTGCCGCTGCTTGTGCTCCTCGTCGAACACATCCGCCATGCGGGTGTCCTCCACCGGGCCGGGCTCGACGACGTTGACCGTGATGCCCCGCGGGCCCAGTTCCTGGGCGAGGTACCGGGCGAACTGCGCCAGTGCGGCCTTGGCCGTGCCCAGTGCGATCATGCCCTCCCGGGGCCGGCGGCTGAGGCCGGTACCGAGATAGATGATGCGTCCCCAGCCCTGTTCGGTCATGGCGGGCAGGACGGCTTTGGTGACCGCGAACGCCGCACGCATCTCGTCGTCGAGCTTGCCGCCCAGTTCTTCCCACGTCATGTCCTGGAACGGCTTGATCACATACGGGATGAGCGCGTTGTGCACGAGCACATCGATGCCGCCCCATGCCGCCTGTACCTGCTCGATCATGCTCTCGACCGCCGCTGCCTCGCGCACGTCGGCCTGCACGGCCATGGCCTGGCCGCCTGCGGTCTCGATGCCGGCCACGACCTCCCCGGCTGCCGTGCCGCTGCGGAGGTAGTTGACCACCACGCGCATCCCTCGCGCGGCCAGAAGGCGCGCGGTGGCCGCACCGATTCCGCTGCTGGCCCCTGTCACCAATGCCACCCTGCCGGTTGCCCCAGACACGGCCCCACCTCCTGCCCATCATCGCGGGCCGTCGGCATGACCGCCCGGAGTTGTTCATCGTCGATGCCGGGGTGTGCTGAGCGGATCGCTCCGTAGAACACGGTGTCGACGGTCGCCCGCAGCAGATCGGCCGAGGTCCAGTCGAGTTCGCGCGGCAACTGCGAGGCGAGCAGCCGCTCCAACGCGCCACGGGTGATCTCACTCAGCAGCTCAGGCGGCGCCGGCAGCAGTCCCCGCCGGTGCCCGTCCCGGAACAGCTCGTCGAGCCGCCGGTAGACCACCGCGTCCACACGCTGCTCCACGTACACGGCTCCAACTGCGAAGACCGGCGTTGTGGCGTCTTACGTGGTGTCGGTTCGGGCCGCTTCAGTGCCTCGCGGACCAATCGCCGGTGCACTCCGTACTTGCGGTCCGGCGCCCGGATCCCCAGGCCCGCACGCCACGAATCCCGGCGGGTCTGGTCGAACAGCTCGACTTTGGTGAGCGCCACCAAGTCCCCCTTGCCGCGGCGCGCGTGATCCAGCAGGTCGAGCCTGACACCGCAACTCTAAAGGTGGGGCCACTTCAAGCCGACATGTCGGTCTGGGATCACATCACCGATCCGAGACGGGTCCAGCTCAAGCCGCCCGGGTGGGGCACTTCAAGTCGTCATAACCATGCCAGGCCGCCCGAGGTAACCGGGATGGCCGGATGTCTACTGACAACGACCAGACGCTCAACTTCTGTCTCTCGGCGAGAACTCCACTGCGGTCAGGCCGGGCAACCAGGAGTAGATCACGGTTGTGGGGCGTCCGGAAGGAGCGGGCATGGCAGGTGCCGCAAAGCTCGTCAGGTCGCCGTCGCGGGTCCCGGCCTGCGGCGGTCGTGGCGTGTCAGGGGGTTGCGGGTGGTGTGTCGAGTCCGGTCAGCCGCGACAGCGCGGCGAAGCCGTCGTCGGTACCGGGCCAGTGCCGGCGTACGGCCTGCAGTCCGGCGCGGCGGACCACCGAGCGCAGTACGGCGACCACGATGATGGCGTCGTCGGCATAGCCGAGCACGGGGATGAAGTCGGGTACCAGATCGAGGGGGAAGGCCAGGTAGGCCAGCAGCAGCGCCAGTCGTACCCGCACGCCGCGCGGTAGGTTGCGGTCGGCGGCCAGGCGGCGGATCAGCCGCAGCACGTCCGGCAGCAGCCGCAGCGCCTCACGCAGCAGGCCGCCGCGCGGCCGCACGATGGCCAGCACCACAAGCAGCGCCAGCCAGGTGACCAGCAGCGCGACCGCGATGCCGATCAGCAGGTCCCACCCCACGCCCCGGTCACCGCCGGCCGCCTTCCTGCTCGTCCACCGTGGCCGTTGCGACCTCGGCGGAGGTGTCGGCGGCCGGCGCGTCGGTCACGGGGTCGAAACGGCCGGCCTGTGCCCGGCGTCCCAGCCGGCGGCCTGCTGGTCGAACAGCGCCGTGACCGTACGGGCCGGCTCCGGGTGTCCAGGCCTGGCCGCAGGCGAGTCGCCGGGCCGGCTCCTGCAGGCCGCCCACGTCACCGACATCGGGTTTGCCCGCAACCGCGGGAGACAGGGCGAACAGGCGGCGAACAGTCATCAGGGCCCTCCCGGGGCGACAGCAGGTCAGCGGGCACGGACCTTACCTGGCAGCCAGGAGCTCGGCCAGGTCGGCGGGCAGGGGCATGGGCTGGGTGAGGCCGACACGGGCGCGGCCGGTGTTGCCTTCGGGGTAGCGGCCCAGCGCCGAGCCGGGCGCGGCCACGATGATACGCACCACCTGACCGAACGCTTCGCGGCGGTCGCGCTGGGCGATGGCCAGAACGAACATCGCCAGGTGGTTGCGGGTGTGGGGCCAGGGCCACGGCTGGGAGATGATGTGGGCCCGTTCCAGATGCCGCCAGCGCGCCGCAGCGTCTCCGGTGGCGCGGGCGGCGTTCATCTCGGCGCGGTAGGCGGCCCGCACACGGGCGGGCATCGGGCGGCCGATCATCGATCGTGCTCCTTCTCAGCGGTGCAGCAGCCATCCGCGCATCCGGCCGAGGCGCCTGACCCGCCGATGACGGTGGCGGTGGGGACGGCACAGCAGGTGTCGCCGCGCCAGGCCTCGCGGCCTTCCTTGACCGCGACGGCCGCGATGACCAGGGCGGCGATCGGGTCGGCCCACGACCAGCCGAAGGCGCTGTTGAGCGCCAGGCCCACGAGCAGCACGGCGGACAGGTAAGTGCACAGCAGCGTCTGCTTGGAGTCGGCCACCGCCGAAGCCGAGCCGAGTTCACGGCCGGCACGGCGCTGGGCGGCCGACAGGAACGGCATGATCACCAGTGACAAGCCCGCCAGGATCAGGCCGGGCGTGGAGTGCTCGGCCTCGCCGGCCCCGGCCAGGGCGCGTACGGCGTCGACGGTGACGTAGGCGGCCAGCACGAAGAACGAGAGCGCGATGACCCGCAACGCCACCTTCTCCCGCCGCTCGTGGTCGGTGGCCGAGAACTGCCAGGCGACCGCGGCGGCCGAGGCGACCTCGACGATGGAGTCCAGGCCGAAGCCGATCAGCGCGGCCGAGGAGGCGAGGGTGCCGGCGGTGATGGCCACGACGGCTTCGATCACGTTGTAGGTGATGGTCGCGGCCACCAGCAGCCGGATGCGGCGGCGCAGTACGGTACGGCGGGCCGGTGCGGGCCCGAGGCCGGGCAGATTCAGCGCGGTCATGCGATCGTGCCTCCAGCGGGCAGGTCGGCGTCGCGGTCGAGGCTGCCGGGGCCGGAGACGGGGCAGAGCGTGACGGAGTGACCGGTGGCGGCCAGCAGCTGCTCGGCCGCGCCCAGCAGGTCCATCAGCTCGGGCCGGGTCAGCGCGTAGAACGACTGGCGGCCCTCGGCCCGGTAGTCGACCAGCCCGCAATCGCGCAGGCAGGCCAGGTGCTTGGAGACCGTGGACTGGGCCAGGCCGAGCTGTTCGGTCAGGTCCACCACCCGGGCCTCGCCTCGGGCCAGGCGTTGCACGATCTTCAGCCGGGTCTCATCAGCCAGCGAGTGGAACAGCGCCGCCGCCGGCGGGATGCCCGCGGCGATGTCGGCGTTCACGCATCGGCCAGCATCATTATCAATCGCCATATGGCGATGATAGCCAGAAACGGTTATGTGTTGGCAAGAGTGCTCGACCTCGAAGCCCGGCACCGCTAAGGGCGACGCCGCGCCGATACGACGGCCGGGCCACTCTGAAGCCTGGATCGAGGCCACCGGGCGGCAACCCGATGCGGGGCGGCGGATCGGTGAGGAAGAGCGGGCCGGCCCGGCGCCCGTCCAGCAGGCAGGGCAACAGCCGTGCGGTGGCGGTGCGCCAGACGATGACATCGACCGCGCCGCCGGCATCACGCCGTGCCGAGGGGTGGATCGGAGGCGCGCCGCCCCCGGGTCCGGTCACGCTATCGGGGAGGGCAACACACAGAACTCATTGCCATCGGGATCGGCCATCACCACCCGACTGCCCCCGCGCCGGCCGATGCCGACTCGAGTCGCTCCGAGGGAGACGAGACGGTCGGCCTCCGCTTGCTGATCACCGTGCACAGATGGAGCGAGGTCGAAGTGCAGCCTGTTCTTCCCTGTCTTCGGCATCAGTGGCGGACCGCCCCACGTGATCTTCGGACCGCCGTGGGGCGAGCGGATCGCGGTCTCTTGGTCCTGGTCCCAGACCAACGGCCAGCCCAGCGCCTCGCTCCAGAAGTACCCGACCTCCTGCGAACCGTCGCACGCAAGCGCTCCGATGAATCCGCAGTCAGCAAGGAAGTTGTTACCCGGTCCGATGACGCAGAACTCATTGCCTTCGGGGTCGGCGAGCACCACATGACCCTCCTCCGGGCGTTGCCCGATGTCGATGTGCCGCGCACCGAGTCCGAGCGACCTCGCCACCGTCTGCTGCTGGTCCTCCAGGGACGTGCTCGTCAGATCGAAGTGCATCCGGTTCTGGCCGGTCTTCTTCTCCTGGGTCGGAAGACATCGGATCCGGAACCCGGTGTCATCGCTCGGCAGGAGTGCGATGCCATCGTGGGGGTCGTTGGCCATCTCCCAGCCCAGGACTCCGGCCCAGAAGCGCGCGAGACGGAGCGGGTCGTTCGCATCGAAGCAGAGCGCGACAAGCTGAGAAGTCATCCCGCATCTCCAATCTGCTGACTCACAGGCGCAGACAGGGCACACTCCTGGCGCATGACGGAAGCAACGCTAGCCCGCTCGAGGAGTGCGACGCCAACGCATATGAGTCGGAAGGCGACGCTTCCGGCGCACGACCCGCGATCAGGACAGTGGACGATCGACTCATCGCCGCCGTCACCGAACACCTCGCTCCACCCCGCCGAGGCCACTAGCCGGCAGGAACACCCGGCCGCGGTGAGCGAGACGGGAAGGTATGCGCGAGGAGCCGGCGTCGTTACGCCTCTAGAGCCGTCGCCGGCTCCAATCCAATGGATATGGGCTGGTTCGCGGCGCGCACTCTCTCCCATCACGGAGCAGGGGAACTTCGAGTCTGGTTTTAACGGCTGGGGCTCGAAGGCCACGGTGAAGGACTACGGCGTAGCCGTGGCGATGCCGCAGGGGTATAGCCGGGTGCCTAACCCGTCGATCGGACAGCAGTGAACGTGGGAACCGCCTTCCAGAACATTTCCAATTTAGGTTAGCCTAACCTTGCTATGTACGGACAAGGACCCTTTATCCTCGTGGGCCACAGCGCAGGCGGCCCGATCATCCGCCTCGCCGCCGCCGGCCGGGCCGACCGAATCGCCGGCCTCGTACTCGTCGACCCCACCGACGTACTGTTCGCCCCTGCCTTCCGTCGCCTGGAGCGCACCGTTATCCGCGCCAATGTGCTCTTGGCGCGTACACGCCTGCTCGCATGGGCCTACCGAACTGCCTTAGGGATCAGCAAGATCCAGATCCTTTCCATGAACCGGCGCTGATCACTGGACACGTGCTTCCTCAGGAAGGCGTCGATCCGTGCATTAAGGTGACGCCGCTGTGCTGAGCACAGACCATCGTGTTCGCCGTCGTATGGATCGCCGTCGCCGCCCGAGTGGGTGTGGGGCAACTCTGCGATGACACTCTGCTGAAAGGCCCGGTACTTCTCAAGCGAACATCCCAGCGCGCGGGGGACGTGCCTTGGAGGCTTACGCACAGCGAAGTATTCGACGTTTGCGCCCGACTGGTCATAGACGGCGTCCTCCTCCCGAAGCTGACCCAGGCCCCAAAGTAACGCTGGGTAGTTGAGGGGGGGATTGGCGGAGCGGCGGAGGCTACGGTTCCTGTATGTGCCTGAGCCGAGCCTTCTTGGCTGGTCGCGGGAGTCGTGTGCGGAACCGGCGGACTGCCTCGCCGCCCCGGTAGGTAGCCCACCCGCATCCCACGGTGCCTGCCGGTCTCGCCCTGGCCGGCCTGTCGCACTGCCCGCCGCCGGTCACGCCTGCGGGGCGTGACAGGCCGGCGATTCCGGTGGCAGTCGGATGTCAACGTGTCACACGATCTGGATGGCGACGACCTTCGGAGGGTGGTTCGGGAAGGTGATGTCGTGCCAGCGCTCGATCTTCACCGAGTCGCCGTTGGCGTCGTAGTAGATCAGGTCGTTGTTGCCTGTGGAGATCCGGTCGACCCACCATCCGCCGAAGTCGGTCTTTCCGCCGTTGGCGTAGCAGTCGACGCTCTGGCGGCCGTCGAGGTGCGACCAGATCTTCAGGAAGTTCTCGCCACCAACGCATTGGACGTGGTCGATGGCGAAGGCGGTGCCGTCCGGGATGGTGACGGTGAAGGCGGCGGCTGCGGCGAGCGCCACGGCCATGGAACGGGCGTTCTTCTTGCTCTTCGAGATCACAGACTCTCCTCCTGCGGAGACCGGCGTGTACGGCCCCGGCCCTGTTGGTGACGTCGCGTCCTGACGGAACGGTGCTTCGTCGGGCCGGCAGACGGCCGAGTGGGCACCGGAGCGGCCCCTCGCGGCTGCGCTTTTACGTGACGCAATTGGGTGGCCCGGTAACTCAAAGTGATACCACTCTTTGTCCGGCCAACACGGGGTCCCAGTGGTAACGACGCAGGAAACAACGGATATGCAGATCAGCTGCTCGCCTTCCAAGCTGTGCCCGAGGCTCCTTAAGGGAGCTCTGACCTGCAAGGGAGCTCTGACCTGCATATCCGTTGAAAATTCCGCCGATACTACCGGGACCCCTATCCAGAGCAACACGTCTGACGAACGAAAGGCGCTCATCGGCTTGGTCCCGTCCTCCACCTGCGCGAACTCCTCAGCATCGTGGCCCACGGCGACGACGACTGGGGCGCGGCAGACCAAGTCCGGCAGACCGCCGCCCCTTCCGCCGCCGCTGAGCCGATCAGGCCTCCCGGGTCAGGAACTGGTGGAGGCTCCGGCAGGCCCGGGTCAGCGAGGTCGAACCGCGCTTCTTCGCGTGGGCGGCGACCTCGGGGATCTCGCCCCGCGCGCCGGCCCACGCGGCGATGTCGGTGGCCAGCACGACGGCTTCGGTGTGCAGACGCTGGGCCCGCTCGCCCTCCCTCGGGAGGAAGACGGCCAGGAAGTGGCGCAAGATCGTCCATATCTCGGCGTGCGCGCCCTGCTTGGCGGCCAGTTCCAGTGAGGGCAACGCGGGGTCGGCCTTGTAGCGGGTGCGGCGGCCGAACAGGCCCAGCAGGCGGCCCGTCTCGGCGGCGGGGAGCGCGCCCTTGGCTGCCAGCTGAAGCAGGGGGGGCACCGCGTCGTCGCCCTCCACGGTAAGGAAGTAGGCCAGGACCAGGGCCGTCGCCGGGCCGGACGTGCCTTCGGCCAGGGTCAGGTTGCGGAGGTCGTCGATCGCGATGTCGGGCGGGTCGAAACGGTCGATCAGGCCGATCGCCAGATGGGCCGCCGCGAGCTCCCGGTGGTGGGGCGTCATGCCGGGCCAGAAGTTACGTGACATGCGCCGGAACGGGCGCATCTCGGGCGCGGTCAGCAGGGCGTTGAGGTGGGCGAGACCGGTGGGCTCCACGGGTTGCCAGCTCACATTGGCGATGCCGCGCTGGTCGAGGACATGGTCGTCGTAGGGCACGACGCGGGAGCCGAGGTCGAGGGTCCAGGTCAGCTCTACCTCCGGGGGTGGGGGCGCGCCGCGCTCGAACCAGCGGGCCACCACCGCAGCAGCCGCCGAGCCGATGCCCTTCGCGCGTTCGGCCAGGTCGGGGGCGGGATTGGGCGGGAGGCGCAACAGGGCCTGTTCCACGTCCAGCGGGAGCGGTTCGCAGCCGGATTCCGCGCACACGGCCAGGCGGTTGAGCAAGGTCTCGGGGTCGAGGTGGCCGTCGGCGCGGGTGGGGGTGGCCAGCAGTACCGGGGGCAGGGCTCCGGCCTTCGCCGCGCGCAGGAGTTCGTCGAGGCGGGACAGGAGGAAGGCGTGGGGGCGGGCGCACTCTCGCAGGTGGGGGAGGCGGTTCCAGGGAGCGGGGGCAGGTCGCGCCTTCAGGTCGTAGAGGTCGGTCTGGACGTCGATCGTCCGCAGGATCTCCTCCTGTACGTAGTCGGGCATCTCGTGGAGCGGGACGACCGTGCGGAGGCCGGGGAACAGCTGGAAGGCCGTGGCCGCGACGTTCACCATGCCGTCGTACAGGGCCTGCCCGAGATCGCCGGACAGGCCGGGGAAGGCCTGCTCCGCGTCGGCCCGCTGCTCCTCGGAGATCGTCTTCCGGTACGACGGGCGCTGTCTCGGCGGACGGGACATGGGCGGCCCCGGATCTTCGCCGGGGTTGACGAGTTCCCTGGCCAGCGCGGTGCACCAGTCACGCGGGGACTGCCACGTCGGCGCGTCGTAGAGCACCGGCCGCAGGTGTTCGCCGAACCGCCGGGCCAGCGTTTCCTTCAGGGAGTCCGGGTTCGTATGTGCCTCCCGCGTGACCGCCGCCAGCCACGCCTCGACGTCGATCCAGCCGATCTCCTCCGGCGGGCCGCTCTCCAGGCCGGAGGTGGGGAACGGGCCGGGGATGGTGGCCTCGGGCAGGCGGCCGGGGGTGAAGTCGCTGGTCCAGCCTTCGGTGAAGCGCTCGAAGAGCTGCCGGGCCGAGGCCGGGGGCAGCAGTTCGGCCGCCTCCAGGATCGGGGCGGGGTCGGTGAGGTGGTCGGCGTGCTTGAGGGTGAGGGTGACCGCGCGGTCGCGCACCTCGTGAGAGGCGTGCGCGTACGCGTTGGTCAGCGCGGTGACGTGGTCGGCCACACGTTCCGGTGTGGTGGCGAGGTCGCGGTCGAGCCAGGTCAGGCCCTTCACGGCGAGCTTGGCCTCTTGGCGGAAGGTCATCGCCTCGATGGCCTCGGCGACGTCCGCCGGGTCGAGCCGCGCCTGGCGCGCCTGCTGCCAGGCCAACTCGGCTACCGGGCCGGGCGCGGCGGGCAGCAGCCGCAGGTAGTCGCGCAGCCGCCCGGCCGACTCCTCGGGCGTGGGCGCCACGAGCGTGTGCAGCCGGACGAAGAAACGCAGGTCCTGCGCGTCGCCGCCGAGCAGGAAACGGCTCACGCAGCCGGTGAGGATCTGCTCGCGCGGCAGCGTGCGGGCGGCCAGGGCCAGCCAGCGGGACGGCTTCGGGGTGAGCGTCTCGTTGACCAGCGCCCGGCCCGCGCCGGCCGCCTCGAAGATCTTCGGAAGCAGGTGGGGCGTGAGCGGGTCCTTGGCCACGCCCACCGCCGACAACCAGGCCGCCACCAGCGGCTCGTGGTCGGGTGGGGTGGCCTCGCCGTCGCGCAGCAGTTCCAAGGCCAGCGGCACGATCCGGTCGTCGGGACGGCGGATGCGGCGCGCGAGCCGTACCGCCAGATCGGCACGCCAGGCCATCGGGCGACCGGAGACCGCCTTCACCAGCCGGTGCGGGCTTGGCGCGCCGGACCAGCGGGGATTGAGGTCGCGCTTCATCAGCCAGGTGACCACCCCGGCCGGGCCGGGAATGGTCGCCGCGCCCACCATCATCAGCACCTCGGACCGGCCGGTGACCTGCTCGTCGGCGGTCCAGTCGAAGGCGTCCCAGCCGACGGTGGCGGCCAGCAGCGGACTCTCGCGGAGCTCGGCGAGCAGGTCCGGCAACTCGGCGGCGACGGTGGCCCGCTCGGCGTCGGTGAGCTTCGGCAACCGCAACGCCAGACCCTCGGCGTCGTGGTTGAGCACGAGATTCCTGATCTCGATACGGATGTCGTCAGAGGTCATGACGTGGCTCCGGTGAGCTGGGCGTGCAGGCGCTTGCACTCGTGGATGAAGCGGATCGTCCGGCGGCTCTGCGCGAACTCGGCGACGACCGGGATCTCCCCGCGCGCGCCGGTCCAGCGTGCCACGTCGGCGGCGAAGGCGACGAGTTCGGCGTGGGTCACGGTGATGCGCTGCCCCTCGCCCGGCAGCATCCCGGGCAGCAGAGCGCGCAGGATGCGCCACACCTCGTGGTGGCCGCCGGCGTCGGCCAGCTCGGTCAGGGCCGCGATGGCGGGGCGGGTCTCCCGCCAGGTGCGGCGCAGCACCAGCGCGAGCTGGCGGCCGATCGCCTCGGCGGGCAGCTTGCCCCTGGCGGCCATGCTCAGAACCAGCGGGATCATGCCGGGCACGCTGTCGGCCAGGAGGAAGGCGAGGATCACCGCCGTGGACTCGCCCATCGGGCCCTGGGCGATCTCCAGGCCGGTGATCTCCGTGGGCGTCACCCCCGCGCCCCAGCGGCCGCGCAGCAGGAAGGGCAGGAAGTTGACGGCCACGACCTCGCGGTGCGAGGGCAGCATGGCGGGCCACGCCCGGAGGGTGCCGCCGAACTCGTCGACCGTCCAATCGAACGGCTGGCGCAGCAGCACCTCGTCGATCAGCCGATGGCCGGTCGGGGCCGTCACCCGCAACACCGGCTGCAGCCTGACCTCGGTGAAGTGTTCCGGTTCGCCGTCGCCGAACTCGACCATGGACGCGTCCACCATGTGGCGCCACACGTGGCCGCACTCGGGGGCGGCCATGCCGTCACCGGCGAGCCAGCGGGCGGCCGAGCGCGCCGCCTCCGAGTCGACCTTGGCGGCCCGGTCGGCCGCGGCCTGGTGGCTGCCCCGGGGCAACCGCAGCAGCGCCTGCGCCAAGTCGGCCGGGGGCGGCTCCACTCCGGCGGCGGCGCAGGTCTCCAGCCGGCCGACCAGCACGTCGGGGTCGAGGTGGCCGCTCATCCAGGTCGGCGTGGCCAGCAGCACGGGCGGCAGGGTGCCGTTTCGGAGGGCCTCGGCGAGTTCCGCGTAGCGGTGCAGCAGGAAATCGTGGGGCGGGGAGACGCGATTGGGGTGGGGCAGCTGGTTGCGCCGCCGCCACTCGTCGTGCTCGGGCAACTCCTTGGGCATGAAGGAACGCAGCCGGGGTGGGACGAAGACGACGGTCACCTCCACGAGCGGCTCGCTTGGGCCTGGCGGGGGCACCTGCTCCTCCGCCCGCATCGCCGCGATCCGGGCGGGGTTCACACCGAGCTCGGCCATGCGCTTGTAAGCGCGGTCGAGGATGAAGGACGGCATGGCCTCCACGGAGTCGTCGTACAAGACGCCAGGCTTCGTCCGCACCGGACGGAGGCGATCCGGCAGTCTGTCGTCGTAGATCTCCTCGTCCTCGTCGTCGGCGCCGAAATGCCACGGCTGCTCGACGTCGGTGGGGGAGTCGTACAGGTGGATCCGGCCCCTGGCGAAGGGGATCTGCCGGTCGCCCTCGTGGGCCACCGCCCCGTCCGGGCCGTCGTCGCTGGTCCAGGTGATGAAGAAGGCGCGCAGCGGGGTGTCGTCGTCGAGGTAGCGGCCAAGCCGGTAGACGCCGCCCACCATGATCCGCCGGGGCCTCGGCTCCGGGTCGGGCTCCTCGCCACGGGTGAGGGCGCGTACTCCCACGGAGTGGTTCGCGCCGTCCCAGAACTTCTCCGGTTCGATCGGCGGCAGCTCCGGCACGCTCCCGGGGGTGACGAGCTCGGCGGACAGTGCCGACTGCCAGTCGTCGGGGTCGAGGCGCACCTCCCTGGACCGCCAGTAGCCCTGGTCCTGCTCGACGTGGGGCTTGAGCTTGCGGCGCAGTTTCGCCCGGTCGTCGGCGAACCCGGCGACGAAGGCCGCCAGCCAGCGCTCCTGGCCGATCCAACGCTCGTGGTAGTTGGGGGAGATCGACGGCTCGGGGAACCGCCGCGCCTCCGGCAGCTCGGGCAGCGGCGGGAACTCCTTCTGCTCCAGCAGTTCCTCGACCGGGGTCTCCCCGCCGAACTGCTCGGTCAGCTTCGCGCCCAGGTCGGCGGGGAGGTGGCGGACGCCGTCGAGGATCGCCCCGGTGTGGTCGGCGAACAGGTCGGCGTATTTCAGGGTCAGCTCGGCCGCGCGGTTGCGCACGTCGAAGGACTTGTGCGCGTACGCCGTGGTCAGCGCGGTCAGGAAATCGGCGGCCGCCTCGGGCGTGGCCCGGATCGCCTGGTCGAGCCAGCGTAGGCCCGTGGCGGCGAGCTTGGCCTCGTCCCGGAAGGTGAGCGCGCCGACCGCCTCGACCAGGTCGGCGTGGTCGAGCGGCATCGCCCCGCGCACCTGCCCGGCGGCCAGCTCGGCGACCGTGCCCGGAGCCGACGGCAACAACCGCAGGTAGTCGCGCAGGCGGGGCGCGGACTCTGCGGGCGTGGGGTCGAGGAGCATGTGCAGCCGGACGAAGAACCGCAGGTCCTGCGCCTCGCCGCCGCGCAGGAAACGGCTCACGCAACCGTCGAGCACCTGCTCCCTGGGCAGCTCGCGGGCGGCGGCGGCCAGCCAGCGGGTTGGCCGGGGCTCCAACCGCTCGTCACGGAGGGCGCGGCCCGCGCCGTCGGCGTCGAAGACACGAGGCAGCAGCACGGGGGTCAGCGGGTCATCGGCCACGCTCGGCGCGGCCAGCCAGGCGGCCACCAGCGGGTCGTGGTCGGGCGGCACGGCGCCGGACTCGCGCAGCAGCGCCACGGCCAGCGGCGCGATGCGGTCGGCGGGACGGCGCACCCGCTGGGCCAGCCGGACCGCGACATCACGACGCCACTCCCGGGGGCGGGTGGCCGCCACCCGGCACACCTGGGCGACGTCGGGGTCCTCGGCCCAGCGGCGGTTGACGTCGCGGCCGGTCATCCACGTCACCGCGGCCGCCGGGCCGGTGATGACGCCGACACCGGTCAGCAGCAGCGCGTCGGCCAGTCTGTCGAGCAGGTCGCCGACCTCCCAGGAGGCCATCTCCTCGAAGTCGTCGGGATGATGGGCACGCACCTGCTCGGTGCGGACACGGCGCAGCTCCTTGACGAGGCCGGGCAACCGCCCGCCCAGCTCGGCGCGCTCCTCCTCGGTGAGCGTGACCAGCCGGTCGGCCAGGCGGGTGACCTGGTTGCGAGTGACCAGATCACAGATCTCCGTCCAGAGGGTCATCGGGAGACCTCCACGGCGGCGCGGGCGACGATCCGGGCGGCCAGCACGTGTTTGCACGGCCCACGGGAGCCGCGATGGTCCCACCACCACTCGCAGGTACAGGATCCGTCGGCCAGCGAGACCCGGCGCGCGCCGCTCGAGGTATGGACGGTGGCCAACTCGCCTTCGAGATGCACGGCGCCCGCGTCGACGAGCTTGCGCGCCTTGGCCAGCCGCGGGTTGAGCAGGATCACGTTGTCCTTGTCATAGGGCAGCTCACGGTGGAAGTGGGCGGCCTCCGACAGGTCGTAGCCGACCCGGCCGGCGACGCCGAGCTGCGTCAGCGCGGTCCGCACCCGGTCCGCGGGGATGCCCGCGCGGTCGGCCAGCAGGCCGATCTCGATCTCGGGCTCGAAGTTGAGCAGCATGCCCACCACGTCGGCGTCGTTCTCGGCCTCGTCGATGGCCAGGTCGTCGAGCACCGCGCCCTCGCCGGAGAAGCCGCGCCAGCGCTCGGGCGAGAGGGTGAGCGTGTAGCGCATGCCCGGCAGCTCCAGCTCCCAGGCGCTGGAGGCGGCGTCGGCCGGGCCGTACACCCGGAGGGACTTCGCGAAGCGCAGCAGCGGCAGGAGGGTGCCGAGCCGGTTGGGGCCGGCGAGCTGGACCGAGCCCGGAACCTGACGGTCGGAGACCTTCAGCTCCCGCCCCGCCTGCGCCACCCACACCGTGCCCTTCTTGGGCAGCCCGCGCAGGAACCGCACCGCCGCCATGCCGGTCAGCTCACCGCGCTGGTCCATGCCCGAGGCGATGACCTGCACCTCGGCGAAGCCGCGTAACCAGCGCTCGGGCAGCGGCACCTTCTTCTCCACCACCGCGCCATCCATCGTGGTCACGACCAGCTCGTCGAGCCCGACCCCCAGGTGCAACGGGTCACGCGCGCCGATGCGCGCCAGCGCCTCCCGGAGCGGCGCGTTCACGTCGACGTTGGTGGTGCCCCGGTCGAACACCTCGCCGTCGAGCGCGCCGTTCAGCAGATCAAGCCGGGCGTACACGCCGCCACAGGCCGAGAACGACTCGAACCGCAACCGGTCTCCATTGCACGTCACCACCGGGTCGCGCACCCAGCCGGGCCGCGCCTGCGGCTGGTGGTAGCGGGCCAGCGCCACGTCGGCGACGCCGAGCAGGGCCGCCGCGGCGGGGGCCGCCTGGGTCACCACGCCGCTGAAGAACCGGGGGGCCACGGCCGGGCCGGACAGGGCCCGCCCGCCGGAGGTCGCCAATCCGAGACGACCGTCGACAAGGGAGGAGGGCGCGGCGTACGTGTACGCCTGCGTCGCTGAAGTCATGGCCGGGACATTAGATCGCCCCACCGACAAACCGGCGCGGCAGATGTCGAGGAGATGAAAAGTTCCTGTGAACATCCATGCCCCCGCCGGACGAACTGGGTAATTTGTCGTGTGCCAGGGGAGGGGACGATGTGAAGCACATCCGCGTTTCCGACGCCGAACGTGACCGCGCCTGTGTGATTCCGGGTAAACACTTCGCCGTGGGCCGCCTGAAGAAAGACGAACTCGACAACCGCGTCAACGCCCTTGCGAGTACAGCCGGGCCATGATCAACGGCTTAGCGTTCGCTGTGCTCGGGTGGTGGTCGCTGTTCAACCTCCCCCGTGACGTCCTTCCTCAGGTTCTCGCCCTGTTCGCGCGCGCGTTGAAGCCAGGCGGACACTTCATCACCGCAACACACGTCGGCGACGAAGACGCGGTGCGAACCGAGGCCTACGGAGGTGTACCCGTTCGTTGGACGACACACAAATGGCGGCCGGAACAACTCGTGGACCTGATCGAGCAGGCTGGACTGCGCCCGGTCGCCGAACTTCGGCTCCCTGCAGATGAGCGAAGCGGGCCGGGTTTGGTTGTCATGGCCAAGCAACCCGGCTGAGGATCAGGCGTCGGAAGCGGCACAGGGTCTCGTGCCGGGCAAGGCTCCTCCGGACGGTTGCGGCACCGGTTGAAGGTGCTGCTCTGGCGGGCAGCAGTCGGCGCGGCGACCGCGACCGGAGCGGGCCTCGTCACGATCATGGCCGACTGGATCAATAGCCTGTTATGGGTCCTCCACCCGGGTCCATGCGATCAGGGGGCAAAGTAACCGGAGAAGACCAGGTCAGAGTCCTTGATCAGGTTGGAAATTGGCTCGGCGAGATCTCGTATGCGTTCTTCGTGATACACCACTTGGTGCTGCACTTCGGACCCCGGTTGCTCGGTTTCGGGACGGAGTGGGACATCGCAACGGGCTGGCTCTCATCGCCGGGTCACTGGTCGCCACGTTGGCGATCGCCTGGCTGCTGCATGTGGCTGTCGAGCGGCCCTGTATGCGGCGCTGGAGCCGACCACGCCGGGAACCTGCCCGAGACCCCCGCTGTCGCCACCAGCTAGTACCGCAGCCGCCATTTGCTGTGTGAGCTGGGATGATGTGATCTTGTGATGGGATCCCCGCACAACGAGAGCAGCCGAGGGGGTCGCGACGGCGGGCGTCAAGCGGCAGCACATGGGCTGCGCGGGCGGCATCGACAACGGCATCAACACCGTGCACCTGGCCTACGTCCGCGCCGGCGCAGGTCACACGCTGATCGGTGCGCGCCAAGCCCGTCTGGCCACGGCGTACACACAGCTCAGCTAACAAATGGCGGCTGCCGTACTAGCGACCCTAAAGCGCGCCGCAAGACCTGACCCCATCCGGGACAACAACTCCGACCAACCGGGCGACGTTCCCGGGGCGCTCCACGTCGCCCATGTAACCGCAGGTCAGTGATAGGTTCGTTGGATTTTCCGCGACTGCTACCGGGACCCCCTGACGTCAGGCGATGCCGGTTCGGCGTTCTGGGGCCGGAGCATCTGACCAGGCTGCGCCCCTGAAAGACGATCGTGAAGAACTGGGTCCGCGGGCCATCAAGAAGCGGATCGCCGGCACGGCGGGGGAACCGCGCCCGCGCGGTCAATCGTGACGGGGGATGCCGGAGACCTCGTGATCGGCGTGGAAGAGCGCCTCGCCGATCAGGGCCCGGACGTGCGCGTCGCGGGCGCGGTAGAGCACGCGGCGGCCTTCTCTTCGGGTCTGTACGAGCCCGGCCAGCCGGAGTTTGGCCAGGTGCTGGGAGACCGAGGGTCTGGCCACGTCGATCGCTGCGGCGAGCGATCCGACGTCGAACTCGCCGGTGGACAACAGCCACATCAGGCGCAGCCGGGTGGCGTCGCTGAGCATGCGAAAGGCTTCCACTGCGGCTTCCACCTGCGCGCCGGTGGGTTGCACCTGCGAGAGGTTGGCACCTGATTCGTTGTCGCGTGCGTACATGACTACATATAATCGGGCGAAGCGGTCAGAGAGGCAAGCGAGGCACGCGGATGGCGCAGCAGGATTCCCCCCACCACGGGCACGGGCATGGCCACGGGCACGGGCACGGGCATGAGGAAGAGCGAGGTGGCGGGTTCAGACGGTTGCTGGCGAAGGTGGGCCACGTCGTTACCCCGCATAGTCACGACAGCGCGGACAAGACCGACTCGGCGTTGGAGTCCAGCAGCCGGGGGATGCGGGTGCTGGCCATCTCGTTCGCCGTCCTGGTGGTCACCGCGCTCGTGCAGTCGGCGATCGTGGCGGTCTCCGGTTCGGTGGCGCTGCTCGGCGACACGCTGCACAACTTCGCCGATGCGTTGACGGCGGTGCCGCTGGCGATCGCCTTCTGGGTGGGCCGGTGGGCGGCCACCCGCCGGTTCACCTACGGCTACGGCCGCGCTGAGGACCTTGCCGGGGTCGTCATCGTGGTTTTGATCGCCGCATCGGCCGCGCTGGCCGGCTACGAGGCGGTCAAGCGTCTGATCAACCCGGAGGACATGAGGGCGCTCGGACTGGTGGCCGCGGCCGGAGTGGTCGGGTTCCTCGGCAACGAGTGGGTGGCCCGCTACCGGATCAAGGTGGGCCGGGAGATCGGCTCTGCCGCCCTGGTGGCCGATGGTCTGCACGCCCGCACCGACGGGTTCACCTCGCTGGCGGTGCTGCTCGGCGCGGGTGGCGCCGCGCTCGGCTTCCCGCTGGCCGACCCGATCGTTGGCTTGCTGATCACTGTGGCGATCCTGTTCGTGTTGCGGGACGCCGCACGAGAGATCTACCACCGGCTGATGGACGCGGTCGATCCGAAGCTGGTCGCCCAGGCCGAACGGATCTTGGCCGGGGTTGCCGGGGTTGAGCGCGTCGGCTCGGTGCGGCTGCGCTGGCTCGGTCACACGCTGCGCGCCGAGGTGGACATCATGGTCCGGCACGATGCGTCGCTGCTGCAGGCGCACGCGGTGGCGGTAGAGGCCGAGCATCGGCTGATCCATGAGCTTCCACGGTTGCGTGCGGCTACCGTGCACGCCGATCCCGACGGCCCGGCCGGCACTGAGCATCATGCGATTCTCCTGGCCCACCGCTAGCCTGCTCGCTCACCTGGCCATCCCCGGCTGGCCGGGGCGAACGTCCGGGTCATCACGGTTTGTCGGTGGCTTGTGTAAGCATGCGCCACCGGTTGGTTGGCACGGGGGGATGAATGCTGAAGGCATTGCCGAAGGCGGCCAGAGCGCTGGTCTGGGTGCGGATCTTGAACGCGCTCGGTGCTTACGCGCTGTCGTTCCTGGCGGTGCTGGCCGGGCCGCAGTTGGCTGTGGTGGCGTTGGCGGTCTTCGGGGTGACGGCCTTGATCTCACGCTGGGCGGGAGCGTTCCTTCTGGACTGGTTCTCCCCGCGCACGGTGCTGGCTGCCGGCCTGGCCGCGACCGGCGTGGCGCTGATCGCACTGGCCGTGGCGGACGGCCCGGCGCAAGTGGTGGTCGCAATCGCGCTGGTCGGGTTGGCGTTCGAGCTGTATGAGCCAGCCAGCCAGGAACTGCTGGCACGGGCGAGCTCGGGTGAGCAGCGCCACGCGACGTATGCGGTCATGGGTGTGGTGCTGTCGGCCAGCGGGGCCGCGGCCGGCCTGCTGGCGGCGGTGCTGCTGCCGCTGGGGGTGCGCTGGCTTGTGGCCGCCGACGCGCTCACCTGCCTGGCGGCGGCCATCGTGGCGATCGCGCTTCTGCCCCGCGAACAAGGACGGGCCAGCACGAGGCGCGTGCGAGCGGACAATCGCTGGCGCCCGCCGACGGCGCTGGTGCGGCTGACGGTTGCCGGCACCGCGTTCGCGGTCGGGCATCTGGCGGTGATGATGTATCTGCCGCTGGCTCTGCTGGAGCGGGGGGCGCCGGCGTGGGTTCCCGGTGTGACGCTCGCGGGCGCGGCCGTGCTGGCCCCGCTGGCGCTGTGGGCGGCCGGGCGGCTGCTGTCCGGGGGTGAGCACGGGCTGATCCTCGGCGTGGGGACGGCGCTGCTGGGAGCGCTGGCACTGGTGATGGCCGCCGCCGCCACTGCACCGCTCACCATCGCCGCCTATCTGGCCTGCACTGCGGTCAACAGCGTGTTGCTGGGCCGCTGGCAGTCGGTGGTCGCCGATGCAGCGCCGGAGGACGATCGGCCGCGCTGGTTCGCCTTCCAGGGATCATCTTGGGGCGTGGCGCAGCCCGTCGTCCCGCCGCTGGCCGCGCTGGCCGGTGGGGCAGTGGGCGGCGCTGGGGCCGGCGCCTTTCTCGCCGCGGGTGTGGCGTTCTTGCTGGTACCGCTGGTACTACGCCGCACCACGATCTGACTCGCCGCCCGGCGGCAACACCACGATCCGACCCTGTCTTTCTAGGAGAACTCGGGGAGCTGCAGGTAGCAGCTGAGCCCGCCCCGCACTCCGCGGAGTGCGAGGCGGCTGAACTGAGGTGCTCCAGAGATTACGGACAGACCACTCGCCAGGGTGGTAACAGTCCGAAGGAGATAGAAACATGCCGAAAGGTTCCAGGCGTAGATTCAGCCAGGAGTTCAAGGACGAGGCTGTGCGCATGGTCCTCGACGGCCCCCGCACGATCGCCGAGGTCGCCAGAGAGTTCGGCGTCCACGACACCACGCTCGGCAACTGGGTGAACACCTACAAGCGAACGCGCGCGGAAGAAGAACCACACTCCCTCAGCGGCCCCGAGCGCGCCCGGCTGCGCGAACTCGAGCGAGAAAACTCCGAACTCCGCGAGAAGCTTTCCTTTCTGAAAAAAGCCGCGGCCTTCTTCGCGGCCGAGAACAATCGGTGACCGCGAAGTTCGAGTTGATCGACGCGGAGAAGGCCAACCATAAGATTGTGAAAATGTGCGACTGGCTGGAGGTGTCCCGCTCTGGGTATTACGAGTGGCGCGACCGGCCCGCCTCGGCGACCGCGCAGCGCCGCGACCTGCTCCAGGACCTGATCGCGGGCATCTTCTACGAGCACGAGGAGGTGTACGGCTACCGGCGCGTCCACGCCGAGTTGCCGCGCCGCGGTGAGCGCTGTTCGGCTGAGCCGGTGCGGGTGCTGATGCGCGAGCTGGGCCTGCTGCCGGCGCAGGTGCGGCCCTTCACGCCGAAGCTCACCGAGCAGGGCGCCTTCCGGGGCATCCCCGACCTGGTCAGACGCGATTTCACCGCCGTCCGGCCCGGTGTCAAGCTGGTGGGCGACATCACGTATATCCCGACCTGGGAGGGGTTTTGCCACCTGGCCACGGTGATCGACTGCTACAGCAAGGCCGTGGTGGGCTGGGCGATGGCCGATCACTACCGCACCGAGTTGATCACCGAGGCGATCGAGAACGCGGTACAGACCTTCACCATTGAAAAGGACGCGATCTTCCACTCCGATAGAGGGTCGAACTACACATCCGATGAATTTGGCGCCGTGCTGAAGAGGCTGGATGTTCGGAGGTCCGTTGGCCGTACCGGCATATGTTACGATAAGGCCATGGCGGAATCGTTCTTTTCAGCATTGAAGAACGAGTGGCTGAAACGGTACGTTTTCGCCGGCCGGGCGAAGGTTCGCCGAGCCGTGATTCGTTATATCGAGAGCTTCTGCAATCGGCGCCGACTTCATTCATCTGTTGGTTACCGGACGCCGTTCGAAGTCCTCGACGAGTACACAGCGCTTCAGCCGGTTGCGTAGTTCGCAGCCGCGGATCCCGCTGTCCGGAATGATCTCAGCCCCTCAGCGGAGGGTGACATGCGTGTCGGTGACAGCGCCCAGGTCCACCAGGCATGCGGGCTGCTCGCGCAGGTACAGGCCATTCAGCGGTTCAACGCCGAGGCCGGACTGTGCTTCGCTCGCATCGGCCTCACCGGCGAGCGCGCCTCACTGGTCGTGGAACACCCCGACCATCCGCCGCGGCACCTGAAGGTGGACTACGACATCTCCCGGCCGGCCCTGCGCGCGCTCCTGACCGCGCAGGGCCGGTCGGCCCGTCCCGAACCGGCCGACTATGACCACACCGTGGTGACACCCCACCCGCACGGTCCTGGCCTGATCCGGCACGGGTACGTTCTCTACGAGCTCTGCGACACCAGCGCGTGGACCGACTACCACGAGGGCCGCTCCTGGCAGGGCGAGCTGACCGACATCGTCTACGAACCCGCGAGCACCGACCTGCTCGTACGCCTCGACGGCGTGCCCTGGCGAGTGACGGTGAAACTCTCCGTCCGCGAGCTGGGCGACCTGATCGGCGCCGCCTACAGCGTGGTCGACCGCATCAGCACCCTGCTGGAGACGCCTTCGGCGGCGCAGCGTGAGCAGATGCGCCACGGCGAGGTGCTCACATAAGGGATGCGACCTTCAGGGAGAGCTGCGCGCCGATCTACGCGGGCGGGGATATGTCTCGCCCCAGCTAGCGTTCTCCTCCCGAACGTGCTCCCAGCCACCAACTAGCGGTGCGCTCCTGCTCTCGGAAGTGCCGAGCTGGGGTTTCGCCTCTCAGTCGTGCGTGTTCTCGGAGGTCGTGGCCATCTCCGCTTCCAAAAACACGATCTTTTCGGAAGGGGTCCCGGTAGCAATGAAGAAATTTTCAACGAAGTTGCTGCTGACCTGTGGTGATGTGTCTCGCCCCTGGCCCGAAGCGTGGCCGCTGCTTGCCGCCGGTCAAGTCCGGCCTGTCCTCGCTGCGCTCGTCCGCTCCGGACCGGACAGTCGGCCGCGCACCGGCCGAAGGGCTGTCGGGGGACGAGCCGGGAGGGTGAGGAACGGGTGCCACCGGAATACGGCAGAAACGGGCCGCGGTACCGGGCCCGGTCCCATTCGGATTCGAACTCATAGGAGGTCTTTGTTACGATGGGTGCCATGGAGATTGAGGTCGACAGAATCTAGCCACCGAACTGCCGGTGGCTTTCACCCGTGTGGGCGATGCCCACGCTGGTGAATGACCGTTCTCCTCGCGCAGCAGTGTGAGTCCGCCCGTCCGAGGCGTTGACACCTCTGCGTGAAACTTGCCGGCACGTTCGCACCGCACCGACCTCGGTCTCCGGTTTGTGCCTGCGAACGCGTGCGACTTCGATCCTCCCCGTGCCCATTCATCCATCGCCCAGCACTCGGGCAGCGGCATAGCGCCGCACGCAGATGGTGCCCCGGCAGCCCTGATCGAATCTCTCGCCGCAGTGACTCACGGCCCGTGGTCGGTTGTCCCGCCAGTTCCGTTGGCATTCGAAACCACCCACGAAAGGCCGTGGCCATGCAGCACCGCACGTCGCGTTCCCGCACCCGTCACCGTCGCGCTCACTGGAAGACGAGCGCCCCGGCGCTCACCACCTGCACGAATCCCGCCTGCGGCAAGCCCACCCCGCCGCACCGCGCATGCCAGCACTGCGGCGTCTACCGGGGTCGTGAGGTCTTGCCTCCGACGAACGGTGACACGTGAGCACTGTCCTGACCACGAGAAGCCGCTGGATGCGCATTCGCGACCGTCTCGCACAGACCGGTGCGCCTGCGTTCCGCTTTGGTCAGCTCATCGCGGCGTGGCAGAGCTCGACGGCCGAGACCTTCGCCGACGTTCATGCGCTGCCGGCCGGCCTGCGTGCCGATCTCGCGGAACGATTCGGTCCACGGCTGCACCCCCTGACCCCGCTGGAAGTCCAACGAGACGAACAGGTTGAGAAGGTGCTATTCGCGTCCGAAAGCGGCGCCCGCATCGAGACCGTCGTGTCTCACTATCGAGCCGGATGGGACTCCATGTGCATCTCGTCGCAGGCTGGGTGCGGCCTGGGCTGCACCTTCTGCGCCACCGGCGCGGTGGGCCTGGTCCGCAACCTCACTGCCGACGAGATCGTCGCCCAGGTGATGCACCCGCACTGGACCCGCGAAGGGCTGCCCCGACCCGCGAGTGTCGCGTTCATGGGGATGGGAGAGGCGCTCGCCAACCCTCACGTGTTCGACGCGCTCACCCTGCTGACTGACGCGGGCTACGCGGGGATGTCCGCACGACGGGTGACCGTGTCCACCGTGGGGTTCGCGCCGAACCTCACCCGCCTGGTCGACGAGCACCCACAGGTGACAATCACCCTGTCCGTGCACTCACCGTTCGCGCAGGAGCGTGCCCGCATCATCCCGCTCGAGGGACGCTTCCCGCTCGCGCAGAGCCTCGACATCCTCGACCGGCACGCCGCCAGGAGCCGCCGAAAGGTCTACCTCGCCTATCTGCTCATCGCCGGCGTCAACGACAGCGACGACCATCTCGCTGCTCTCGCCGAACTGGTCCGTGCGCGGTCTCGGCCCGAGCTGTTCCACGTCAGCGTCATCCGCTACAACGAGGCGGCAGGAGCGTCACCGGACTACCGAGCCCCGTCCTCCATCCGAATAGACGAGTTCGTGCGCGGGCTAACCGTGCGCGGCGTGCACGCGACGAGGCGACGGCAGTTAGGCACCGGCATTGATGCCGCTTGCGGTCAGCTCCACGCCAAATACCTCGCGGCGGACCCCACGATCGCCGCTCCCGTCAACACCGAACTGATCCCCGTCACGCCCCTCCGCAGCTGACGGGAAGAAAGAAGAGGAACACCACCCATGTCCACGAAGTCCGCCATCACATTCCGCGATCTGACCTTCGAATGGCCAGACGGCACCGTTGCACTCTCGGGCGTCAACGGCACCTTCAGCGCCGGCCGCACCGGCTTGATCGGGCGCAACGGTGCCGGGAAGTCGACGCTGCTGCGGCTGATCGCAGGCATCCTGCAGCCGACCGTCGGCCAGATCGACACCATCGGCGAGGTCGGCTACCTGCCTCAGACGCTCACGCTCCGGCAAGAGGCGACGATCGCCGAGCTCCTTGGGATCGATGGGATCATCGCCGCGATGAGGGCCATCGAGTCCGGCGACGTCGACGAACGCCACTTCGACACGATCGGCGATGACTGGGACATCGAGTCCCGCGCCGACGAAGCCCTACACCAGATCGGATTCACCGCCGGAGACCTCGACCGTCGCGTGGCCGAGGTCTCCGGCGGAGAGGCGATGCTCATCGCCATCACCGGGCTGAGCATCCGCCGCACTGCGATCACCCTGCTCGACGAGCCCACAAACAACCTCGACCGGCCTACCCGCGCCAAGCTCGCCGACTTCGTCGACCAGTGGCCGGGGACCCTCGTCGTGGTCAGCCACGACCTCGAGCTGCTGGAGCACATGGAGAACACCACCGAGCTCTACGGCGGCACCCTCGACACCTTCGGCGGCCCTTACAGCGCCTGGAAGGAACACCAGGAGCAAGAGCAGGCGGCGGCGGTCCAAGCCGCGCGGTCAGCCCAGCAAGCGCTCAAGGTCGAGAAGCGGCAGCGCGTCGAGGCGGAGACGAAGCTGGCGCGCAGGGAGCGCACTGCGAAGAAGACCCAGAGGGACGGCGGCATCCCGAAGATCCTGGCGGGCAACCGCGCCAGCAAGGCCCAGGCGTCCGCGGGCTCGTTGCGCTCCACGCTCGACAACAAGGTCCAGGCGGCCCAAGTCGCAGTCGACGCCGCGGACGCCCGCGTACGCGGAGAGGAGCACATCACCCTCGTCCTGCCTGATCCCGACGTTCCGCGCGGAAGGCGCCTCGCGGAGCTGCATGACCAGGACCGCACCTTCGTGATCCAAGGGCCGGAGCGGGTCGCGCTTGTCGGGGCGAACGGCACCGGAAAGTCGACTTTGATCGAGCAGCTCATCCGCGGCACGGCTCCCGCGCCCGATCGGCCGCATGGGCGTCTCCTGACCGAGCTCGTCGGCTACCTCCCGCAGCGTCTCGACGGGCTCGACGACGATGCGAGCGCGATGGCGAATGTGCAGTCGGTCGCCCCTGGGACGCCGGCAGGCACGATCCGCAACCAACTCGCCCGGCTTCTTCTGCGGGGCGACAGCGCCGATCGTCCGGTGCGTACGCTATCCGGCGGCGAGCGGTTCCGCGTCTCCCTCGCGCGACTCCTCTTGTCGGAGCCGCCGGCTCAGCTGCTGGTCCTGGATGAGCCCACCAACAATCTCGATATCGCCAGCGTCGAGCAGCTCGCGGAGGCCCTCGATGCGTACCGCGGGGCGCTTCTCGTCGTCAGCCACGACTTCGCGCTCCTCGAGCGGATTGGAGTCGACACTGTCATCGAGCTCGGCAGGGACGGCCGTATGCATCAACGCCGAGACCTGAACATCTGATGGTCTTGGATCGAGCGCGACGAGGCGTTAAGGAGCAGGCAGGTCGTGGGCCGGCTGACCCACCTGCTCCTTCGCTGGGAACCTTCCACATACCGATTTCATGCACGCCGTTTTGCCCGGCGCCCGATAACTCACGGGAATCCCCAGCAGCGCACGGCGAGATAGTGATCGGCGCTGCTGCGGAGGGGGCGGGCCGCGGCTGGGCTGCGCGCAGCTCCCGAAAGGGGCGCGACGGGAAAGCCATGGTTCCCGAAAGGTCGAAGCTGTTAGGAGTGGGTAGCCTCAGTGACGGGGCGAGTAGTGCTCCACAGCCGTACTGTGCCGTCTTCGCTCCCTGCGGCGAGGGTTTTGCCGTCCGGGCTGAAGACCACCTCGTAGACGTTCTCGGTGTTGCTGGTGAGGGTGGTGGGTTCGCGGCTGGCCACGTCCCACAGCCGCACCGTGTTGTCGAGGCCGCCGGTGGCGAGGGTCTTGCCGTCCGGGCTGAAGGCCACCGAGGAGACGGCGCCGGTGTAGCCGCTGAGGGTGGTGGCGGTTTCGCGGCTGGCCACGTCCCACACGAGTGCCTGGCCGTCGTCGCTGCCGGTGGCGAGGAATTTGCCGTCCGGGCTGAAGGCCACCGAGCGGACATAGCCGGTGTGGCCGCTGAGGGTGGCGGTGACAACGGTTTTGCGGCCGGCCACGTCCCACAGCCGCACCTCGCCGTTGATGCTGCCGGCGGTGGCGAGGGTTTCGCCGTCCGGGCTGAAGGCCATCGAGTGGAACCAGTCGCTGGTGTGGCTGTCGAGGGTGGCAATGGTTTTGCGATCGGCCACGTCCCATAACTGCACCGTGTCGCTGCCGCCGGTGGCGAGGATCTTGCCGTCCGGGCTGAAGGCCATCGAGTAGACGGGGCTGCTGGTGAGGGCGGCGGTGGCAACGGTTTTGCGGCCGGTCACGTCCCACAGCCGCACCGTGCCGTCGAGGCTGCCGGCGGTGGCGAGGGTTTTACCGTCCGGGCTGAAGACCACCGAGTAGACGATGCTGGTGTGGCTGGGGAGGGCGGCAATGGTTTTACGGCCGGCCGCGTTCCACAACCGCACCGTGTCGTCGTGGCCGCCGGCGGCGAGGATCTTGCCGTCCGGGCTGAAGGCCATCGAGTAGACGGCGCCGACGTAGCCGGTGAGGGTGGCGGTCGGTGGGAGTTCGGGGGCGCCGGTGGGGGTGGCGCTCGGGGGGAGCTCGATGGTGCGGGTGAGAGCGATCGTGGTCGGCACGCCGACCGCGGCCAGGGCCCCGAGTCCGCCCAGGAGCAGGGTACGGCGAGATAGTGATCGGCGCTGCCGCGGAGGAGTCGTGTTCACACCCGTAGGTATAGAAGATCACGCTTGAGATTGACTTGAAGGTGCCTGCATCACCTTCTGCCGGCCCAGGCCGAGCAGCTCGCCGGAGGCGAACGGCTCCGGAGCGCGGCCGCGCCGGGCGGTCCCGGCATTACTTTCGGTGTGAACCGCGCCGGGTTCGGTGGAGACTCCACGAAAGCCGGGGTACATCACTCCGCTGTTCGCGTTGGATGCGAAATATTCGCATCCAACGCGAAGGACTGTCTAGCGCCCCAGGTCAGCGTGTGGGTCTCACGCGCCTCGCCTGCCTCAGGAGGAGACGGCTAGGTAGAGTGCAGTCGGCTAGAACTTCCCCTGACGCAGACCTTCTTGGTCCCTCGAAACCATGGGGCATGAGGTGTCGCTAATTCGCATCGGATGCGATACGCGGCGGTTCCGGAATACGGCGGAAACGGGCCGCCGGAGGCCCCCTGACAGAGTCAATGCTCTCCAGTCTTGGACTGACCGACCTGCCGACAGGGCGACCGAAGCGCTCGGCCAACATCCTCGGCCGGCCAAGCTCGGTCGCGCCCGCCGCGGCGTTGACGGCAGGCGGCCTCGCGCCGTCTGCCGTCCGGCCCTGACGGGTCTGCCGCTCCCCGGCTCGCCGTGTGTTCTTCAGGACGGGTGCGGCCCTGCCAAGAGCTCGCCGACCTGGACGACCGCGAACTCGACCTGGCTCTGGCCCTCCTCCCAGTTGGCGATCAGCGTGCAGCCCTCGTCGGCGAGCAGGTCGCCGCCCGACCGCTCGGTCCGCAGGTACATCAGTCCCTCCTCGCCTTCGGTGCAGAAGAAACTCAGGTGGGCGAACAACTCGGGCGGCGTGAGGTCGGCCAGCGCCTCCTGCCACTCCTCGGCCGCCTCCGCCTCGAGGGGAAGGAGGCTTTCGGGGCCCGTGCCGAGCGCGGTGGCGACCCGCATCGCGTCGAAGAGCGTGCCGTCCGAGACCAGCCGCGGGTGGCAGACGGTCCAGGTGTCGCGCAGATCGGACGCGGCGAGGTCGTACCGCGCCAGCAGGGGAGCCAGGTCGCCGCCCAGGACGAGCCGGCCCGCGAAGCACGCCGCCGCGAGATCCGCCTCGAACTCCGGCGGTAGCCCGGCCTTGTCGAACTCGAAGACCGATCGGCTCGCGTCGAACTCCAGCAGCGGCTCGTCCAGGTCGAAGATCGGGCAGTCCCAGACGACCGGCTCGGCGCCGCGGAGGGCGGCCGGGTTCACCCAGGCGGTGTCCCGCGCGAAGCCGAGCTCGTTGATGAGGTTGCCGCCGAAGAACGTCGCATAGATGGCGTCGGCGTCGAAACTCGCCAGCGGACGGCCGAGCAGGATCTCAAAGGCGCCGGTCAGCTGTTCTCGCCACGGGCCCGAAATGTTCGCAGAAGCGGAGTTCATGCCGGGACCATATAGGCCGGGCCCATCATTCCAGACCGAGTTCGTCGGAAGCGGGCCAGCGCGTCGGCCACTGAGATGGAGCGCCTACGCCGCCGCACCGACGATTTCGGGAGTTCCGGGGGGACCTCGCCTAGCACACCGAGCGTGACGTGCAGGTCCGGCCGGACGCGGCCCGTTTCCGCCGTATTCGTGTGTCCTGAACGTGAAGGAGAGTTCGATGTAGGCGAATGATCTGGAGCGATGCTGCTCGGACGATGAAGGTTGTGGCCCTTCGGTGTCGCCCTGCGGAGGGAGGCTCCAAACCGCCTCATTCAGCGTTTGCTGAAGACAGTCGTGGTGAGCGATGAGGAAAAGGCGCCGGAAAGGCGTCAGGTGGGGACCGGGAAGGCGAACGTGAGTGAACCACTGACGACGTGTCGAAATCGGAACAGATGACATCGAAACCGGGGAGTGAATACGACCCCGGGATGAGCCTGGCGGGTGTCCGCTTATTGGCCAGGCGGTGTCCGGCATGGAGGTGGCGTGAGTCCGGTCTGCGGCGTTCGAGTGGAACAGGAGAAGGCGCTGTTCGGAGACTGCCCGCCTCGGTGGGCGACAGGGGAGAGCCGTGGTCTGGGGGAACCCCGGGAGACGGCGTCAGGGTACCCGTTGCCGGGCGCGCCGGCGGACCGGCCCGTAGTAGTGGTGAAGGTCTTGTAACGGGACTGGAGCGAAGGGGCCGGGTCGTTCGTGACCCGTTTGCTCGATCAACCGGAAGTTCTCCGGGAGGGGTCGCGTGGACGAGTTGAAAGCACCGGGCAAGCCGTTTGAGATCTCTAAATGGGCTGTCCAGGTGGCGTGGGAGAAGGTCAAGGCGAATAAGGGCGCGGCCGGGGTGGACGGGTTGTCCATCGGGGAATTCGAGAAGGATCTGAAGAACAACCTGTACAAGATCTGGAATCGAATGTCCTCGGGAACGTACTTTCCGCCTCCGGTCATGGCTGTGGAGATCCCGAAGGCGCACGGCGGTGGCACCAGAATGCCGGGCGTTCCTACCGTGGCCGATCGGATCGCGCAGACGGTGGTGGCCGGGGTGCTGGAAGCGAAGGTCGAACCGATCTTCCATCCAAGCTCCTACGGCTACCGTCCGGGCCGCTCGGCGCTGGATGCGGTCTGGGCCTGTCGGCAACGCTGCTGGGAGTTCGACTGGGTGGTCGAGTTCGACATCCGGAAGTTCTTCGACTCCGTGTCCTGGGCTCTGATCGTCAAGGCGGTCCAGGCGCACACCGATCTGCCGTGGGTGATGCTGTATGTCCAGCGGTGGCTTGCCGCGCCGCCGGCACTGCCCGACGGAACCTTGCAAGATCGAGAGCGCGGAACCCCGCAGGGGTCGGCGATCTCACCTGTCCTGGCGAATCTGTTCCTGCACCATGCGTTCGACGCCTGGATCACCCGGGAGTTCCCGGATGTGGTGTTCGAGCGCTACGCCGACGACGGTGCGCCACGAACACAACGGGAGGTCTCGATGTAGACGGAATCTTCCGAAGTGATGCTGCACCGGTGATGGAGGTGGGCCCTCCGGGACCGCTCACACAGGGGGAGGTCTCAAACCGCCGCAGGTTGCTCCGGTGAATGAGCCGGGGTGATGAGCACTGCGGAAAAGGCGCACAAGATGCGTCAGGTACGAGCCGAGAAGGCGAACGCGAGTGAACCACTGACGAAGTGTCGAAAGCGTATGAACGGTTACCGAAACCGGGGTCCAGTTGTTGCCCCGGGATGAATCTGGCGGGTTCCTGTATTCCTGGCCAGGTGGTGCCCGGCATAAAGGTGGCGCGAGCTCGGTTCAGGCGCTGGTGCGGAACGTGGGAACCCCTCGCCACGATGCCGCCACCGGTCAGGTTGAAGGCCGGTTGGCAATAAGGGAGAACCTCAAACAGCTGAAACTGTGAGGGGCTGAGTACCGATGCGTGGCAGGGGGACGGACCGCCTCGTAGTAGTGATGAAGCCCCTGTAATGGGGGTGGAGCCAAGGGGGCGGGTTGTCCCGATCCTGTTTGGTGGTCAACCGGAGTTCCCGGGAGGAGCCAGGTGAACGGATCAAGGCCGCAGGCCAAGGTTAAGGTCAAGTCGTTTGACGTTCCAAAGTCGATGGTGTGGGAGGCATTTCAGCGGGTCAAGGCCAACAAAGGTGCACCCGGGGCGGACGGCGTGACGATCGAGCAGTACGAACAGAACCTTTCGGGGAACTTGTTCAAGTTGTGGAATCGGATGTCGTCCGGCTCGTATTTCCCTCCGGCGGTGAAGGCCGTGGAGATCCCCAAGGCGGACGGGAAGGGTATCCGCGTGCTCGGGGTGCCCACTGTTTCTGACCGCATCGCCCAGACGGTGGCCGCGATGTATCTGGAGCGGGCGGTGGCTGGTTGCGCCGTGGGCGAAGGCGGACGGATCGGTGCAGCAACGGAATCGTGGGACTCCCCAAGGGTCGGCGATTTCTCCCGTGCTGGCGAATCTGTATCTGCACTACGCGTTCGATGTGTGGCTGGTGCGGGAGTTCCCGCAGGTCACCTTTGAACGGTACTGCGATGATGCGGTGATTCACTGCGGTAGCGAAGGGCAGACCCGCCGTGTGCGGAACGCTCTCGCGCAGCGATTGGCGCAGGTCGGGCTGGAATTGCATCCGGGCAAGACGCGCATCGTCTATTGCAAGGACGCGGACCGGGGTGGCTCGTACGAACACACCTCGTTCACGTTTCTTGGGTATACGTTCCGGCCCAGGCCGGCCCAGGCCGGCCAAGAACCGGTACGGGAAGCACTTTGTGAGCTTCCTGCCCGCGGTCAGCAAGGAGGCAATCAAAGCGATGGGCAAGGAAATGCGCTCCTGGCGCATCGCCCAACGTAGTGACAAGTCGCTGATGGACCTTGCGCGGATGTTCAACAGCATCGTGCAAGGATGGATCAACTATTACGGGCGCTTCTACAAGTCCATGTTGTATCCCCTCCTCCGGCGCATCAACAGAATGTTGGTGGGTTGGGCTTGCCGGAAGTACAAACGACTACGCCGCAGGGAGAAACGAGCGGGAGAATTACTGGCGGGCACAGCCCGCCGGTATCCCAACATGTTCACCCATTGGCGGTTCGGCCTCAAGCCTGATGGCTGGACAACGGGAGCCGTGTGAGCCGAGAGGCTCCCGCACGGTTCTGCGAGCGGCGGCGGGTGAGATTCCCGCCGCCGACTCACCCGGTCATGCACTGTGTCACCGAGCGGCAGGCCCGCCAGGTACTGGCGGCGCTCCAAGAACGGATGGAGGCGGTCGGGCTCGCGCTTCACCCGGCCAAGACCAAGATCGTGTACTGCAAGGACGCGAACCGGCGGCAGCGATACGACGTCACCGAGTTCACGTTCTTGGGATTCACGTTCCGGCCTCGCACAGCGCGGGCGCAGAACGGCGGACTGTTCGTGTCGTCCCAGCCCGCGATCAGCAAGAACGCTCTCAACAAGATCAGCCGGGAAGTCCGCTCATGGCGGTTGCACCAGCGGATCGGATCGACCCTCGCTCAACTCGCCAAAGCGATCAACCCGATCGTGGAAGGCTGGATGCGGTACTACGGCGCGTTCAACCGCACCGCGCTGCATCCCCTCCTGGAGCGCATCAATTCCTACCTGCTGCGCTGGATCCGCAAGAAGTACCGACGACTGCGCACCGTCAAGAAGGCACTGCGTGCTTACAAAGACGCCGTACGCGCCTATCCCGCCATGTTCCGACACTGGCGGTGGACACCGCACGCCTGGCGAACAGGGTGACAAGAGCCCGGTGACGGGAGACTGTCACGCCGGGATCTGTGGGGGCCCGAGGCTGAGATGCCTCGGGCTACCCGCCTGCAGGTCAGAGCTCCCTTAAGAACCTTCGGGCACAGCCTGGAAGGGGGCCGCTGACCTGCATATCCGTTGTTTCCTGCGTCGTTACTACTGGAACCCCCATTAGCAGTCCGGGTACGATCTCGCCGCGCCGTGTCCGTCCACCCAGTATTCGGCGCCGCCGCGGGTGGCCAGATCAGTCGCGCGCGGAGCCGCCCGTGGCCGATGTGTTCAGCTGCGCGCTCGTCCGGCCGGTGAGCTCCTCGAGGGAGACGCTGTGCCGCGACCCGTCCCGGAGGATTGCCGTGACGCTCTTGACGCCGCCACGAGGTGAGGCGTTCTCGCGCTCCTCAGTCGTCGGCGCGTCCGGCCACCAGGCTGCGAAGTAGCCGCCGGTGACGGTCGCGGTCACGCTGCCTTTCGCCTCCGTGGAGAGCTCCAGACCCACCACGCCGGCACCGACCCTGCCGGTCACGATACGCACGCTCTCCTCACTCGTGCTCATGACCGCGCCGAGGGCGGCCCGCGCAGACCTCGCGGGAACCGGCGAAAGCGGTTGTGCGCCGGGCCCCGGCGTGCTGCCCGTCGAGCCGACGAGGTCGCCATCGCGGAGCAGGCAGGTGATCTCGGCCAGATGGCTGCTGTCGTCGTTGACGTAGACGAGCGTCCATGGCCCCCGGCCCTCGGTCACCACGGGCCGGAAGCCGAGCTCACGCCCGGTTGTGCGCTTGGCGGTGTCCCGGGCGCTGTCGAGGCACTTCTCCTGGGCGTCGGCGGCCCGGTCACCGCTCACCGTGTGCGGCGTCGCGGTCCACGCTGCCATCGCCGAGCCACCGCCGAACACGCCGGGCAGCAGCAGCGCTGCCGCGATGCCGACGGCCACCCCTCCGCCGGCAGCGGTGAGACGCCCGGCGGTGAGCAGGCGAGGGCTGCTGGTCGTCGGTGCGGGCGTCTCCATCGGGTCGGTGGCCACCACCCGGGCCAGCAGGACCCGAGCCTTGGGGTCGGTGCTGGTGTCCAGGTCGGCGGGGGTGACGGCCGGGTCGAGGTCGCGCAGGGCGTGGTCGAGGGTGTCGTTCATCGCATGCTCCGGGAGTCCACGGTGGCGGTTGCCACGGGCTGGGTTGTAGTGGCGGGGACCGCGTCGGCGTGGTGGCGCAGGGCACGCCGGGCCCGGGTGAGCCGAAGCCGGAACGCGACGGGGGAAATGCCGAGCACCCGCGCGGCCTGCGGGGCTGTGAGGCCGTCCCACACGGCCAAGGCGAGCGTCTCCTGGTGGCGCGGGCTGAGCCGCCGCCACGCCCGGACGAGGTCGAGCCGGCGTGCCACCAGCTCGGGGTCCAGCCCGGTCGCCGCGGCGCCGGTCAGCTGGCTGTCGGCGATGCGAACGGTAAGTGCCTGCCGCCGCTGGTCGGCCCGCAGCCCGTTGCGCAGAGTGCGGTGCGCCACGCCGAACAGCCAGGCCCGAGCCTCGTCCGCCGCCAGCGGCACGTCGTCCAGGCGCCGCCAGGCGACGAGGAACACGTCGGCGACCACGTCCTCGGCATGGGAGGGGTGGACACGACGCTCGACGAACCGCAGCAACGCGGCATACGTCTGCTCGTAGAGGCGGGCGAAGCGCTGGGTGCGCGGTGGCCCGGTGTCGGTGACGTTCATGCCTAGGTCATGTCCGGCAAGCCCACAGGTGTGTCGCGAACCGTCACGACGAGGCGTCGACCGGCCTTTGGGGTCCCAGTAGTAACGACGCAGGAAACAACGGATATGCAGGTCAGCGGCCCATCTTCCACGCTGTGCCTGAAGATCCCTAAGAGAGCTCTGACCTGCATATTCGTTGAAAATTCCGTCGATACTACTGAGACCTCATAAGGGGTCGATCGCAGGACGAGGGTTCAGGCCGCCCAGTACGGATGCGCCGCATCCGACCTCGTTGCGAGGCGGCGGGCCCGGGCACCTTGTGACTGCTCTGAGATCTTGGACTGCGGCGATCTCGGCGGTCCCGTCACCGTAGGGCAAGAGCAGCAGGAGAACCCCCCGATGAGATGGCCTATCGCCACATTCGCCGCCGTCCTGGCATCCGCCCTGGTCGCCGGGTTCGGTGACGGTGCGAGCGCCCAGAGCGCTCCGGCGGACCCGGTGCAGGCGCTCAAGAAGCAGATGGCGGCACATGGCGGAGTGCGCTTCTCCCGGGTCGCGGTCGACACGACCGAGGATCGAAGCGATGTTCCCTCCTGGATGACCAAACGCAAGAGCAAGATCACCTTCCGTAGCAAGGGGGCCGTCCAGTTCGGGGGCGGGAAGGTCACGGCCAGCGACGTGACGAGCCGAAACAGCCTTATCGGGTCAGATGAGAGCGTGCGGTTGGTCACCTTCACAGGCCGCAGCTATATATCGGGATGGCCGGTGCCGCCGCTGCCCGCGGGCAAGGAGTGGGTCGTGTTCGACGACGACACGACCAGGCCGGAGATGGACAGCGGGCGGATCAGGCTCGCCGATCCCGCCACGTTGCGGGCCGTGCTCGCCACCACCACGGCCAAACGGCCCGCGGGCCGCTACGACGGCACCCGCACCACCCTGTACGAGGGAAAGATCACCTTCGGCGAGCTGAGCAGGGCCTACCCCGGATTCCGTCTCCTCACCGACGGAAAGCCAACCGCGAAGGACCTCAGGATCGAGGTCTCCTGGCGGCTGTGGATCGGTGAGGACCAGCTTGTCCGCAGGGCGTGGAGCTCGTGGAGTGAACCCCTCCTCAAGAAGATCGACCTCTACGTCTCCAGCGTCACCGATGTCCGCCTGGCCGGCTGGGGCACCGCACCTGGTGTCCATGCCCCCTCCGACGACCAGGTGGTGAAAGCCGATGGCCCCGTACCCGACTTCACCGTCCATACCCTTCAGCAGATGAGTGAGGACCTCGGCTCCCAGAACCACCCCGCCTCCCACTGAACACCCTGCCCACTGCCCAGCTGTTACGCGCAGGCGCGTGAGAAAGCCAGGACGAGGACCCTCTCGCCTTTGACAGCGGAAACCGGTCAAGGCCTTGATTACCAGTCGTTACCGGCGCGGTGCTGGTTGACGTCATCGGCCTGCCTGCGCGTCTGTCTGAGGGTGGGGCGGCGTCTTTAAGGCAGGACGGTGCCGGGTTCGGCGGGAGTGATCCGCCGTCCGCGCAGTGGAGGCCGGCACGCGACGAAACCCGACCGTGGCCGGGACGGTTCGCACGGCGCGCGAGCCCGGCCCCGCCCCCGGCCCGAGTGTGGCCGACGCTTGCCGCCGGTCAAGTCCGCTCCCTCGCTGGCGCTCGGTCGGCGGACTGGACAGTCGGCCGCGCGCCGGCCGGGCAGGCGGCGGGGAGTGAGGCCGGAAATGGCGGGGAGGGAAGGTCCGGCCCGTCGCATCGACCGGCCCTCACGCGCGCATGAGGGCCGATTTCACAACAGCAGCAAGATGAGCGATCCGACTCCGGATCTCGGCGGGGGCTTTGTTTCACGATGAGGGAGCGGATGAGGACGACAGCAACGCCCATCGCGGCGGCTGCACAGACGATCACCCGAACCGAGGTCGCCGTCGGACGCCCGATCAGGAAGATTCCGGGTGGCATAAAGGTCATCTCAACGATCGCGCCGACCGGCACCGTCAATCGGGCAAGCAGGCCGATCACTCCATGGCCCTTGATGGTCGCGCCAACAGCGCCCAGAGGCGGCCCGAAGAGCAGGCTCGCGAGCAGCCAGGGGAGCATCCACCTCACCTGCCAGGCCAACGGCAGACTTTTCAGGGCGGACTCCGTGCAGTAATACACCGTCGTAGCCGCGGTCAATGCCAGAACACCGGCGGCCGCCCCCCGGGTGCGTGTACCTGCCAGCCATCCCGCCGCCACCGCCAGTGCGGCCCAGGACCAGCCGACGTCCAGCAGCAGCCCCGCTACTTCGGCGATCTTCATGACCCACACCCCGCCCAAGGATGCGTCTTTGACGAGGGAGGTGAGTGCACCGAATCCCGCACCGAGCGCGAGAGCGCCGGCCGCGCTGTGGATGATCTTCACTACGCGAGGATACGCAGCGAAGAGGCGTTCCTTTCGGGTGCCACCGGTCGGGTCGCCCCGGACAGTCGGCCGCGCGTCGACCGGGCAAGCCCTGGGGGGCGAGGCGGGGGCCAGGCGGGGAGTGGACAGGTATCCAGGCGGCGCCGTACTGCAGTGAGCAAGATGGAGATCAGACGTCTGCGCGCCGTCTGGGGCTTTCGCCCGTAGTGATCACCTGCCTACCGTCGAAGGGTGATCTGTCCCCACCCGGGGGCGGGGTCGCTGCGCTGGAGGGAGAGGCCGGTGGTCGACGTCGAGGAAGCATCGCCCCCCGAACCCGGGCCCCGGCCTCGCTCGGGTGGGCGTCGTCGCCGGGTGGCCGGCGGGCGCGGGAACCGGCACACGGTGCGGTTCACCGACACCGAGCAACACCGGGTAGATCAGGTGGCTGCGGCGGCCGGGATGAGCGTGCCGAACCTGATCGCCGAGACGATGCTGGCCTCCCTGGCCCAGGGAGACCGGTTGATGACGGTGGCCGAGTGCCGGGCCCTGGCCCGGGAGGTCACGGCCGCGCAGCGGGTGCTGCGCGCGATCGGCAACAACGTCAACCAACTGGCGGCCAAGGCCAACACCGGCCAGGCCCCGGCGGCCGCGGAAGTCGGGGCGACCATGCACGCGGTGCGCCGGGCCACCCACCGGATCGACCTGGTCTTGGCCCAGCTGATTCCCGAGCGCCCCGAAGACGGGGGTGAGGGGCAGGGCGGGGGCGGGCGGTGATCAACAAGATCGCGGTCAAGCATGGCCACGACATCGGCGGCCTGATGCGCTACCTGTTCGGGCCGGGCCGCGCCAACGAGCACCGCGACCAGCGGGTGATCGCCGCCGACGAGATCCTGGACGTCGCAGACGGCACCCGCCTGGACGCCCTGCAGCACTGGGAGCGGGTCCTGGAGCTGGGGCACAGGCTCGATGACCACCGGGTGATCGCCAGGATGGCGCCCGAGCAGGGCTGGGTGTGGCACTGCGCCATCTCGCTGCCCGCCGAGGAGACCCTGTCGGATGAGCAGTGGGCGATCGTCGCCCGCGCCGCCGTAGCCCGGCTGGGCTTCGACGACTCCACCGGAAAAGCGCCGTGCCGGTGGATCGCCGTCCACCACGGCCCCCTGGCGGTCAACCTGGTGCGCGAGGACTGCAGCCTCGCCGCGCCCGGCCGGGACCGGATGGCGATGTCGGCGCTGTGTGGGCAGATGGAGCGCCGGTTCGGTCTGCACGTGGTCGAGGGCCGCCCCGGGCGGGGGCTGCCCGGCTACAGCCGCGCCGAGGCCGAACGCCTCCAGCGCACCCGGGCGCGCGGTGCCGGCACCGGCCCGCCCTCGCGCGGCCCGGCCGCCGGGCGGGGCGCGGCGAGCGGGATCCCGACCGGCTGCGCCTGGCACGCCTGGTGCGGGCGGCGGCCGCGAGCTCGTCGAGCGAGGCGGAGTTCGTGCGCCGGGCCAAGGCCTCCGGGGTGTGGGTGCGGGCCCGGTTCGCCACCGGCGGCCGCGACCGCGTCGTCGGCTACTCCGCCGCGCTGCGGCCCGCCGACGGGCGGACGGCGGTGTGGTTCGGTGGCGGCAAGCTCGCGGCCGATCTGACCCTGCCCCAGCTGCGCCGGCACTGGGACGTCGCCGATGGCGAGGGCCAGGCGCTCGCCGAGTGGCGGTGCTCCCCGCAGGTCGCGGGCCCGGCCGGGCCCGGCGAGCAGGCCGCCGTCGATGCGGACGCCTGGAAGCGCGCCGCGCAGCTGGTCGACGTCGTCCGCTCGCAGTTGCAGAGCACCCCGCCTGGTGACGTCGCCGCGTGGCGGAGCGGTTGCCGGGGCGCGGCCGCGCTGCTGGCCGGCCTGGCCGAGCGGATCGAAGGGCCGGGGGCGGGCGGACCGGGGCCGATCGCGGCACCGGCCGATCGCCTGGCCTGGTCCGCCCAAGCCCCTCGCGGCCAAGCCCACGTCCGTACACCGGTTCGCGGCGAGGAATGAGCAGTCAGTACCACACAGCAGAGACCACAAAGAACAGACAAACAGCATCGAAGATCGGAGAGGATCAGAGAAGCGATAAGACGTATCAATCAGCAGTAACGCAGACAGTAAGATCATGAATCAGTGCTAAGGCATCGCCACTTCGCGACGATGCGGACGCGGCCAGCTACTCCTGGTTAATGCCGGTAGTAGCCACATCACACGGCAGACCACCAAAAAACGGCAGTCAACACCACACAGCAGAATCACGGGGTGCTCCTGTCCTGGTGAGGGCGTAGAAAGTGCTTGACCCGCCCTGTCTAGGGCGTATGGTCCGATCGGGAAGGTTTCTTACTGGTTCACCGGTGAGGTGGTCACGCTGGGGGTGTAGCCGGACTGCTCGTCGACGAGTGGCGCGACGAGGTGCAGCGCATGCCAAACGCCAGCCAGTGGGTGGCGCGGGACCCGATCACTGGAGAGATACGACATCGACGCCGGTAACCATTCATTGACTAGCCCTATGGAGTGCGTACAACGGATTGTCGTCGGCCGCACGGGTGACCTCCCGGCGTGGTTACTCACCGGCATGTTCCGCCTCCGCTACGAGGTGTTCTACGAACGCCTCCGCTGGGACGTCGACAGCCTCCACGGAATGGAGCGAGATTCCTACGACGACTGCGATCCGGTCTATGTGATCAGCCATGGGGAGGTCTGCCGGGAGGTCACGGGGTGCTGTCGGCTCCTGCCCACCGACGGTCCTTATATGATCCCCGACGTCTTCTCCGAGACGTTGCGCGGCGCCCCCGCTCCTCGCGATCCGAGCATCTGGGAGCTCAGCCGCCTGGCCACTGGCCGGGCCTGGCCCCGCACTACGGCAGCGGGTTTCGGCCCGCTTGCCCTTGCGCTGCTCCGGGACGCGTTTCGCTGGGTTGATCGGTGCGGTGACACGGTGGTCGCGGTCTCAGGCGTGGCCCTGGAACGGCGCCTGCATGTCATGGGTGTTCCCACCCGGCGTTTCGGTGACGGCAGGGCGACGCGCCTTGGCCAGCTTCTGTGTTCCGCCTATGCCGTCTCAACCCAGGCCTTCCTTGAGAACGCGCCTGCCGCGCCGACGGCGGCGACGATTCCCTGCCAGGACGAGTCCTAGTAGGGCTTGGTTAGGTGGGGATGGGCTGGGCGTGTCTGGGTAATGTGCGGCGGCAGGTGGGGCAGATCCCGGCCCAGCAGGCCAGCAGCAA
>NZ_JBSFWD010000067.1:0-27370 GCF_053592655.1 Streptosporangium sp. NPDC002607
GCTTCACTGTCCCGCACACTGCCCCCCGGCGAAGAATGGTTCGCAACGTCGTCCCATAGTCGCTGGAAACCCGGCTCCGCCTCGTCACTCGTGCGACGGATTTCGGCTCAACCAAAAGTGGGGGACACTCTCCGTCCCCCGTCAACTTCAAGTGTTCTCACGAATGAACAGTTGTGAGAGTCATGCGAGCTGTACCAGGAGCGCGTAGTCGCTGGAGACCCGGCTCCGCCTCGTCACTCGCGCGACGGATTTCGGCTCAACCAAAAGTGGGGGACACTCTCCATCCCCCGTCAACTTCAAGTGTTCTCACGAATGAACAGTTGTGAGAGTCATGCGAGCTGTACCAGGAGCGCGACACCGCCGAGCGATGCACCAACAAGATCAAGGACTGGCGGGGGCTCGCCACCCGCTACGACAGGACACCCGCCGGTTACCTCGCCGGCCTCCACCTACGGGGCGCCCTGATCTGGACCCGCAGCCTCCAAATCGCCCCATGAGCTCAACCGGGAACAGGCCCTGGCGCGAAAGCGCCCGGCCTGACGCGAACACGCCCGACCGGCGCGCCTCGCCCCGGCCGGCGCGAAAGCCCCACAGCCGGCACCGTGCCCCGGCCGGTGCGACAGCGCCCCGGCCTCCGGCCCCCGGCCGGCGTCAGGCGGTGATGCGGTCGATCACCAGGGGGAGCAGGTCCGGATCGGCGCTCTCTCCGACGGTGTAGGCGCCTTCCAGCGCGGCGAGCGCCCGCTCGAAGCGGAAGGTCTCGTCCGCGTGCAGCGTCATCAGCGGCTGCCCCGCGCGGACGGGGTCCCCCGGCTTGGCGTGCAGCACGATGCCCGCGCCGAACGACACCGGGTCCTCCTTGCGCTCCCGGCCCGCGCCGAGCCGCCAGGCCGCCAGGCCCACGCCGTACGCGTCGAGCCTGGACAGCACGCCGGACGAGGGCGCGGTGATCTCCATGGTCTCGGCGGCCGTGGGCAGCGGGGCGTCCGGGTCACCGCCCTGGGCGGAGATCATCCGGCGCCAGACGTCCATCGCCGAGCCGTCCGCGAGGGCCCGCTCCGGGTCCTTGCCACCGGACAGGCCCGCCGCCTGAAGCATCTCCCGCGCCAGCCGTACGGTCAGCTCGACCACGTCGGCGGGGCCGCCGCCGGCGAGCACCTCGACCGACTCGGTGACCTCCAGCGCGTTGCCCACGGCCAAGCCCAGCGGCCGGTCCATGGCGGTCAGCAGCGCGACCGTGTTGACCCCGGCGTCGCTGCCCAGCGCGACCATGGTCTCGGCCAGCTCACGGGCCCGCTCAGGGGTCTTCATGAAGGCCCCGGAGCCGACCTTGACGTCCAGCACCAGCGCGCCGGTGCCCTCGGCGATCTTCTTCGACATGATCGAGGAGGCGATCAGCGGGATCGACTCGACCGTGCCGGTGACGTCGCGGAGCGCGTACAGCTTCTTGTCGGCCGGGGCGAGCCCGTCGCCCGCCGCGCAGATGACCGCGCCGGCCTTGCCGAGCACGTCGAGCATCCCGTCGTTGGACAGGGACGCCTGCCAGCCGGGGATGGACTCCAGCTTGTCCAGGGTGCCGCCGGTGTGGCCGAGCCCCCGGCCGGACAGCTGGGGCACGTGGCCCCCGCACGCGGCGACCAGCGGAGCCAGCGGCAGCGTGATCTTGTCACCGACGCCGCCGGTGGAGTGCTTGTCCGTGGTGGGCCCCGGCAGCGCCGACCAGTCCATCCGCGCCCCGGAACGGATCATGGCCTGGGTCCACCCGGCGATCTCCCGCCGGTTCATGCCGTTGAGCAGGATCGCCATCGCGAGCGCGGACATCTGCTCGTCGGCGACGACACCCTTGGTGTAGGCGTCGATCACCCAGTCGATCTGCTCGGCCGACAGCTCACCGCCGTCCCGCTTGGTGACGATGACGTTGATCGCGTCCATGCTCAGGCCCCCCGGTTCAGGTTCTCCGGCCCGAAGGCGTACGGAAGGATCTCCGACATCGGCTTCGGGCCGTCGATGGTCTCCAGCAGCAACTCTGGGCCGCCGAACTCGTACAGCAGCTGGCGGCACCTACCGCACGGCATGAGCAGTTCCTCGTGCCCGTCGACGCAGGTGAACGCGACCAGGCGGCCACCACCCGTGGCCTGGAGCGCGGAGACCAGCCCGCACTCGGCGCACAGTCCGATGCCGTAGGAGGCGTTCTCGACGTTGCAGCCGGACACGATCCGCCCGTCGTCCACCAGGGCGGCGGCGCCGACCGGGAACTTCGAGTAGGGGGCGTAGGCATGCCCCATGGCCCGCACGGCCTCGGCCTTGAGAGCCGCCCAGTCAATGCTCATCTCGGTGCTCATCAGATCAGTTCCACTCGTGAGACGCGCGTGATGGTCACTTACCCTGCCCCCTGCGGTACGGCACTCCGTTGGCGGCGGGCGGGCGGAGCCGCTGCGCGGCCAGCGACAGCACCAGCAGCGTGGTGATGTGCGGGGTGACCGAGGTGAACTCCGAGGGTACGGTGTCGGTCAGCGCGAACACGACGAACACCGCGACCGCCGCGACCCCGGTGATCAGCGCCGCCCGGGTCCGGTTCTGCCGTACCAGCTGGTAGACGGCCACGGCGACGATCAGGATCGTCACCACGAGCAGCAGCGCGTGCACCGACTCGCCGCCCCTGCGGAGCTGGAGCGCGTCGGTGTAGCCGAACAGCACGGCGCCGCCGGCCAGCCCGCCGGGCCGCCAGTTACCGAAGATCATGGCGGCGAGGCCGATGAAGCCGCGCCCGCCGGTCTGCCCCTCGCGGTAGGCGCTGGCGGCCACCTGGGCCAGGAACGCGCCGCCCAGGCCCGCCAGGGCTCCGGAGACGAGCACCGCGATGTACTTGTAGGTGTAGACGTTGACGCCCAGCGACTCGGCGGCCACCGGGCTCTCCCCGCAGGAGCGCAGGCGCAGGCCGAACGCCGTACGCCAGAGCAGGTAGTACGAGAGCGGGACGAGCAGGATCGCCAGGATCGTCAGCAGCGAGACGTTCGTGGTCAGGCCGCGCAGGATGCCCGCCACGTCCGACAGCAGGAACCACTGCTTGGCCTCCAGCGTCCTGAGCGGATCTCCGATCCACGGCAGGCTCACCACGCCGGGCTTGGGCACGGGAGGCGACTGGGAGTCGCCGCCGCCCGGCATCTCGGCGAAGGTGACCTTGGACAGGAACTGGGTGACGCCCAGGCCGAGGATGTTGATCGCGACACCGGAGATGATGTGGTCGACCCCGAACGTCACGGTGGCGATCGCGTGCAGCAGGCCGCCCAGGGCTCCGCCGATCGCGCCCGCGACGACGCCCGCCCACGGGTTGCCGAACTGGAGCGCGCCCCAGGCGCCGCACCAGGTGCCCAGGATCATCATGCCTTCGAGGCCGATGTTGACCACTCCGGCCCGCTCGGCCCACAGGCCGCCCAGACCGGCCAGGCCGATGGGGATGGCCAGCGCGACGGAGGCGTTGATCGCGCCCGCCGAGGTGAGGTCGACGGCGCCGGTGACGGCCCGGGCGAACGACAGCAGCAGGACCAGCGCGCCGAGGGCGAGCAGCAGGACCCGCCAGGTGATCCTGAACCTTTGGGGGGCGGCCTTCGGCTCCAGGAGGGGAGCCTCCGGCGTGGTGAGGGCACCCTGGCTCATGCCGGTGTTCCTTCCCTGGCCGGGGTGGTGCTCGCCAGCTGGCGGCTCACCCGGCGCTGCTCGGCGGAGATCTGGTAGCGGTGGACCAGTTCGTAGGCGATGATCACCGAGAGCACGATCGTGCCTTGCATGATGGTGACGATGTCCGGGGAGATCTTCTTGATCTGCAGGATGCCCGCGGAGGTGTCGAGGAAGGCCCACAGCAGGGCGCCGAACGCGATGCCGACCGGGTGGTTGCGGCCGAGCAGCGCGATCGCGATGCCGGTGAAGCCGAGTCCGGTGGGGAAGTCCAGGCTGTAGCTGTAGGAGGCGCCGAGCAGCTGCGGCATGCCGACCAGGCCCGCCACCCCTCCGGACAGGATCATCGAGATGAGGATCATCCGCTTGACGTTGACGCCGCTGGCCACCGCGGCCGACTCCGAGCGGCCGGTGGCGCGCAGGTCGAAGCCGAAGCGGGTCCGGTTGATCACCACGTGGTAGAGGACGCCCATCACGACCGACAGAACGATCAGGCCGAACACCTTCGTCTGGGTGCCGGAGATGATCTCCAGACCGGGCACCTGGCCGGAGGGGCCGATCGGGCTGGTCCCGATGTTGTTGCTGCCCGCGACCTCGACCGCGAGGCGCTCCTTGTTGAGCAGCCAGGCGCCGAGCGAGGTCGCGATGGCGTTCAGCATGATCGTGGAGATGACCTCGCTGACCCCGCGCCGCACCTTGAGCAGCCCGGCGATCGCGGCCCATCCGGCGCCGACCAACACGGCGACGAAAATAATCAGCGCGACGTGCAGCGGGGCAGGCAGGGTGACCGCGCCGCCGACGGCCGCGGCGGTGAGCGCCGCCAGGCGGTACTGGCCGTCGACGCCGATGTTGAAGAGGTTCATCCTGAACCCGATCGCCACCGCGAGCGCGGACAGATAGTAGTACGTCGCGGAATTCAGGGTCAGCACGATCGAGCGCGGCCGGATGCCGTACTCGCCCATGACGACCAGCGTGTCGAGCGGCGGGGCGCCGGTGATCGCCAGGATGACCATGGTGATCACCGCGGCGAACACGATGGCCACGAGCGGGGCGACGAGCGAGAGCAGCCCCGCCGGCGAGACCCGTCCGAGCAGCCGGTCGGCGAAGGTGGATTTTTCCTGGCTCATCCGCGCGTCCCCGGGGGCGTGTGCGCTACCTGGATGTTCATGCCGCCTCTCCAGCACCCGTCATGGCCGAACCGAGCTGCTCGGGTGTCACGTCCTTGGGGTCGACCTCGGCGACGATCCGGCCGCGCAGGATCACCTTGAGGGTGTCCGACAGGCCGATGAGCTCGTCGAGGTCGGCCGAGATCAGCAGGACCGCCAGGCCCGCGGCACGCGCCGCGCGCAGGTGGTCCCAGATCGCGGCCTGCGCGCCCACGTCGACGCCGCGCGTCGGGTGGGACGCGATCAGGAACACCGGCTCCCCGCTCATCTCCCGGCCGACGATCAGCTTCTGCTGATTGCCGCCCGACAGGGCCGAGGCGTCCACGTCGATGCCCGGGGTCCGGACGTCGTACTCCTCGACGATGCGCCGGGTGTCCTCACGCGCTCCCGCGCGGTCGATCCAGGGGCCCTTCACGTTGGGCCGCCGGGTCTGGTGGCCGAGGATGCGGTTCTCCCAGAGCGGGGCCTCCAGCAGCAGGCCGTGCCGGTGGCGGTCCTCGGGGATGTAGCCGATGCCGGCCTCGCGGCGGCGCAGTGTCGTCCAGGCGGAGATGTCGTGCTCGCCGAGGCGGATCTCGCCCCCGGCCGCGCGCATGCCCATGATGGCCTCGACGAGCTCGGCCTGGCCGTTGCCCTCGACCCCGGCGATGCCGAGCACCTCGCCCTTGCGGATCTCGAAGCCGACGTCGTCCACAACGCGGCGGTCGTCCCCCGAGTGGACGGTCAGGCCGCGCACCGACAGCGCCACCACGTCGGTGACGGTGGACTCGCGGGTCTCCGGGCTGGGCAGCTCGCTGCCGACCATGAGCTCGGCCAGCTGCCTGGCGGTCACGTCCTTGGGATCCACGCTGGCCACGGTCGTACCGCGCCGGATGACCGTGATGGCGTCGGCGACCGAGAGCACCTCGTCCAGTTTGTGGGAGATGAAGATGATGGTGAGGCCCTCGCGGACCAGCTCGCGCAGGTTGGCGAAGAGCTCCTCGACCTCCTGCGGCACCAGCACGGCGGTCGGCTCGTCCAGGATGAGGATCCGGGCGCCGCGGTAGAGGACCTTCAGGATCTCCACCCGCTGGCGCGCGCCGACGCCCAGGTCCTCGACGGTGACGTCGGGTTCGATGCCGAGGCCGTACGAGTCGGAGATCTCCTTGATCCGCTTTCTCGCGGCGCCGAAGTCGATGGCGACCCCGCCCCTGCGGGGCTCGCTGCCGAGGATCACGTTCTCCAGCACGGTCAGGTTGTCGGCCAGCATGAAGTGCTGGTGGACCATGCCGATCCCCACCGCGATCGCCTCGCCGGGCGAGCGGAAGCTCACGTCCTTGCCGTTGACGCGGATCTGGCCCTCGTCCGGGCGCTGCATGCCGTAAAGGATCTTCATGAGGGTAGACTTGCCCGCGCCGTTCTCTCCGACGACGGCGTGCACGTGTCCCTGCCGCACGGAGAGAGAGATGTCGCGGTTGGCGACGACGCCGGGGAATCGTTTCGTGATCCCCTCGAGTTCGACGGCCGGTGCCGGGGTGCTGATGACGGCCTCCTCCGTACGGATGCCCGATACGGAACGTGATGGTGAGCGTAGGACGAGGGGCCCGGGGGAAATGTCCGCCGGGCCCCTCATTAATACCAGGTCAGGAGGTCTTGTCCGGCACGGTGATCTCGCCGGAGATGATCTTCTGCTTGTACTCGTCGAGCTTGGTCTTGATGTCGTCGACCTGGCCACCGGTGGTGGAGTAGTCGACACCATCGGCCTTGAGGTCGTAGATCGTGCTGCCCGACTTCACGGCGTTGGTGGTGAAGCTCTTCAGGAAGTCGAAGACGGCGACGTCGACCTTCTTGAGCATGGAGGTCATGATGACGCTCTGCAGCTCGGGGGCGGCGGTCTTCCCTTGGTCGGAGTCGACGCCGATGGCCAGGCCCTTGGCGGCCTTGGCCGCCTCGAACACGCCGCCACCGGAACCGCCCGCGGCCTGGTAGACCACGTCGGCACCCGCGTCGAACATGCCCTCGGCCGCGGTCTTGCCCTTGGCCGGGTCACTGAAGCCGGTGAAGTCCGGCGGCTGGGTCAGGTACTTGACCTCGATCTTCACATCGGACTTGACCGCCTTGGCGCCCGCGGCGAACCCGGCCTCGAACTTGTTGATCAGCGGCACCTGGACGCCGCCGACGAAGCCCACGTGGTTCTTCTTGCTCTTCAGCGCCGCCGCGGCGCCGACCAGGAAGGAACCCTCGTGCTCGGCGAAGAGCAGGTTGGAGATGTTGGGGGCGACCGCCGCGGCGTCGTCGACGATCGCGAACTTGACGTCGGGGAACTCGGTCGCGACCTTCTTCACCGGGCCGGAGTAGGCGAAGCCCACGGCGATGATCGGGTTGAAGCCGCCGTCGGCGAGCAGACGGAGCCGCTCCTCCTTGGCCGCCTCGGTCTCGCCGTTACCGGCCTCCAGCTCGTTGACCTCGGCCAGGCCCAGCTCGGTCTTGGCCTTGTCGAGGCCGGCCGCCGCGGAGTCGTTGAACGACTGGTCGCCACGCCCGCCGATGTCGTACGCGAGACCGACCTTGGGTCCCGTCGCGGCCGGCGCCGCACTGCTGGCGGCCTCGCTCGGCTGAGCCGACGTGGTCGCTTCCTCGCTTCCACCACACGCGGCAGCTCCCATGAGCATGCTGCCCGCCAGTGCGGTCGCGGCCAGCTTGCCGAATCGGTTCTGAAGCAAGATGGACTCCCTTCGCGTTTCAGTGCACGCGCGAAGAGACGCACGGCAACCCTGCACGGAAGATAGTTGGTCCGTCAGGGTTGACCAAACCGGTACACGAGTCCGAAATAGGTCCGTTATGCAGCTCAGGCCACCTTGTGACACACCGGGCCCGATGGAGCTACTTACGGGTAGCCTTGAAGGCGACCCGCAACGGGCCGCCCCCCGGACCGACGATCTTTCTCTCCCGATCGTCGGCCGTTTCCTCGGGATATGTCAGAATTTTTCGGGCAACTGCGTCCCGGGGACGTGTCAGTTGTCGGCCTTCAGCGCCTTCAGTGCCATCAGGGCCTCGTCCGCGACGGGGCGCTGCCCCTCCCAGAGCGCGGTCAGCGCGGTCGCCGCGAGGAAGCGCACCCCGATGCCGATGGCGCTCTCGTCCACGTCGAAGGTGCCCTGGTGGATGTCCGCCAGGTGCGCCGTCCCCGGCTCGCGGGTGCCGAGCCTGGCGAACGCGCCGGGGATGGACTCCAGGTACCAGCCGAAGTCCTCACCCCCCAGGCTCTGCTCCGTCGGCCCGGAGGCGCCCTCGCCGAGCACGCCCTCCGCGGCCTCGGCCAGCATCTGCACGCTGATCTTGTCGTTGACCACCGGCGGCACGCCGCGGGTGTAGTCCATCTCGGCCTCGACGCCGTACGCGCCCGCGACCGACTCCAGCAGCGACTTGATCATGTCGGGGGCCGCGTGCCAGGCCGCCTCGTCCAGGCAGCGCACGGTGCCCTCGGCGACGCCGTCGTCCGGGATGGCGTTGGCCACCGAACCCGCCTCCACCCGGCCCCAGACCAGGCTGAGCGAGGAGCGGGGGTCGACCCGGCGGGAGAGCGCGGCGGGCAGCTCGGTGAGGATCTTGGCGAGCGCGAAGACGAGGTCGGCGGTGAGGTGCGGCCTGGCGGTGTGCCCGCCGGGACCGCTCACCCGGATCGTCACCTTGTCGCAGGCCGAGGTGATGGGACCGGATTTAAGGCCGACCCTGCCGACGTCCAGCCGGGGGTCGCAGTGCAGACCGAAGATGCGGTCGACACCGCTGATGCCGCCGGAGGCCATGACCTCAAGCGCACCACCGGGAAGCTCCTCGGCGGGCTGGAAGATCAGCCGGACCCTGCCGGGCAGCAGGCCGGCCTCGGCCTGCTGGGCGAGGAAGAGCGAGGTGCCGAGCAGGACCGCGGTGTGCACGTCGTGGCCGCAGGCGTGACACACGCCGGGGACCGTCGAGCTGTAGGGGACGTCCTTCTCGTCAGGCACCGGCAGCGCGTCGATGTCGGCCCGCAGTGCCACGGTAGGACCGTCACCGCTGCCGACGTCGCAGAGCAGGCCGGTGCCGCGCGGCAGCACCGAGGGGACCAGTCCCGCGGCGGTCAGGCGCTCGGCGATGCGCTGCGTCGTGCGGTATTCGGCGAACGCGAGCTCGGGATGCATGTGCAGGTCTCGACGGAAGTTGATCAGTTCCTGCTCGCGACCGGCGAGGAACGTGTCGAGTTCTCCCCGCAAATTACGCCCCCGCATTGCTCACCGTCCTATTCCGCGCCGGCAGTCCTTCATCCTCGACGCACCGTGCCACTGCCCAGGATCTCGAAACCCATGAGGCAGTCCCGAAGAAAGCGATCGCCACACCGACGGGCCGGAGTGGGTCTCACGGGCCGTGTCAGCGCGGGCTGGTTGACGCCGACGCGGGAGCTGCGAGCCTGTGGTCCGGGGCAGCCGTCGCATTGGCGATGACAACGACTTTATCTCGCCCCGCGAGCAACTCGCCGACATCCACGCCAAATGTTTTGCCGCCCCATACCTCACTCGTACACCTTCCCCCCCGAGAGAACCAGAAGGGATGACTCGTATTGACTACGGTGCGGTAGTCATGTGGGGTGACGAACCGGCCGCAGGATGACCCTTTCGGGTCACTTCCAAACGTCGCCGGCCTGGCAACTTACCTGACCTCCGGTGCCGTTCATCAAACCCGGCGGAGTCATGCAAATGGGATGAATGCATGTTTCACTCCTCACATGATCGCTAACATCCCATTCGGGGAGAGGCAGTCGCGTTTGAGCATATTCGAACCGGACGAGGGCACACTGGTGATCCTTCCCTCGTTGTCGCTTCCCCAGGATGAACTGCGCAGGATCACCGGAGCCCTCTGCTACGAGGAACGACTGCTCTTCCTGCTCCTCGCCCTGAGAGAGCCGAAGGTCGAGGTCGTCTACCTCACCTCGATGCCGGTGAACGACGCGGTCGTGGACTACTACCTGAGCTTCCTCGACGATCCGGACGAAGCCCGTACCCGCCTGCAAATGATCAGTTTGGATGATCCCGACACGCACCCGCTCACCGAGGCGCTGCTGCGCCGCCCGGATGTGATCGAACGCGTCCGCGCCGCGCTCGGGGACCGTCGAAAGACCCGCGGGGACGGCGGGGGTGCCTGGATGGTGCCGTTCGTGGTGAGCGAGTACGAGGAACGCCTCGCCGAGCTGCTCTCCCTGCCGGTGTACGGCCCGGCCACCTCCCTGGCCCACCTGGGGTCCAAGAGCGGTGGACGCGCGATCGGCGACGAGGCCGGCGTGCCGACGGTCAGGGGCTTCGGCGACCTGCGTTCGCTGACCGAGGTGGAGCACGCCGCCCGCGCGATGAGCCCCACGACCAGGCTGATGGTCAAGCTCAACAACAGCTACTCAGGGCTCGGGAACGCCATCGTGACCAAGGACGACCGGCCGCTCGTCTCCTGCCCCACGAGCTTCTCCGCCTCCGACGAGAACTGGACGACGTTCGCCGAGAAGATCGCCGAGCGGGGGGCGGTGATCGAGGAGTTCATCGAGGACCGGCCGCTGTGCTCCCCCAGCGCGCTGGCGAGGATCACCCCCGGCGGCGTCTACGACGTGGTCGCCACCCACGAGCAGGTCCTCGGCGGCCCCAACGGGGATGTCTACCAGGGCTGCAGCTTCCCCGCCCGGCGGGAGTACCGCGCCGAGCTGGGCGCGTACACCGCGCGGATCGCCAGGGTCCTGGCGGACCGCGGCGTGGTGGGACTGTTCGGCGTCGACTTCTTCGCCGTCAAGACCGACGGCGGCTACCGGACGTTGCTGTGTGAGATCAACCTGCGCATCGGCGGTACCACCCACCCGCTCGGCGCCGCGATCCTGACCACCGGCGCGTCGTACGACCCCGGCACCGGCACGCTGATGCGCGACGGGCGGCCGAAGTACTACGTGGCGACGGACAACTGCGCCTCCCCCACGCTGAAGGGCCGCACCCCCGGGGAGGTCGTCAAGCTGGTTCACGACGCGGGTCTCGGTTTCGATCGCGAGAGCCGCACCGGGAACGTGCTGCACCTGCTGGGCGCGGTCACCGAGTTCGGCAAGCTGGGGTTCACCAGCATCGGCGACTCCGCCGAGGAGGCCGCCGAGCTACACCGAAGAACCCTGCTCACGCTGCGACCAACCACGTAGGCCGATCACGCCGAGCACGATCGCGAGCACGATGTTGACGGCGATCAGAATTCCGTGGACCACGTAGAAGGCCGTCGGATGGCCGTCCGCGAGGTTGAAGCCAAGGTTGATCCATTCGAAGATCATGAAAGCGGCAAGGCCGATCAGAAAAGCGGCGATCTTTCGTGATATTTGCATGGTGTCAGTATCCCGCCGAGTGGCCCGTACCTGGTCAGGGCACCTCTAACTCTATGCGAACCGGCACGAAGCTACCCTGAGATCATCATGGGGATCAAACATCTCGCGCCCGTCGGGGTGCTGCTCGCGGCGACCACCTTTCTCGGCGCACCCGCTCAGGCCAGGACCGCGGGCGTGTCCGCGGCCGGTTCACCGGCCCTACGGGCGGACGCCGGCTCTCCAGCCGGTCCGTCGAGTGCGGATCTCCTGAGCCACCTCGCGGGCGCCGGCGCGCTGGGCCCGCACGCGCGGGGCGAGAGGGAGCCGGTCGGCGGCTCCCGGCTCGCCGAGCGGGGTCTCATCGTCCCCTCGGGCGTGAAGGCCCCGCCGAAGACCGCCGCGAAGGCGTACGTGATCGCCGACGCCGAGACCGGCGCGGTGCTGGCGGCCAAGGACGCCCACGGGCGCTACCTGCCCGCGAGCACGCTGAAGGCGCTGACCGCGCTCACCCTGATCCCGAAACTGAACAAGAACCGGAAGATCAGGCCGAGCACCCGCGCCGTGAACGAGGAGGGCAGCGCGGTCGGCCTGGTCACCAAGCCCCTCTACACCGTCGACGACCTGTTCAAGGCGCTGATGCTGGTCTCGGGCAACGACTGCGCGATGGCGCTGGCCGAGGCCAACGGCGGCCTGGCCGTGACCCTGGCGGACATGAACGCCGAGGCCAAGCGCCTGCAGGCTTTCGACACGGTGGCCAAGACCCCGAGCGGGCTGGACAAACCCGGCCAGAGCAGCTCGGCGTACGACCTGGCACTGATCGCCCGCGCCGGCCTGGCCAACGCCGACTTTCGGCGATATATCAGCACAAAAACTGACAAGTTCCCGGCGCCCAAGGGCTACTACGAGATCGGCAACCACAACAAGCTGCTCTGGCGCTACAAGGGCATGATCGGCGTCAAGAACGGCTGGACCTCCAAGGCCCTGGGCAGCTTCGTCGGCGCGGCCAAGCGCAACGGTCACACGATCATCGTGTCGATCATGCGCCACGACGGCTACTTCTGGGAGGAGGTCGCCGACCTGCTCGACTGGGGCTTCGCCAACCGCGGCAAGGTCACCCCGGTCGGACAGCTGGTCGACCCGATCCCCGAACCCACCCCGCTGCCCGCTCCCCCGACCGCCTCGGCGCCTCCCGCCGTCCCCACCCCCGGCTCCGGGCGGAACCCCGCCGCGGCCACCAGACCCGCCGACGAGGGCATCCCGATCGGCTACTACGTCCTCGGCGCGGGCCTGCTCGGCGGCCTGCTCTGGCTGGCGTACGGCCTGCGCAGGCGCTTCCGCTGAGGCGTGTTCCGCGGATCGTGGCCATGGCGACGATCCGCGGAACACGACCAGGGTCACGGATACGTCATCCGGGGAGGCTCGGGCGACGGGCCCTGGGCGGCGGGCAGGGTCGGCAACCCCAGGGCGGCGAGCGCCAGGGCGACGAGCAGGAGCAGCGCCGTCTGGCCGAGCGTGCCGAGCATGATGATCCGGCTCACCTCGTCGGCGGCGTCGAAGCCGTGGTTCAGCCCGGCGAGGCGGGCGCAGAGCACCGGCACCGCCAGGATCGCCAGGGCCAGCGGCCACGAGGGCGTGCGCCGGGCGGGAGAACGAAGGTGCACGTACCCGTAGCCGATGCCCGCGCCCAGGATCAGCGTGCCCGCCAGTCCGAGGGGGTCGAGCCATGGCCACCACCAGGCGGGTGTGTCCGGGGCCGCCACCAGCCGGAACAGCACGTCGAACGCGATGCCCGCGGCGAGGGGAGGCACGAGCAGCCACCGGGGGCGGCGAGCCGGCCGGACGTCACGGTGGAAGCCGGTCCACAGAGCCGACAGAACGACCACCGGCATCAGCGACCGGGCCAGTGCCTCGAACGGGTCCCGCCCCGCCGGATCCGCCAGGATGTACAGCTCCGCCGCGAAGGCGAGGAGAGCCAGCGCCTTGGCCGTGCGCACATGGCCGAGGACGAGCGCGACGAAGGGTGCGATCCAGACGGCTCCGGCCAGGCTCCGCAGAATGTTCGCGAGCCGCTCAACCGATCCGAGGGGTCCTGCCACCTGGGCGAGCGAAGGATCGGCCGTGCCGATCACCCCGTACGTGTTCAAGGCGGCCGCGACGGTCAGGACCGCGAGGAAGGCCTGGAAGAGCAGTCCCAGCAGGGCCACCAGGCGGACCGTCTCGCCCCACGAGAGGGATCTCGGCGTAGCGCCCGCGCCGCCGAGGCGGACCCGGACCGCCAGCGCGGCCACGCTGGCGATCTCCGACCAGCGAGGCCGGGGCCCGTCCGCGTCGGAGACGTCCGGCGAGCCCTCCAGGAAGACGGCGACCATCTCCTCCTCGCGCTCGGCGCGGTAGGAGGCGGGCAGCAAACGCAGCCAGTAACGGTAGCGCTCCTCCAGCAGGCTCACCGGCGCACCGCCCGCTCACCTGCCGCCACCCTGCCGGCGGCGTATCCGAATCGCCTCGGGTCACCGTCGCGCCCGCTCACCGGCGCACCGCCCCGGAGGCGGCTGGGGCATCGCTCTGCTCGTTCATCGATGGAATCGTCCTCTCGCCGGTCTTCACGAGTTCATCGGGCGGCTTCGCCGGGTCACCCGGAATGCCCCGGCCTCACGCCGGCCCGCCCGCGACGGACGGATGCCCGCGTCTGGCGCGGAGGCGGTCGACCGCGGTCCTGGCGTTCTCCGCGAGCCGGACGGCCTCGGCCTCCAGCGTCCGCGACCCCGCGTCGGTGAGCCGGTAGTAACGGCGCAGCCGCCCCTGCTGGACCTCCTCGCGGTCCAGAGCCACCAGCCCGTCGCCCGCCAGCCGGTCGAGCACGCCGTACAGCGTGCCGACCTTGAGCAGGACCCGCCCGCCGGACAGTTGCTCGACCTCCCGCACGATGCCGTAGCCGTGACACGGCGCATCGACCAGCGCGGTCAGGATGAGGAACGCAGGCTCCGTCATCGCCTTTGGAGTCATGCCTCACAGCATATATCGGAAAGCAGGATATTAGGTAGAGCAGACCAAGAGCGGAGCCCGGATCAGTTGGGGACGGCGTTGGCCGGAATCGGAGTGGGGTAGGGCGGGGGGCCGAGGGAGGCCGTCGCGGTCCAGGCGGCGGTGTACATGATGACCCGGGCCGAGAGGTTGATCCAGACCAGCAGGCCGACCACCACGGCGAACACCCCGTAAATGGGGTTGTTCAGGATGTGCGAGAGGAGCAGCGCCGCGAGTTGCTTGAGCAGGGCGAAGCCGACCGCGCCGAACAGGGCGCCGCGCAGCAGCACCCGGAGCGGCTGTCTGGAGCGTCCCAGCCAGCGCAGGATGATCAGAAAGACGACGACGTCGGCGAGCACGCTGACCGTCATGCCGACCAGCCAGATCGTGCCCCTGCCGACCGCCGACTCCGACAGCCCCAGCCATTCGGCCACGGTCCCGCCGGCCTGGGTGGCGAAACCGCCGACCAGCACCGAGGCGACCATGGTGGTGCCGAGGAGGACGAGCGCCGACAGGTCCCTGAGCTTGGCCAGGAGGTAGTTGAGCGGCGGCTCGGTGGTCATGGAGATCTCGCGCAGCGCGCCGCGCAGGGCGTCGATCGCGCCGAGCCCGGCGTAGAGCAACCCCAGCAGGCCGATGACGCCCGCGCTCGTCCGCGAGTCGGCGATCTCCTGGATCGGCAGCTTGTCCGCGAGGCCCGGCAGGTACTGGTTGATCGCCTCCCGCAGGGTCGCGGTGGCGTCGGGCCTGACGGAGAGGAAGTAGCCGAACACCGCGAAGGCCAGCGCGATGATCGGGAAGAACGACAGGAAGGCGAAGTAGCTGATCGCTCCCGCGAGCCGGTCGCCGGACTGGATCTGGTAGCGCTGGAAGGTCCTGACCAGATGGTCGAACCAGGGCCACCTGATCCGGGTCGCGTTCAGCACCGCTCTGAACCGTTCACGACCCGCTTGCACACGTTCCATCACACTTGCCACGTGCGCCCCCTACCCAGCCACCGCCGTCCCGATCGTGGACGGCGGTGAAAAAGCAGCCGTGCGTACCCGGAGGATCACGGGGTGGGCAGGAAGCCCACCCGGTCGCGGACCTTGGCCATGGTCTCGGCGGCCACCGCGCGGGCCCGCGCGGCCCCGACGGCGAGCATCCTGTCGAGCTCGGCCTCGTCGGCGAGCAGCTTCTCGGTCCGCTCGCGGATCGGGGTGAAGGTGTCGACCACGAGCTCGGCGACGTCCTTCTTGAAGGTGCCGTACCCCTGCCCGACGTAGCGGGCCTCCAGCTCACCGATGGGAGTCCCGCTCAGCGCGGACTGGATGCGCAGCAGGTTGGTGATGCCCGGCTTGTTGTCGTCGTCGGCGAGGACCTCGGAACCGGTGTCGGTGACCGCGCGCATGATCTTCTTGCGGAGCGGCCCCGGCTGCTCCAGCAGGTCGAGGATGCCGGCGGGCGAGGAGGAGGACTTCGACATCTTCGCGGTCGGCTCCTGGAGGTCGGTGATCTTCTCGACCCCCTTGACGATGTACGGCTCGGGCACCGTGAAGGTCTCGCCGAAGCGGTGGTTGAAGCGCTGCGCGAGGTCGCGGGTGAGCTCCAGGTGCTGCTTCTGGTCGGCACCGACCGGAACCTTGTTGGCCTGGTAGAGCATGATGTCGGCGGCCTGCAGGATCGGGTAGGTGAACAGGCCCACGCTGGCCGAGCTCTCGCCGTGCTTGGCCGACTTGTCCTTGAACTGGGTCATCCGCCCCGCCTCGCCCATGCCGGTGAGGCAGATCAGCACCCAGGCCAGCTCGGTGTGCTCGCGGACGTGGCTCTGCACGAAGACCGTGGACCGCTCAGGGTCGAGGCCGGCGGCGAAGAGCTGGGCGGCGGCGACCCTGGAGCGCCTGCGCAGCTCCTCCGGACGGTAGTCCACCGTGATCGCGTGCAGGTCGACGACGCAGTAGAAGGCGTCGTAGCCCTCCTGCATCGCGACGTACTGCCGCACCGCACCGAGGTAGTTTCCCAGGTGGAAGGAGTCGGCGGTGGGCTGGATTCCCGACAGGACGCGAGGGCTGGCCATAGCCACCAATTCTGTCAGCTGTCGGGAGTGGTCGGCGCCTCGGTCCGTGAAGTGCTCCGCTTGATCCTGACCCTGGCGACCCTGCGGCCGTCCATGTCGGTGACCTTCAACTCGAACCCGGGGATCTCCACCCGCTCCCCGAGCGCGGGCAGGTGGCCGAGTTTCGACATGACGAACCCGCCGAGGGTCTCGTACGGGCCGTCGGCCAGGCGGATCCCGCTCTCGGCCGCCACCTCGTCGAGGTTGGCCAGCCCGTCGAGCTCGACCTCCCCCGCGGGCAGCGCGACGTGCTCGTCCGCCACGTCGTGCTCGTCGCGGATGTCGCCGATCAGCTCCTCGACCAGGTCCTCCAGGGTGACGATGCCCGCGGTGCCGCCGTACTCGTCGACCACGATCGCCAGGTGGTGTCCCTCCCTGCGCATCTCCGACAGCGTGGCCATCACCCGCTTGCTGGTGGGGACCAGCTTGACCGGGCGGATCGGCACCAGCTCGCTGATCGGCTCGATGGAGCCGGTCAGCACCGGGTCGAGCAGGTCACGGATGTGGACGAAGCCCACGATGTCATCGTAGGAGTCCCGGTAGACGGGGAAGCGGGAGTGCGGCATGGCCGCGGCCAGGATCGCCGCCTCGGCCAGCCGCGTGTCGGCGGCCATGAACTCCACCTCGGTGCGCGGCAGCATCACCTCGCGGAGCTGCCGCTTGCCCGCCGCGAAGACCTCGCCGATCAGGTGGCGCTCGTCGTCGGTGAGCTCCTGGTGGCCCACCACCATCTCGCGCAGTTCCTCGGTGGAGATCTCCTCGCGGTCGGCGCCCGGGTCGCCGCCGAGCAGCTTCACCACCCCGTCGGTGGACTTGGACAGCGCCCAGATGATCGGCCGCGAGAGCGCGGCCATCCTGTCGAGGAACGGCGCGACCAGCAGTGAGATCCCCTCGGCCCGCTGCCTGGCGATCCGCTTGGGCGCGAGCTCGCCGAGGACCAGCGAGGTGTACGAGATCACCAGCGTCACCAGCACCAGGGCGAGCGGATCCGCCACGGCCTCCGGCACCCCCCAGCCCGTCACCACCGGGATGAGGTCCCTGGCCAGGGTGTCGGCGCCCAGGGCGGCCGAGAGCATGGTCGCCACGGTGACGCCGATCTGCACCGCGGACAGGAAACGGTTGGGGTCCCGGGCGAGCCTGGCGGCCCTCACCCCCCTGCGCCCCCGGGTGCCGAGCCGCCTGACCTGGCTCTCCCTGAGTGAGACCATGGCCATCTCGGCCGCGGCGAAGAAGCCTCCGATCAGTACGAAGAGCATGACCAAGGCGATGTTCGCCAGGACGCTGTTCACGAGATCGTCTCCGTCATGGCGGTCGCCCGTTCCGGCGGTGGCCGATATTTGATGTGCCAGCATATGCTGGCGTAGGGTTACAAAAATAAACAAGTACAAACAACATCAAACAGGAGGCTCCGTGAAGCTGCTCGTCACCGGAGGCGCCGGATACATAGGCAGCGCCGTGGCGGCACAACTCGTCGAGGCGGGCCACGAGGTCACCGTGCTGGACGACCTCTCCACCGGCCACGCCGACGCGGTGCCACCGGGCGCCCGCTTCGTCGAGGGGTCGATCACCGAGGCCGCCGGGGTGCTCAACGGTATCGACGGAGTGCTGCACTTCGCGGCGAAGTCCCTGGTCGGCGAGTCCGTGGAGCGGCCCAGCCTGTACTGGGCGCACAACCTCGGCGGCACCCTGGCCCTGCTCGACGCCATGCGGGGCGCCGGGGTGGGCAGGATCGTCTTCTCCTCCACCGCCGCGACGTACGGCGAGCCGGAGCGCTCCCCGATCCTGGAGACCGACCCGACCCGGCCCACCAATCCCTACGGCGCGTCCAAGCTCGCGGTCGACACCGTGCTGAGCACGTTCGCCGGGCTGTACGGCCTGGCCGCGGTGAGCCTGCGCTACTTCAACGTGGGCGGCGCCTACACCGCCGGGGACGGCAACGTCTACCGCGAGCGTCACGCCACAGAGACCCACCTGATCCCCAACATCCTCGCCGTCCCGCTCGGCGGACGCGAGTCCGTCAGCCTGTTCGGCACGGACTACCCGACCCCCGACGGCACATGCGTGCGCGACTACATCCATCTGGCCGACCTCGCCAGGGCCCACCTGCTGGCGCTGGACGCCTGCTCGCCGGGCGAGCACAAGATCTACAACCTGGGTAACGGGACCGGCTTCTCGGTCTCCGAGGTGCTGTCGGTCTGCCGCGAGGTGACCGGCCACGAGATCCCCGTGGTCGTGCGCGGGCGCCGCGCCGGTGACCCGGCCGTGCTGGTGGCCTCCTCCGAGAAGGTCCGGCGCGAGCTCGGCTGGAAGCCGGAGCACCCGTCGCTCCGTGACGTCGTCGCCGACGCCTGGGCCGCCCTGATCGGCTGACCGCCTCCCGCCACGCCCGAGACGCGTACCCGGCGCCGACCACCCGCCGACTCGGAGGGCCACGCCTACCTCAGGCTGAAACGGGCTGTGTTGTTGGCCGGACGGCGGTCGCCCAGCCGCAGGGAGTAGACGGTCGCCTCGGCCCGCGGCGCGTGCCCGCGGGCCACGAAGGCGAGCATGAAACTCACCCTCCTGCCCGCGCCGACCGTACGCAGCCTGCAGCCGACGTAGGCGGGATGGGAGTCGCACCGCGCGCCCCTCGCCGACATGAGGCGCGCGCCGCCGGTGTCGAAGAAGACCCCGGCGTCGTGGACACGCCGCGGCCCGCGGTTGCGCACCACCGCGGACACGGTGACCAGACGGCCCGCGCGCGCCGCGCGCGAGAGCCTGACCGCGAGGTCCGTACCGTCGTCCACCTCGGTCAGCGTCTGGGAGTGGTTGTTCGTCTCGTCGTCGTCCACGACCTCGGAGGAGAGCGTCGCGCTCGCCGTCAGCGGGCCCCGCGCGCCGGGTTTGACCACCCCGTTGATCGTCACCCCACCGGTCTGCCCGGCGGGGACGTCCTTCGTCGCGGCACAGACCACCTCACCGGCGGTGGCACCGGGGAGACACTCGGCGACGTTGACCCCGATCACCTCCACCCCGTCGGGCAGCCGGACCGTGAGCAGCGGCAGCACCGCGTCTCCGGGGCCGGCGTTGCGCACCTCGGCACGGTAGGTCAGCGGCTGTCCCGGTTGCGCGCGCTTCGGGGAGACGGTCAGCCGCACCGACAGGTCGGCACCGCCCCAGCCCTCGTCGTCGGGCGAGGCCGACGCCGCCCGGGGTACCGTCGCGAGCACGAGACAGATCACCCCTGCGACGATCCGTACCGCGACGTGCTCCCTGAACAGCGATCCCCCGACCATAGGTGATCATTGAACGCCGGGACACACCGCTCCGCGATGATCGACACGCCGCCTTTTCCCTCTGCCGTCCGTTCTCTCCGGGAGCCGGACGTACTCCCGGTGAGCCGGGACGCGAAGGGGGCCCCGGCTCACCGGGGCCCCCTTCGAACGCTGACTGGGAAACGTCCGCTCAGATGAGACCGAGCTCACGCACCGCGGAACGCTCCTCCTCGAGCTCGCGCACCGTGGCGTCGATCCGCTCACGGGAGAAGGCGTCGATCTCCAGACCCTGGACGATCTCCCACTTGCCGTCGCGCGAGACGACCGGGAAGGAAGAGATGAGCCCCTCGGGCACACCGTACGAGCCGTCGGAGGGGATCGCGGCCGAGGTCCACTCGGCGCCGTTGACCCAGTCGAAGACGTGGTCGATCGCCGCGTTGGCGGCGGAGGCGGCCGAGGACGCGCCACGGGCCTCGATGATCGCGGCGCCGCGCTTGGCGACGGTGGGGATGAAGGTGTCGCGCAGCCAGGCCTCGTCGACCAGCTCGGCGGCGATCTTGCCACCGACCTCGGCGTGGAAGAGGTCGGGGTACTGAGTGGCGGAGTGGTTGCCCCAGATGGTCATCTTCTTGATCTCGCTGACCGGGACCTGGAGCTTGGCGGCGAGCTGGGAGAGCGCGCGGTTGTGGTCGAGGCGGGTCATCGCGGTGAAGCGCTCGGCCGGGACGTCCGGGGCGTGCTGCTGGGCGATGAGCGCGTTGGTGTTGGCCGGGTTGCCGACCACCAGCACGCGGATGTCGTCCGCCGCGTTGTCGTTGATCGCCTTGCCCTGCGGGCCGAAGATACCGCCGTTGGCCTGGAGAAGGTCTCCGCGCTCCATGCCCTTGGTCCGGGGGCGGGCACCGACCAGGAGGGCGACGCTGGTGCCGTCGAACGCCGCGTTCGCGTCGTCGGTGACCTCGATGCCGCTCAGCAGCGGGAACGCGCAGTCGTCGAGCTCCATCGCGGTGCCCTCGGCGGCCTTGACCGCCTGCGGGATCTCCAGGAGGCTCAGCTTGACCGGGACGTCGGCGCCCAGCAGCTGGCCCGAGGCGATGCGGAAAAGCAGCGCGTAGCCGATCTGACCGGCGGCGCCGGTGACGGTGACCTTTACGGGAGTCTGGGCCATGACCTTCCCCCACTCGAAGGATGAATTGTGACGCTCGGATGCTACCCGCACACGACGAACGACCGTCGGGCGAGTGCCCCCATCCGGCTTCCAGGCGGCGGAATCGGCGTGGCGGGTGCCCTGGCGGGCCCGGCGCCGCCGACAGGTCGTCTCCGCGCCCCGCCCGGCTCTTTCCCCGCCGGGACGCTCGCCTACGGGACAGCACTCGCCACGACATCGACTCCCCTGACGCGAGCCGCATGAAAGGTGAGGCCGTCACGGAAGCAGCAGGCCCCAGTAGAGGCCCCACGGGATGAACACCGGCCCGCCGGCGACCAGGAGGCCGAGCCGTACCCTCTCCCCCGGCGGCACGGACCCGCGGGCGCGGTGCCAGGCCAGCGCGGTGAGAAGCGCGGCGACCGCGGAAGCCACCGCGAGGGCCTGCAGCGCGAGCCAGATCAGCGGGCGTTCGGCCAGAACGGGGCCGGGAGCGGCCAGCTTGCCGCCGGTCATCACCAGGTAGAACAGGTAGGAGAGCGACCCGAGCACCACCGCGAGCCCTCCGGCGCTGAGGAACCGCGCGGCCCTGCTCACCGGCGCCCGCGAGCCGCCGCGCAGCCGACGCGCCAGCGCGACCAGCGGGTAGGCGGCGAACGCGACGACGAGCAACACCAGTACCGCGAGCTGCATCGGCGCCGACTCCCACCAGGCCGGCGGCTCCACCGGCACGGTCGGGGACTCCTGGACGGGATCGGGGCCGGACGTCCGCGCGGTGGGCGGACGGCCCGCCGTGACGTCCTGGACCCAGGAGCCGACCAGGTCGGCGTATCCGGGAGCGAGCTCGGGCGACCGGGTGACGCCGCCGTCCGGGGTCAGGTGTGCGGCGTGGTCGGCGTCGGGGAAGAAGCGGAACGTGTAGTTCCGGTTGCCGCCATGCTCAAGCGCCCGGGCGAACCCCGGCGGGCTCTCCCGGGGCGGGGTCAGCAGATCGTGGACGCCCCAGATGCCGAGCACCGGCTGGTGCACGGCGGCCATGGTCGGCGCCGGGTCGTAGTACGGCTCGGGGAACATGCCGCCGTCCGCAAGCGTCCGGTACAGGTTGAGCTCGGCCCGGTCGACGAGTGGGCCCGACACCCCGGCCTTGCGCAGCCCGGCCGCCACGGCCCAGGTCTGCTGGCGCAGTGGTGGCAGGCTGTTCGCGCCCACGAGCACGACGAAGGCGATGTCCTTCGAACGTGAGGCCGCGATCGGGGCCACCCATCCGCCCTCGCTGAAGCCCCAGACGCCGACTTTCGCCGGGTCGACGCCCGGCTGGGAACGCAGCGTGGCCGCGGCGCCGAGAGCATCGTCGGCGAGCTGCGAGTACGAGCGCTGGAAAAGCGAGTAGCCCTTGGACCTCTTGTCGTAGATCAACACGGACAGGCCCTGGCGGGCGAAACCGACGGCTTCGCTCATCAGCTTCGTGCGGGGCGTACCCGTACCCGAGCCGTGCACGAGGACGATGCCGGGCCGGGCGGGCTTTGCCGCGGCGGGTGAGAGGACCGTGCCGTGCAGGGTGAGACCCCCGTCGCCGCGGAAGCTCACCTGCGTCGCCTTCAGGTCGGGCGGTACGGCAGGCGGAGTCTCGATGGTCGCCGCGGCGGCCGCGGGGGTGGCGAGCAGGCAGAGGGCGGTGAGCGCCGCCAGGAGGCTTCGTCGCATAATGCCGACGATATTCGACAGAGAGATGTCTGCAAACATTTCTCTGCAGATATCGTTCTGTGGTACTAGACTGCTCCTCATGAAGGATGAGGAGTCATTCCTGCTCGACGACCCGGCGCGGCTCAAGGCACTGGCCCATCCCATGCGGCGGCTCATGCTGCGCCACCTCGACGTGCACGGCCCCGCGACGTCGACGACGCTCGGCGAGTCGCTCGGCGCCAATACCGGCACGACCAGCTACCACCTGCGCCAACTTGAGAAATCCGGCTTCATCGAGGAGATCCCTGAGCGCTCGACGGGCAGGGAGCGCTGGTGGCGCAAGGTCGAGGGACCGAGAGACATGCGGCTGCCCACGCCCGACCAGCTCGCCCCCGAGGACCGCCCCGTGCTCGCCGAGTTCCACCGGGTCGGCATGGACGAGGATCGCGTGCTGTTCGAGCGCTTTCCCGAGGCGTACCTGCGCGACCCCGACTGGGCCAGGGGGTCGCGCGGTCTCGGCCGGATGACCAAGGCCGAGTTCCAGGAGTTCTTCGACGCCTACATCGCGCTGCTGATGAAGTACAGCCATCGGGCGGAAGACGCTCCGCCGGACGCGCGCCCCCTGTACATCCGGCTCTTCGCCCTACCCGCCGACGAGGACTGACTGCGTACAGCCGGCCTGGCCCCCGCTTGGGGGACAGGACACCTGGCCAAGCCCTACTAGGCGCAGGTGGCCATGGCGGGGCGGGCGTTCTCCCGTCCGGGGAACTCGACCCTGGAGAAGTGCTTGTCGAGCAGCCTGCGGACCGTGCCGTCCTTGTAGAGGGTGGCGATCGCTCCCCTGACGGCCTCGCAGGTGCGCCTGTCGCCCTTCTTGAGCGCCACCGCGTAGCGCTCGTCGGTGAGCTTGAGGCCGAGCAGCTTGTAGCGGATGCTCTCCCGGTTGCCGAAGCCGGCCAGCAGCAGGTCGTCGCCGGGGATCGCGTCGACCTCACCGGCCCGCAGCTTGTCGACGCACTCGGAGTAGGTCTTGGCGGGCACCAGGGTGAGCCGCTCGACCACGTCCTGGATCACGGCCACGGAGACGCTGGCGGCCGGCTCGCACATCCGGCTGCCCTCCAGGCCTTTCACGGTCACGATCGGTGAGCCGTCCTTGACGAGGGCGTCGACGTGGGCGAGGTAGTAGGGCCCCGCGAAGGTGACGTCGTCGGTGTCGTTGATCGAGTAGGTCGCCAGCACCAGGTCGATGTCACCGTCCGCCAGCAGCTTCGGCCGCTCCGCGCGGGCGGTGGACCTGAAGGTGACGCCGCTCTCCGGCACCCCCAGCGCCTTGGCGATCTCAAGGGCCAAGTCGATCTCGAAGCCGCCCCACTTCCCGCCGTTGTTCAGTGCGATGCCGGGCAGGAAGTCGCGCACGCCGATGGTGAGCCTGCCCGTCTTGGCGGCCTTGTCGACCACCGAGGTGTACGAGGGGCGGGCGGTCTCGGCCGGCTCCGGCTCGCCCTGGGAGACGGTCCTCGGCCACCAGCGGACCGCGGCGAACGCCGCCCCCGCGATCAGCAGCACGGCGACCCCGATGGCGATCCAGCGCCTCCCCTGCCGGCGGGCCGGTGGCGCCGCCGGCCCGCCGACAAGGGTCGCGGACACCTGCCAGCTGGGCGGCGGCACCTCCCCCGCCTGTTCCGGGGAGGCCACGCTGTCGCCGTATCCGGGAGACGAGGGGTACTCCCGGTAGCCGGGAGAGGACGGGTACTCGCCATACCCGGGGGACGAGGGGTACTCCCGGTAGCTCGACGGGCGGTGCTCCGGAGAGCGGTGGTCGGGGTGGGACGGGCTCTCCGCGGGACCGTGCGCGGACGGGAGGTCGCCCCGGCCGGAGGTCTCACGGCGTTCGCCCTGACCCGGCCGCCTGGTCCGGTCCTCCTGTCCCTCGGTACCGGTACCCTCCTGACCAGGGCGGAGAGGCGGGTCCTGGGCGGGGTTTCCCATCCGGAACCCGGTGGACGGCGGGACCGGCTCACCCGGGGCGTTCGTCCGGTGAGTCGGGGTGCGCATCAGACTGGTCGCGTCGTCGTCGGGGCCCGGACCTTGGGCACGGGGCCGAGGCCGGTCGTGGCCCTGATCACGAGCCTGGGACTCGTCGCGGTTCCGGGTGCGGGAGCGGAGCTCGTCGGGGGCGGCGACCTTGGCCCCCTGGGTGAGGATCGCGGGCGAGGCGTTCACCGTCTCGGGGTGGCCGAGCATCCTGAGCAGGATCTGGTCCGCCGAGGGCCGGTCGGCGGGTGACTTGGCCAGCGCCGAGGTGACCACGCCGCGCAGCGGCTGCGGCAGCGAGCCGAGGTCGACCTCGTGGTTGAGGATGCGATTGAGCACCACGGCGATCGACCTCCCTTCGAAGATCGTCTCGCCGGTCGCGGCGAACGCGATGGTCGCTCCCCAGGCGAAGACGTCGGTGTGCGGCCCGACCTCGGAGCCGGAGATCTGCTCGGGCGCCATGTAGGCGGGGGTGCCGATGGCCCGGCTGGTGATCGTGCCGGTGGAGTCGAGGATGCGGGCGATGCCGAAGTCGACGACCCTCGGGCCGTCGGCGGCGATGAGCACGTTGTCCGGTTTGAAATCGCGGTGCACGATCGAGGCGTGGTGGATCGCGGTGAGCGCGGTGGCCGTGCCGATCGCCAGCCGCTGCAGCGCGGCGCCCCGCAGGGGGCCGTCGGTCTCCACGACCTCGCTCAGCGACCTGCCCTCGATGTACTCACTCGCGATGTAGGGGGTGTCGCCCTTGAGGTCGGCGTCCAGGACGGCCGCCGTACAGAAGGACGCGACCCGCTGGGCCGCCCGCGCCTCCCTGGCGAACCTGGACCTGGCGGTGGCGTCGCCGGAGAACTTCACGTGCAGCAGCTTGATCGCCGCCCGCTCCCCAGCGGCGTTGATCCCGAGGTAGACGATGCCCTGCCCGCCCTCGCCGATCTTCCCGACGACGCGGAACGGCCCAAGCTGGCGCGGCTCTCCCGCTTCCAGTGGCGCGATCTCCGACATCATCGCCCCCACGGTCTCGTAATCTCCAACGTGGCAAACTTTACGGCGCCATGGCTCATACCCTCCCTTTGTTATCCCGACGTGACCTCAGTTTTCCTACAACGTGGCCATGTCCACAGCCCCCGTCATGGTGAGATGCCAGACACGTTCACTCCCCAATCTCCGACATTCACCCCAATCTGGCGCTCCAGCCGCTTAGATCGCTACCGTTGTACGTCCCTCAGGCAAGCCGGAGCAAAAACTTCCATGCGCCGATATATCGGTTATCGCGAGTTCGTACAGCGCGATCAGCGTTCCCTCGTCGGCACCGCCCTCCTTCTCACCGGCAGCCACGAGCAGGCCATCCGCCTCGCCCTGCGCTCCTTCCACACGGTCGCCCTCTCCTGGCCGCCACCGGTGTGGGAGAACCCCACCACGCACGCCCAGATCGCGCTCTACCGCCGCTTCCTGGCGCGGCCGAGCGCCGCCGGGCCGACGGCTCTGGTGCGGCTGCCTCCCCGGCAGCGCCTCCTCGTCGTCGCCTGCCTGCACGACGGCAGGAGCCGCGCCGAGATGGCCTCCGTCCTCGGCCTGCCGGAGAAGACGGTGGAGGCGGAGATCACCGAGGCGGTCGACACCCTCACCAAGGGGAACGAGACCCGCCTCGTCAACAGGATGGCCACGGCGGCGGGCGAGGCGTCGGTTCCCGACCTCAGCGCCCGGTCCATGCGCACGCTCAGGCGGCGTCGCAACCGGGGAGCCCTCCTCGCCGTGGCGGCGGCGCTGGTACCGGTCGGCCTGATCGCCGCCTTCGTCATGCTCCAGCGCGCGGAGGTGTGGAACTCGGCGCTGGGCGAGCGGAACCGGCCGCACGCCGCACAGGTCCAGGAGCCGGTACGGGCGGTCTCCAGCCCCGCGCCGAGCGCCACCCCGGCACCGTGGCAGGCGCCGCGGACCTCCTCGGTGATCCGCTACGCGATCCCCGGCCGCTGTCCCGGCCAGGGCGTCCAGGCGGACGGCACGTCCCCGGCACGGGCCGGCGACGTGACCTGCGCGGGCTGGACCCTGAAACTGGTCTCCGGCGGCTCTGAGAACTCCGCTCCCGGCCTTCCCCCGTGCGAGGGCACAGATCCCTGCGAGTCGACGCTGAGCGTTCCCGACGCCGCTCAGCGCCTCGCGCGCGGCGACGGCGGGGAGCATCCTCGGCTGGTTCCCGCCATCAGCCATGACGGGCGCCGCATCGCCTACCTCAGCGCGGCGGAGCGCCGCTATGTCGCCCACGACCTCGGCAGCGGGGTGAAGCGCTACCTGTCGCCGGTTCTCGCCTCCGCCGACACCGAGAACGGCACGCTGGTGAGCGTCTCCTCCAACGGCCGCCACTTCACGGTCACGCTCGGCGAGCGGCGGCTGCGAACCGACTTCACGACCGGCGACCTGACGTCCGTACCCGCGGAGCAGCTGCCGCCGACCGAGAAGGTCGCCGCCTGGCTTGGCAAGAGGTACGGCACCTGGGCCGACTCTCCCAGCGGTAGGTACTCCGCCGCGATCGTCGCGGGGAAGGGCGAGGACCCCCACAGTCTCCATGTCATCGACGCCGAGTCGCGGCGGGTCTTCAGGCGGCTCCCGCTCCCCGAGACGGAGCGGCCCGCCACCGCCGAGGTGGTGAGCTGGCTGGACACCCGCGAGGTGGTCGTCAGGATGAGCGCCAGGGACGGCGGCGAACCCCTCGGCCTCTTCCGGGTGGACGCCGTCACCGGACGGGCACGCCCCCTGCCCGGCCTCCCCGCCGACGCCCCGATCGTGCTGGGGGCCGCGGTGACCCCGTGATCCCGTACGACCAGCGGGAAAACACGGAAAAGGGCCGCCCCGGAGACACGGCGGCCCCACGACCCCGTACGACCAGCGGGAAAACACGGAAAAGGGCCGCCCCGGAGACACGGCGGCCCCACGACCCCGTACGACCAGCGGGAAAACACGGAAAAGGGC
>NZ_JBSFWD010000067.1:27468-42455 GCF_053592655.1 Streptosporangium sp. NPDC002607
GCCGCCGTAGGGGCGGCCCTTTCCTCTCGGTCGGGGGTTGACCTGACGCGGTCAGACCATCTTCTTCTTCAGGTTCTCGTCCAGCGCCGCCAGGAAGTCCTGGGTGGTCAGCCACTTGGCGTCGCCGCCGACCAGCAGGGCGAGGTCCTTGGTCATCTGACCGCCTTCGACGGTCTCGACGCAGACCTGCTCCAGCTTGTCCGCGAAGTCGATCACCGCGGGGGTGTTGTCGAGCTTGCCGCGGTGCTGGAGGCCCCGGGTCCACGCGAAGATCGAGGCGATCGGGTTCGTGGAGGTGGGGTTGCCCTTCTGGTGCTCACGGTAGTGACGGGTCACCGTGCCGTGGGCGGCCTCGGCCTCGACGGTCCGGCCGTCGGGGGTGAGCAGGACCGAGGTCATCAGGCCGAGGGAGCCGAAGCCCTGGGCGACGGTGTCGGACTGGACGTCGCCGTCGTAGTTCTTGGCGGCCCAGACGTATCCGCCCTCCCACTTGAGCGCCGCGGCGACCATGTCGTCGATCAGGCGGTGCTCGTAGGTGATTCCGGCGGCTTCGAAGTCGGCCTTGAACTCGGTCTCGAAGACCTCGGCGAAGATGTCCTTGAAGCGGCCGTCGTAGGCCTTCAGGATCGTGTTCTTGGTGGAGAGGTAGACCGGGTAGCCGCGCGACAGGCCGTACCGCATGGAGGCGCGGGCGAAGTCGCGGATCGAGTCGTCCAGGTTGTACATCGCCATCGCGATGCCGGGGCCGGGGAAGTCGTAGACGTCGAGCTTGATCGGCTCCGAGCCGTCCTTGGGCGTGTAGGTGAGGGTCAGGGTGCCCTCGCCGGGGATCCTCAGGTCGGTGGCGCGGTACTGGTCGCCGAACGCGTGACGGCCGATGATGATCGGCTTGGTCCAGCCGGGGACGAGCCTCGGCACGTTGGACATGATGATCGGCTCGCGGAAGATGACACCGCCGAGAATGTTACGGATGGTCCCGTTCGGGGACTTCCACATCTTCTTGAGGCCGAACTCCTCGACCCGAGCCTCGTCAGGAGTGATCGTGGCGCACTTGACGCCGACTCCGTACTGCTTGATCGCGTTGGCGGCGTCGATCGTCACCTGGTCGTCGGTGGCGTCGCGGTGCTCGATCCCGAGGTCGTAGTACTTCAGGTCGACGTCGAGGTAGGGAAGGATCAGCTGGTCCTTGATGAACTGCCAGATGATCCGGGTCATCTCGTCGCCGTCAAGCTCGACGACGGGGCCCTCTACCTTGATCTTGGGCATGCGTGTGGTTCCCCTTCTGAACTAAATTGGCCAGACAGTCCTTTTTGAGGCTCACTGGCCGTTGAGGCTATCGGACCGGGCCAACCGCCTTGCGGCGTACCCACTCGTCCGACCTATCGCATCGGCATGAGAGCCGGGAATTCGAGGATCAGCCCGCCCGCCATCAGGGCGATTCCGAGAACGGCGAGGGTGATGGCGTCCGTGGTCTTGCGGCGCACGGCGAGCCGCCCGCCTCCGGCCAGCCGGGCCAGTGCCCCCAGCGTCATGACGGCACCGAGGGCGAAACCGCCCCACTCGGGCATGTCCAGCAGCACCGCGAAGACCATCGCGGCGACCGCACCGGCCACCACCAGCGGATACGGTCCCCAACGTTCCTCGCTCGCGTTCGCCGCTCGCGCGTTCATCGACCCACCCTCCGCTCTCGCCTCTGATTCCGACTCATCGCTCGGCGATCGGCTTCCACTTCTGGTCCCGCTCGCCGATGTACTCGCTGTCCGGGCGGATCAGCCGGTTGTCGGCATGCTGCTCGATGACGTGTGCGGTCCATCCTGACATGCGGCTGACCGAGAAGACCGGGGTGAACAGGTCCGTCGGGATGCCGAGGTAGTGGTAGACCGTCGCCGCGTAGAAGTCGACGTTCGGATAGAGGCCCTTGGTCTCGAAGACGACCTCCTCCATCTCCTTCGACATCCGGTAGTACGTGTCGTCACCGGATGCCTCGCCGAGCTCCCGCGACATCTGGCGCAGGTGCGTGGCGCGCGGGTCCTCGGTCTTGTAGACCCGGTGCCCGAAGCCCATGATCTTCTCGCCCGCGGCGAGCCTTTCGCGTACCGACTGGGCGACGGCGCCCGCGTCGAGCGACTCCAGGGTGCGCATGACCTGCTCGTTGGCGCCGCCGTGCAGGGGGCCCTTGAGGGTGCCGATGGCCGCCACGATGGCCGAGTGCATGTCGGACAGGGTCGCGGCGCAGACCCGGGCGGCGAACGTGGAGGCGTTCATCGTGTGGTCGGCGTGCAGGACCAGGCAGGTGTCGAAGATCTCGACCTCACGCTCACCGGGGGTACGGCCGGTGATCTGGAGGAGGAAGTTCGCCGCCACGCTCAGGGAGGGGTCCGGGTCACGGACGACGGCACCGGTCCTGGCCGCGTGGTAGCGGGCGACGAGGATCGGCTGCTGCGCGGTCAACCTGGCGGCCTTGCGCAGGTTCGCCTCGGGGGCGTTGGACTCCTTGTCCGGATCATCACCTCCGGCCAGCGAGACCAGCGTGCGCAGCGCCTCCATCGGGGCCTGTCTCTCCGCGATCTCCGAGATGTTGGCCTCGACGAGCGTGCCGAGCGTACGCCCTCGAACCAGTTCCTCTTCGTACGCCGAGAGCTGTTCCCGGGTGGGGAGCGTGCCGTACTGCAGCAGGTGCGCGGTCTCTTCGAAGGTGGTGCGGCCGGCCAGATCGTGGATGTCGTAGCCACGATAGAAGAGGCGACCGGCCTGACCGTCGATGTCGCTGAGCGCTGTGGACGCGGCTACGACATCGGCGAGACCTTTGGTGGGCTTGTCCGCCATGAGTGTTTCCTCCGCTTATCTGTGCCCGAAGTCTACCTGTGAGCAGCGGAAACCCTCCCGAGAGGTCCAGGCCAATTTCAGGAATGATTCTCCTTCTGGCAAAGGCGATTCCCCATCACCTCGTTTGGGTAAGCCGGAGCTGTAGGAATAGTTACGGCGGGCTACCTGGGGAGGAACTGCCGTGGAGGGGCCGTTCATACGCATCGAGGACACCGGTGAAGTGGTCCCGTTGCGCCCCGAGATCACGACGATCGGACGTGGCCGTGGAGTGGACATCCGGCTGACCGATCCGAGTGTGTCCCGGCTACACGCGGAATTCGTCCGGCGTGGACCCTACCTGTATGTCGTTGATCTGGGCCTGTCCCGCAACGGCACTCGGGTCAACGGCCGACCGATCGCCCGGAGGGTGCTTGACGACGGTGACGTGGTGTCCTTCGGCGCGGCACGAGGCAGGATCGGCGGGGTGCCTCGCGAGGACTTCGCCCCGGAGGTCGAGCTCCGCCGCGCCGCGGCACCGGAGCTGACCAGGCGGGAGGTGGACGTCCTGACGTCGCTCTGCCGTCCGGCGTTGTCGGACGAGGCGTTCGTCGCACCGGCCACGGCCAGGGAGATCGCCGACGACCTGGTGGTGACGGAGGCGGCTGTCAAGCAGCACCTCCTGCGTCTCTACCAGAAGTTCCGGATCCCCGAGGGGACCAACCGGCGCACCAGGCTGGCGAACGAGGTCGTCGCCCTGGGGCTGGTGAGGCCCACCCCCGTGGTGCCCTCGCAGCGCGCCACCGGTACCCCGGAGTCCCAGCCGGCGGCCACCGCCGCGAACCGCAGGGCGTCGTAGCCGGGCCACCCGAGAGACCGGCAGCACCCGGGTGACCGGTCCCGTCCTGGGACCGGTCACCCGGGGATATCGGCCTGCTCGGCGAGGCCTGTCCGGTGGGACTTCTTCGATGAGGTCTGTCCCGCGAAGCCGGCCTCGTGAGACCGGCCCGATGAGACCGGCCCGATGAGACCGGCCCGATGAGACCGGCCCGATGAGACCGGCCCGATGAGACCGGCCCGTACGCGGGATCCTGCCTGCCCGCGGGGTCAGCCCCGCTCGCGGGCGTGCCTCTCCGCGGCCTCGACCACGTTGGTGAGCAGCATGGCCCGGGTCATCGGGCCCACACCGCCGGGGTTGGGGGTGAGGAAGCCCGCGACCTCCTCGACGCCGGGGGCGATGTCACCGGCGATCTTCCCGTCGACCCGGGAGACGCCGACGTCCAGCACGGCGGCGCCCGGCTTCACCATGTCCGCGGTGATCAGATGCGGCACCCCGGCCGCGGCGACGACGATGTCGGCGCGCCTGGTGTGGGCCGCGAGGTCCTGGGTGCCGGTGTGGCAGAGGGTGACCGTGGCGTTCTCCGAGCGGCGGGTCAGCAGCAGGCCGAGCGAGCGGCCCACGGTGATACCGCGGCCGACCACGACGACCTCCGCCCCCTTGAGCGGCACCCCGTACTCCTGCAGGAGCACGACGATGCCGTACGGCGTGCAGGGCAGCGGCGCGTCGACCATGTGGACCAGACGGCCCAGGTTGGCCGGGTGGAGGCCGTCGGCGTCCTTCGCCGGGTCCATCCGCTCGATCAGCGCCTGCGTGTCGAGGTGACGGGGCAGCGGGAGCTGGACGATGTAGCCGGTGCACTCCTCGGAGGCGTTGAGCTCGTCGACGACCGCCTCGACCTCGGCCTGGGTGGCGTTCTCCGGCAGGTCCCTGCGGAGGGAGGAGATGCCGACCTCCGCGCAGTCGCGGTGCTTGCCCGCCACGTAGATCTGGCTGCCCGGGTCCTCTCCCACCAGAACCGTGCCGAGCCCGGGGACGATGCCCTGCTCCTTCAGCGCGGTCACCCGCGTCGTGAGGTCTGCCTTGATCTTTGCCGCTGTGGCCTTGCCGTCGAGAATCCGCGCACTCATACCGCCAACCCTCTCACGAGGACGGATCGCGCTCCGCTTCCCTCCGCTCGATGATCCTGCGGGTGAAGGGGATCCACTCCACGACCCGCCCGCCGAGGTAGGCCGCACCGAGCGCGATGATGATCATCATCCATGGGCTACCCCAGAAATCCTGCATGATCACAAAGGAGTACAGGGCGTGGTCGAGCAGTGGCATGAGGGGTCTCCGCGACAGGAACGAAAGGGACGCTTCAGACTAATCGCAGGTCAAACCTTTTTCACCCAAGTAATCCTGTCTAATTCGCCACTCTCCTATCTCCCGGGTACGGCTGCCACACCTGTGCGGCAGCCGCACCCGGGAGAGGAGATCAGTGAAAGAAGTGACGGGTGCCGGTGAAGTAGAGGGTCACTCCCGCCGCCTCGGCCGCGGCGATGACCTCCTCGTCCCTGATCGAGCCACCCGGCTCCACGACCGCCTTCACTCCCGCGTCGATGAGGATCTGTAGGCCGTCGGCGAAGGGGAAGAACGCGTCGGAGGCCGCCGCGGCCCCCTGAACGCGCTCGCCCGCCCTGGAGACCGCGAGCCGTGCCGAGTCGACCCGGTTGACCTGGCCCATGCCGACGCCCACGCTCGCGCCGTCCGCGGCCAGCAGGATCGCGTTGGACTTCACCGAGCGGCACGCCCTCCAGGCGAAGGCCAGATCCGCGAGGACCTCGGCGGAGGCGGCGGGCCCCGCCTTCAGTTCCCAGGTGGACGGGTCGTCGCCCGGGGCGTCGACCCGGTCGGCGTTCTGCACCAGCAGGCCGCCGTCGATCCGGCGGAACTCCAGCGGGTTGGACGGCCCCCGCGGGCAGGCCAGCAGCCGGATGTTCTTCTTACCGGTGAGCTGCGCCAGCGCCTCGGCCGTGTAGGAGGGAGCCACCACGACCTCGGTGAACACCTCGGCGATCTGGCGGGCCAGTTCCTCGGTCACCTCCGCGTTGACCGCGATCACGCCGCCGTACGCGGAGACGGGGTCGCAGGCGTGTGCCTTGCGGTGCGCCTCGGCGACGTCGGCGCCGACCGCGATGCCGCACGGGTTCTGGTGCTTGATGATCGCCACGGCGGGCCCGTCGAAGTCCCACGCCGCCCGCCAGGCGGCGTCGGCGTCCAGGTAGTTGTTGTAGGACATCTCCTTGCCGTGCAGCTGCTCGGCGTCCGCCAGGCCGGCTTTCCCGCTGGAGTACAGGGCCGCGCCCTGGTGCGGGTTCTCGCCGTAGCGCAGCGGCGACTTGAGCTCCCAGGCCGCGCCCAGGTAGCCCGGCCACACGCCCTCCTCGGCCGCGTAGACGTCCGCGAACCAGGTGGCCACCGCGGTGTCGTAGGAGGCGGTGTGCGCGTACGCGGCGGCGGCCAGACGGCGGCGCTCGGTGAGGGTGAAGCCGCCCGCGGCGACCGCGGCGAGCACGTCACCGTAGGAGGCCGGGTCGACCACGACCGCGGCGGTGCCGTGGTTCTTGGCCCCGGCCCGGATCATCGCGGGACCGCCGATGTCGATCTGCTCCACGCACTCGGCGCCGGAGGCGCCGGAGGCCACGGTCTCCTGGAACGGGTAGAGGTTGACCACCACCAGCTCGAACGGCTCGATCTCCAGCTCTTCGAGCTGCTTGACGTGGGAGGGGTTGCCGCCGTCGGCCAGCAGGCCGGCGTGCACGCGCGGGTGCAGCGTCTTGACCCGGCCGTCGAGGCACTCGGGGAAGCCGGTCAGCGACTCGACGGGAGTGACGGGGACGCCGAAAGAGGTGATCTTCGCGGCGGTGCCCCCGGTGGAGACGATCTCCACACCCGCGGCGTCGAGCCCACGGGCCAACTCCTCCAGCCCGCTCTTGTCATACACCGCGATCAACGCGCGCCGGATGGCGATGCGGGTCACTTCGTGCTCCTCCTGGTTGGTTCCGGTTTCTCCGGGGCGCCCGGCTCATCCACCGGGTCGTCCGAATCGAACAGTCCTGCCGATGACGGTCCAGCCCTCGCGGGCCATCCGGCCGACGGTGTCGACGAGCAGATGACGCTCGACGGACTTGATGCGCTCGTGCAGTGCCGCCTCGTCGTCGTCGTCCAGCACGGGCACGGCCTCCTGGGCGATGATCGGCCCGGTGTCGACACCCGCGTCGGCGAGCATCACGGTGCAGCCGGTGACGCGCACGCCGTACGAGAGCGCGTCGCGCACACCGTGCGCGCCCGGGAAGGAGGGCAGCAGCGCGGGATGGGTGTTGAGGACCGGGAAGGCCTCCAGCGTCGGCTTGCCGAGAATCTTCATGAACCCCGCGCAGACCACGAGGTCCGGCCGGTACGCCGCGATACGGGCGGCGAGCGCCCGATCCCAGTCCTCGCGGGTGGGGTGGTCGGCCATCCTCTCCACGAAGGTCGGCACCCCCGCGCGCTGCGCGCGTGCCAGCCCCTCGACACCGCCGCGATCGGCACCCACGGCCACCACTCTGGCGCCGTAGGTCTCGTCTGCCACAGCGTCCAGAAGGGCCTGTAGGTTGGTTCCAGAACCGGACACGAGGACCACAAGCCGAACGGCCTGGGATGACACCGACGCACTCCATTCGGACGGGGACTCACGCCGCTGCAAGGGTATCGGCCTGTCCGCACGAACGATGCAAGGAGGTCAGGTGACACTGCCGGTCCAGGTACGGTCCACCGAGAGCGCCGGTCGAAGGGCCCTATGGCTCGCGGTCACCGCGGTGGTGATGACGTTGGTGCTCCCCCTCGCGGGACTCGTCATGGCGATTTTCGCCCTTGTCACCTCAATCCGTGCGATCCCCGCGCTGCGTTCCGTCCCTAAACCCATCGGCACCGCCGTGGCGGGCATCGTGCTCTCCGCCGGGGCGCTGCTGGTGTCGGCCGGGGTGACCGCGATGCAGTTCTACTTCAGCGACGAGCTGGCCGCCTATACCGAGTGCGGTAAGGGAGCGGGCACCATCTCGGCGCAGAACGATTGCGTGGAGCGGCTTGAGCGGGCCATGGAGAAGAAGATGCCCTTCGTCCAGCCCGGCCAGCTGCAGTTCCCCTTCCCTCCCTGAGCGGGTCGCCTGATCGACACGCCTGGGACGAGACGGCCGGGCAGGTGATCCGCGACAGCGCTCAGTCGCGGTCCCAGGCGTAGGGGTCGACGTAGATCACATGGCCGCCCTTGTCGTCGGTCTCGTCGACGATGTCGCGCCGGGGCGGGCGCGGCGGCTCGGGGCGGTGGGCCTTCGGCGAGCTCTCCGCGGCGGCCGAGGCGTGCTCGTCCTCCCAGTCGTCCCTGATGACCGGGATCGGCTGGGTGTCGCACTCCGTGGCGTCCAGCCAGTGACCGGGGAGCTTGCGGAGCTCCTCCGACTCGGCGAAGCCGACCTTGCTGGCCACCGAGCCGGCGGCCTTGGCGATCTTGACTCCGGCCTTGCGGACCGGCGCGGTGGCCGTGCCGACCCTGGCCGCCGCCTTGGTGACCGCCGCGTTGTGCCCCCGGAAGATCAGCCACCAGTTGGCCAGCCCGGCGGCGATCCCCGCCGCGACACCCACCTCCAGCGTCACCGAGAGCATCACCTCCCACCCCGCCGGTCCCACCGCGGACAGCCTGGCGCCACCGAGCGGGCCACCGGAGAGCGCCGCCAGCAGACCCGCCACCGCCCCGGTCGCCAGCCCGCAGGCGAACCCCCACAGCGGTGCTCCCTCGTACGAGGGGGAGGGCGAGATCCGGACGACCAGGACGCCCGCCACCGCGCCGGCCAGGAAAGGCACCGCGATCACGACCATCACCCAGGCGGGGGTCGGGCCCGCCTCCGGCAGCGCGCCCAGGATCGGCAGGCTCGGCACCGTGCCCAGTTGCACGCCCGTCGGCGCGACCAGCGTGCCGGTGCCGACCGCGAAACCGGGTCCCGCGATGTAGGCCATGCCCCAGATGACGGCGTTGAGCAGGTAGAGCCCCTGGATCAGCAGGAGCAGCAGCCCGCCGACGAACCCCGGGGAAAGGATCCCGGACAGCTCCCCGACCTGCCCGAAGTTGACCGCGACGGCCCCGAGCACCATGACGGCGCCCGCCACGAGCATGATCATCAGTGCGGCGGACGTGCCGACCACCACCGAGCGCAGCCGCTCGGGCAGCAGGCGCAGCATCGATCGCCAGGGCCCGATCGTCCTGGCGACGGCCACGGAGCCCGCGATGAAGGCCAGCACCAGATGGCTGACCAGCACTTCACCGAGGAAGGGCTGGGTGATCTCGTTCCTGGCGACCAGCGCGATGATCCCGGCCAGCAGCGCGTACGGCGCCGCCAGTGAGATGCCCGCCTGGGCGATCAGGATCAGCTGTGCCCTGCGGCGGGCGTTGGACACCTCCTTGGGAGTGTTCTTGGGCAGCCGGGCGGGCAGCCGGAGCCGCAGGTCCGCGTCCCTGGCCATCCACATCCCGGCGCGGTACAGCAGGAAGGCGGGCAGGACCGTCAGTCCGAGCGGGAGCAGGCCCACCGAGCCGCCGGGGATCGCGAAGCCCGCGTGGTGCGCGGCCAGCCAGAGCTGCGAGGCGGTACGGAACACCGCGGGCAGACCGGAACCGAGCGCGCCGCGCGGTGCGGCGATCCAGCCGACCAGGGTGAGCGTGGTGAGCACCGCCAGGCCCACGCCGAGCGTCCAGGCGGCCGCGAGCATCCCGGAGACGGGAAGCGGCCGGCGGACGTCGTCGTCGTCACCCGTGAGGCCGGGCAGGGGGATACGGCTGAGGACGTTACGGGGAGCCGTCCGGAGCTGATCGAAGAGGGCCGTCACAGTAGTCGATGGTCTCAGGATCTTCGGTGCGGAAGAGACTTCCGCGCCCCGCGTGTCGCGGACGGCGTGACAGAAGCGGCCTGTGGTATTCCGGCGAAGCCGGTCCGGGACACCCCGCGCGCCGCGCGCGGTCTTCCCCGTGCCATCCCGCCCGTGCCGTCCCGGATGTCACCGATACGGGACAGCCGACCGGACATCGGTGACATCCGGGACGGCGAAGGGCGCCCGGCGGGATGCCGGGCGCCCTCGGTCGTACTCGGTGCGGCGGAACCCGCGCGCGGTGCCGGCGGCGGGGGCGCCGCCGGCTCGCGCGGGACCGTGCCGCGTTCGCTCACCCGGGACTCGCGTCCCGGACCCCCGTCAGAGGGACTCGATGACCTCGCGCATCAGGCGGGCGGTCTCGCTCGGGGTCTTGCCGACGCGGACGCCGACCTTCTCCAGAGCGTCCTTCTTGGCCTGGGCGGTGCCGGCCGAACCGGACACGATCGCGCCCGCGTGGCCCATGGTCTTGCCCTCGGGGGCGGTGAAGCCCGCCACGTAGGCGACGACCGGCTTGGTGACGTGCTGCTCGATGTAGGCGGCCGCGCGCTCCTCGGCGTCGCCGCCGATCTCGCCGATCATCACGATCGCGTCGGTGCCCGGGTCGTCCTGGAAGGCCTGCAGCGCGTCGATGTGGGTGGTGCCGATGACCGGGTCGCCACCGATGCCCACCGCGGTGGAGAAGCCGATGTCACGCAGCTCGTACATGAGCTGGTAGGTCAGCGTGCCCGACTTCGAGACCAGGCCGATGCGGCCGGCGCTGGTGATGTCGGCCGGGATGATGCCCGCGTTGGAGGCGCCGGGCGAGGCGATGCCGGGGCAGTTCGGCCCGATGATGCGGGTCTTGCCGCCCTTGGCGATCGCGTAGGCCCAGAACTCGGTGGTGTCGTGGATCGGGACACCCTCGGTGATGACCACGCAGAGCGGGATCTCGGCGTCGATGGCCTCCTTGACGGCGTCCTTGGTGAACGCCGGGGGCACGAAGACGACCGACACGTCGGCGCCGGTCTCCTTCATGGCCTCGGCGACGGTGCCGAAGACGGGCAGGCCCTCGTGGACGGTGCCGGCCTTGCGGGCGTTGACACCGCCGACGACGCGGGCACCGGAGGCGAGCATGCGGCGGGTGTGCTTGGTGCCCTCACCGCCGGTCATGCCCTGGACGATGATCTTGCTGTTCTCGGTCAGCCAGATGGCCATTACGCACCTACCGCGGCGAGCTCGGCGGCGCGCTTGGCCGCATCGTCCATGGTGTCCACCAGTTCGACGCCGGAAAGCTTGGCGTCGGAGAGAATCTGCCGCCCGAGTTCGGCGTTGTTGCCGTCCAGCCGGACGACCAGCGGGCGGCTCACGGCCTCGCCGCGGGACTCCAGCAGCTGGAAGGCCGAGACGATGCCGTTGGCGACCGCGTCACAGGCGGTGATGCCGCCGAAGACGTTGACGAAGATCGACTTCACCGCGGGGTCGGAGATGATGATCTCCAGGCCGGCCGCCATCACCTCGGCCGAGGCGCCGCCGCCGATGTCGAGGAAGTTGGCGGGCTTGGGCTGGCCGGGGAAGGCCTCGCCGGCGTAGGCGACGACGTCCAGGGTCGACATGACCAGACCCGCACCGTTGCCGATGATGCCGACGGAGCCGTCGAGCTTGACGTAGTTGAGGTCCTTGGCCTTGGCCGCGGCCTCCAGCGGGTCCTCGGCGGCCTTGTCCTCAAGGGCCTCGTGGTCCGCCTGGCGGAAGGACGCGTTGTCGTCGAGGGTGACCTTGCCGTCGAGGGCCTTGACCTGACCGTCCGCGGACAGGATCATCGGGTTGACCTCGACGAGCGAGGCGTCCTCGTCGACGAAGGCGCACCAGAGCTTCTCGATGAGGTCGGCGGCGCCGTCGAGCGACGCCTCCGGCAGGCCGCCGGCCTGGGCGATCTCGCGGGCCCTGGCCCGGTCGACGCCGTCCAGGGGGGAGATCGGAACCTGCGCCACCTTCTCGGGGTTGGTGTGCGCGACCTCTTCGATCTCCATGCCGCCCGCGGCGGAGCAGATGGCGAGGAACGTGCGGTTCGCGCGGTCGAGCAGGAAGGAGAAGTAGTACTCCTCCGCGATCGCGCTGGCCTCCTCGACCAGGACCTTGTGGACCGTGTGGCCCTTGATGTCCATGCCGAGGATGTCGGTGGCCTTGCTTGCGGCGTCGGCGGCGTCGTCAGCCACCTTCACGCCACCGGCCTTGCCGCGGCCACCGGTCTTGACCTGGGCCTTGACGACAACACGGCCGGTCAGCTGCTCGGCTGCCGCCCGTGCCTCCTCCACGGTGTGCGCGACGATACCGCGCGGCACCGGGATGCCGTACTCCGCGAAGAGCTCCTTCGCCTGATGTTCGAACAGGTCCACGAGGGTCCGTCCTTGCTTGTCCGGCTGGTGTATAGACTGGTGTATAGATCTGAGTGGGCCGGCTCCACGATCGAAGGGGGAGCGCGGCGGTTTTGCGCCAATGAAGCGTAGCCCGCCTCATGGCATGGCCAGGTAACCGGGTCCCAGATCGCGCATCCCGAATGTTGTTCGCGTCGCCATGACCGGACGTCGTCCGGCACCTGTCGCCAGACCGGTGTGGCATGGCCGTCCGCGGAAAGACCTGCCGGTGAGAGGGGTCGCGGGCGCCCCGAACCTCGTCGGAACTCGCCGGATCTCGTCAGACGGGCGAGGGGATCGCGCTCCGTACCCAGTCGACGATCTCCTGGGTGGTGGCGCCCGGGGTGAAGATCCGCGCGACGCCCATCTCCTGGAGCGCGGGCATGTCGGCCTCGGGGATGATCCCGCCGCCGAACACCACGATGTCACTCGCGTCGTTCTCCCTCAGCAGCTCCAGCACCCTGGCGAAGAGCGTCATGTGCGCGCCGGACAGGATGGACAGCCCGATCGCCGCGGCGTCCTCCTGGATCGCGGTGCGCACCACCTGCTCCGGGGTCTGGTGCAGGCCCGTGTAGACGACCTCCATCCCGGCGTCCCGCAGCGCCCTGGCCACGATCTTCACCCCCCTGTCATGGCCGTCCAGCCCCGGCTTGGCGATGACGACGCGAATCCTCGGCACGGCGTCCATCCAGACCTCCTCCTCCGCGCTCTCCTCGCAGCGTAACCGGCCTCATCTCGCCGGAGCCTTCCCGCCACCGCGATTCTCGGCCCCTCGAATCCGCCGTCGCGGTCTCGCGGAGCCTTCGCGTGCCGTACGGCTCAAACTCGCGCAATCCATGGACGCGAGTTGTTGGTGCGCGCCATAGCCCGCGGGCCGGGGGTTGGCTAGCTTGGCGGATCTTGACTCCTGGGGAGGAATCCGATGAGACGGTGGGTCACTCTGCTCGCGGTCGTACTGGCCGGTTCGGTGCTGCCCATGTCGGCGGCGGAGGCGGCGGGAACGGCGGGTGCCGGGGTCGCGGGGGTGGCACCGCCGCCGTCTCCGGTGACGAGGCTGAGGCAGCAGTTCGGCGAGCACACGGGGCTGCGGATCTCCGACGTCGGGCGCGTCTATCGGGGCGGCAAGGCGGTGGTCACCATCTGGCGCAAGGGCCGGGTGGAGTTCGACGAGACCGGGGTGTACGGCACGGACACGGTGGGACGGACCGAGCTGGGCAGAGGGGCCGTGAAGGAGCTGGAGCGGCAGCTCGGCCGGCAGCTCGGCTCGACCCGGGTGATCTGTTTCCCGAACGAGGCGTACCTCTCCGGGCCCGGCTACGAGACCTGGCTGCCCGAGGGGAAGACCTGGCTCGGGCTGATCGGCCCGGCGAACATCAAGCAGACCGCCGCCCTGCCGCAGATCGTTGACATCTTCGAGCCCGCCACCCTGGGCACCCTGCTGTCCCACACCGCCGTGCGCAGGAAGCTGCGCTCGGGCACGTTCCTGCAGGGCGCCGTGACGCTGCGCACGCTCTACAAGGCCTCCCCCTCGCTCCGCGACAGGCTGGCCGGGCCGCCCAAGGGCAGGAGCGCCAGGATCCCGGTCGGCTTCAGGCTCTGGCTGGACCGCTCGAACCTGGTCCGCAGGCTGAGCACCACCTGGCGGCAGCCGCTCGGCGGCAGTCCCGGCAAGTACACGACCACGGTGGTGGACACCCGCTACACCGGCTGGGGCTCGTCCGTCACCCTCGTTCCGCCGCCTCCCGAGGACACCGCCGACGCCGGCCGGGTCGGCGCCGACTTCCCCGAGCCGGCGGTCCTGCCGATCGGCTGAATCGCGAAAAAACAAATCCGACGGTCCATGATTGACCGGAAACCAAATATCCGCACCGCCTTCCGACGCCCGGGGAGGCGTCTCTGCACGAAATATGCACGTTTAATTCAAGGCAATCCTCCAAATGCGCTACCCTTTCGTGATCTTGCACAGCGAGAGTGTGTCATCCCCTCCCCGACGGGGCGGAGGGGTCAGTCAGGAGGATTTTCCTTTGAAGCGATACATCGCCGGACTGGCGTGCGCCGCAACGGCCGTACTCGGCGCTCCGGCGCTGGCATCGGCCGCGCACGCACAGGCCGCCGATCCGATCACCGCGCTGAAGGGTCAGCTCAAAAACGGCCATGGCGTCACCTACGTCGACATCCTGAAGACGCAGGGCAGCTCCAAGAACACGATTGCCGGCCACCGCAAGGGTGAATTGCAGTTCAGCACCTCCGGGATCAGCGCGTCGGACCACACCACCCAGCTGCGTTTCGATGAGGGTGCCTTCGAATTCGGCACCGGAGAAGGCGGCACCGAGGAAACCGAGGAGCAGAAGAAGTTCAGCAAGCTGCTCGCCGGACTGGCCGAGCCCGAACGAGTCGTCCGGGTCAAGAAAAAGGCGTACCTCTCAGGCGGGGCCTTTGGCCAGTTTCTGCCGCAGGACAAGCCCTGGCTCGGGTACCCGGGGGACACGCTCGGCGTGACCGGCTCGATGGGCCAGCTCATCAACGTCGCCGAGCCCGCGACCCTCAAGACCCTCCTCGCGCACGCCACGGTCAAGAAGCCGACCGCCTACGCTGGGAAGATCACTTTCGGTGAGCTGCAGAAGGTCTCGCCGTGGTTCCGCGCGTCACACGATGGTGGGAAGCTCTCCGGCGAACAGGCCAAGACCACGATCAACTGGAAGCTGTTCCTGAACGCCGACCGGCTCCCCGCGAGACTGGCGACCTCGTACACGCAGTTCTCGAGTGGGCCGACCTGGACCGTCGACACCCGCTACACCGACTGGGGTTCGAAGGTCACGATCGACGCCCCGCCGGCCGACCAGGTCGCCACGGTGAAGGAACTGCAGGCGGGCTTCGAAGCCGACACGCCCATCCCGCTGCTGACCGTCAAGTGATCCTTCCGCGCTGATCACACCCGGCACCGGACGGCCGCCTCCCGCACCGTGACCACCACGGACACCGGTCCTTCCGCCCCTGCCGCGACACATGGC
>NZ_JBSFWD010000068.1:0-42217 GCF_053592655.1 Streptosporangium sp. NPDC002607
CACCCCGCCCCCCACCCCCCCCCCGGCCCCAACCGCTCCACCCCCCCCCCCCCCCGGGCCCCCCCCCCCCCGCCGGCGGGGGGCCGCCCCCCCCGGCGTGTTTTCGGATGACGGTACGACGAGCGGCGGGCAGTGCCCGAGCCGGATGAGCCGAACGTCGGCCGGCCCATGAACGTTCGGGGGCGCACGCTGGACGCGCGCCCCTCTCGAACGTCTACGGGACGATGTTGACCAGCTTGGGCGCGCGCACGATGACCTTACGCGGCGCGCCACCGGGCAGGAACGCCTGGACCTTCTCCGACGCCAGCGCCAGCGCCTTCAGGTCCGCCTCGGAGATCTCCGGAGAGACCTCCAGCCGGTCGCGCACCTTGCCCGCGACCTGGACGACGCAGGTGACGGAGTCCTGGACGAGCAGCGCCGGATCCACCGCCGGCCAGCCCGCGACCGCGACCGAGCCGCTGTGTCCCAGCCGCTCCCAGCCCTCCTCGGCCGCGTACGGCGCGACCAGGGAGAGCATGACCGCCAGCGTCTCCGCGGCCTCCCTGACCGCGGGGTCGGCGGCGCCGGGCCCGGAGTCGATGGCCTTGCGGGCCGCGCTCGTCAGCTCCATCATCCGGGCCACCGCGACGTTGAAGCGGTGGGAGTCGACCAGCCTGGTGACCTCGTCGATCGTGCGGTGCACGACCTTGCGCAGGTTCAGGTCTCCACCTGCGAAGTCGACGCCGGGAGCGGAGGCCGCCCCTGCCTCGGCCATCACGCGGAACGCCCGGGCCAGGAACTTCTGGGACGCGGCCGGCGAGACGTCGGCCCAGTCGATGTCGTCCTCGGGCGGGCCGGCGAAGACGACGGTCAGCCTGACCGCGTCGACACCGTAGGCGTCGATCTGCTCACCCAGGTCGACGCCGTTGCCCAGCGACTTGGACATCGCCTTGCCCTGGTTGATGACCTGCCCCTGATTCAGCAGGCGGGTGAAGGGCTCGACGAAGTCGACCATCCCCATGTCGTGCAGGACCTTGGTGAAGAACCTGGCGTACAGCAGGTGCAGCACGGCGTGCTCGACACCCCCGACGTACTGGTCGATCGGGCCCCACCTGCGGACGCCCTCGACGTCGAACGGGCCGTCCTCGTAGGAGGGGTTGACATAGCGCAGGAAGTACCACGAGGAGTCGACGAAGGTGTCCATCGTGTCGGTGTCGCGCCTGGCCGGGCCGCCGCACTTGGGACAGGAGACGTTGACCCAGTCTTCGGCCGAGGCCAGCGGGGAGACCCCCTTGGGTGCCAGGGCCTCACCCCGCAGGTCGGGCAGGGTGACGGGCAACTGGTCGTCGGGGACGGGGACCTCGCCGCAGTCGGCGCAGTGGATGATCGGAATCGGGCAGCCCCAGAAGCGCTGGCGGGACAGCAGCCAGTCGCGCAGCCGGAAGTTGACCGTGAAGCGGCCGGTGCCCCGCTCGCTCAGCACCTCGATGATCTTCCGGATCGCGTCGGCCTTGGTCAGGCCGTCCAGCGGGCCGGAGTTGACCATCGCACCGTCACCGGCGGTGGCGATGCCGGTCTCACCGGGGTCGGCCAGGCCGGTGTGTACGACGACCCGTACCGGCAGGTCGAAGGCGCGGGCGAAGTCCAGGTCGCGCTGGTCGTGCGCGGGCACGGCCATGATCGCGCCATGACCGTAGTCGGACAGCACGTAGTCGGCCGCCCAGACCGGCATGCGCTCCCCGTTGACCGGGTTGATCGCGTACCGGCCCAGGAAGACGCCGGTCTTCTCCTTCTCGGTGGACAGCCGGTCGATGTCGGACAGCTTGGACACGTCGGCCCGGTAGGCCTCGAAGGCCTCGCGCCGGTCATCGGCGACGATCTCCTCGGCCAGCGGCGCGTCCGGGGCGACCACGAAGAAGGTGGCGCCGTACAGGGTGTCGGGACGGGTGGTGTAGACGGTGACCGGCTCGTCACGGCCCTCGATCACGAAGTTGACGTCGGCGCCCTCGGATCGGCCGATCCAGTTGCGCTGCATGGTCAGCACGCGCTCGGGCCAGCCCCCCTCCAACTGGGCCATGTCGTCCAGCAGCCGGTCCGCGTAGTCAGTGATCTTGAAGTACCACTGGGTCAACTCACGGCGGACGACCTCGGCACCGCAGCGCTCACACCTGCCGTCCTTGACCTGCTCGTTGGCCAGCACGGTCTGGTCGTTGGGGCACCAGTTGACCAGGCCGCCCTTACGGTAGGCCAGGCCGCGCTCGAAGAAGCGGATGAACAGCCACTGGGTCCATTTGTAGTACTCGGCGTCGCTGGTGTGCAGGCGGCTGGACCAGTCGAAGGAGATCGCGTAGCGCTTGAAGGAGTTGGCCTGGGTCTCGATGTTGGCGTAGGTCCACTCGGCGGGGTGGGCATCGCGCTTGATCGCGGCGTTCTCCGCGGGCAGGCCGAAGGAGTCCCAGCCGATGGGGTGCAACACGTTGTAGCCGCGCTGCACCCAGTAGCGGGATACGACGTCACCGATGGCGAAAACCTCTGCGTGTCCCATGTGCAGGTCGCCCGAGGGGTAGGGGAACATGTCGAGCATGTAGCGCCGCTCACGCGGGTCGGCGGGGTCGTCGGAGACCCGGAAGGGGTCCAGTTCCTCCCACCGGCGCTGCCACTTGACCTGCAGGGCCTGCGGGTCATAGTGCTGCTCGTCGCTCTGCATGTCGGCTCGCTCGCTCACGTCGATTTTCCCTCGGGTATGTCTGCGTGGATGGTCTGACCCGCCTGGCCCAATGCAAAAACCCCCCGCTCACGCGGAGGGCGGCCGCATCGGCAGGGCGCTCAGGGGCGGGGAGGCCGATGCGGCCCGGTAAGCAGGCTCGCGGCACGCATAGAGCAAGACTATCGCAGCCCGCAAGGCATATTCGTGGCCTGGGGAAACAGGCCCGATCACGGCAAACAGGAGACAGCCGTCCGAGCAGGTCGGCAGAATGAGGATCTCCGCACTCTCCGGAGCGAACGAGACCCGATGGCTATGCACCTGTTGTGACCTCGTACGTCCTTCGCGTTTACTCTTTTCACCGTGGCACATTCAGTAGAGCCGGGGCGGGGCCCGGATCCGTTGGAGGTCGGCCTGCCCATGCAGGACCCACCGACCGACCCAACCGGACTCCAGTTCAGAGGGGCGTTCTCCAGTTTCCCTGCGAGCCCCCCCGTCTCACGTGAGATCATGCCCAATACGCCTAATTCGGGCACCCACGCGGGAGGTAAGGAAAGCATGGCCTCGGAGCAGTCCAGCCAGTCCCACCTGCCTCCGGCATGGCCGGAGGCTGCCGAACCGTCACCCTCGTGGACGAACGACCCTCTTGGCACCGGCCCCCGGCTCCCCCGCCCGCAGGAGGAGCCGCAGAGCGGCAACGGCTCCTGGCAGACCTCGCCCGGCGGGGGGCAGCGCGTCTCCGACCCGCAGGCCGGTTCGCCCGGCCAGACCTCCCCGGGCGGCGGCTGGGCACAGACCTCCGACCCGCAGAACAACGGCTGGGCGCAGGCGTCGACCCCGCAGAACGACGGCTGGGCACAGGCCGTGGCTCCCCAGAACGACGGCTGGGCGCAGGCGCCGGCCCCGCAGAACGATGGTTGGGCACAGGCATTGGCTCCCCAGAACGACAGCTGGGCACAGACCTCCGACCCGCAGAACAACGGTTGGGCACAGACCTCCGACCCGCAGAACAACGGCTGGGCACAGGCGTCGACCCCGCAGAACGACAGCTGGGCACAGACCTCCCCCGGCGATGGCTGGGCACAGGCCTCGAGCCCGCAGAACGACAGCTGGGGGCAGGCTTTCAGCCCGCGGAACGACAACTGGGCACAGGCGTCCGGCCCGCAGGGCGGCGGCGACCCGCACCAGACCTCCCCCGGCAACGGGTGGCCGCAGCCCACCTCGTCACAGGGCGGCGGCTGGTCACAGACGTCCGGCCCGCAGGGCGGCGCCGACGACCACAATCCGTCCTCTCCCGGCAACGGGTGGCCACAATCCATCCCCACTCCCCAGTCGGACCCTCGGGGCCAGGCCTCCCCGGGCGGCAACGGCTGGGCACAGGCCACCGCGCCCTCGCACGACGGCTGGGCACAGGCGTCCACCCCGCAGAACGACGGCCGGACGCACCCGTCAGGCCCGCAGGGGGACGCGCGCGGGCAGCAGGCTCCCGGCGGGAGTGAGGCGTGGCAGGCCGCACCGCCACGCGACGCCTCCGGCCGCCCTCCGGCTCAGCCGGTGGAGAACAGCGTGTGGCCGCCCACTCCGCCGGCGGAGAACGCCGGCTGGCCGCCCACCCCTCCGGCGTCCGGCACCGCCTGGCCGCCCGCTCCCCCCATGGGAAACCAGGGTTTCGCCGAGGCACAGACCTCGACGTTCCCCTCCTCCTGGGCCGGTCCTCCCGCCGAGGGCCCCGCCGCTCACTTCGGCGACGCCTCCGCGGGCACCGTCCCCCCGGACGGGGGCGGTGGAAACGGCGCCGGAAACGCGCGGCGCAGCTACGGCGTGCCGGACAACCCCGCCATGTGGGCCATGGCCGCGGCGAACGCGGCGGCGGCCTCCCAGGCCCCCTCGCCCCAGGGGGCTCCCGTTCACCCCGGAGCCGCTCCCCAACCGCCACAGCCCCAGCCGGGACAGCCCGCGCATCCGGGGCAGCCCGGCCATCACCTGAGCCGCGACCCCTCCGACCCGAACAAGCCGTTCGTCACCGCCGGCCAGATCAGCGGTCCGAAGACCCCTCCGCCCGAGCGCCAGCAGGAGCTGTGGAACACGGTCTTCGGCGACAACTACCAGGCCATCGAGGACGAGGACGAGTTCGAGGAGCGGGGTCGGCCCGTCTGGATCTTCGCGCTGGCCGGATCTGTGATCATCGCGCTGGTCGGCGCGGTGCTCTGGGCGTTCCTGGCCGGGCCGCTGGCCTCCGCCGAGGAGGAGATCGCCGAGCCCAAGCCCTCGGCGGCTCCCCAGAAGACCACCAAGCCCGCCGCCATCGGTCGCCTGCCACGATTCACCGGCGATCCCTCGCCGGTGGCCGGTACGCTCACCGACCAGCCGGCGGGGATCACCCTGGCCCAGCTCGGTGCCCCGTGGCGGCAGGACCAGCGCCCCAGCGTGCCCACCACCTACGGCTTCACAACCCGCCAGTACCTCCCCGCCGGTACGGACTCCACGGGCAAAACCCAGTTCGCGCAGCTGATGTCGGGCCCGCTCTCGCCTCGTTTGAAGAGCAAGTACACCTCGCCGGAGAACCTCGCCCCGGTGATCAACGCGGTGGCCTCCACCGGTCGCAAGCGGTTCTTCCCCGAGGACAACACCGCCCGCAAGACCGCCCAGCAGACCCTGTCCGTGAACGGCCTGCCCGGCCAGCTCTCCGCGTACGAGATCACCTCGGGCGGTTCGAAGACGACCATGGTCGTGGCGGCCGTGAGCACCGGCGCCGACCTGCCGGCGATCGTCTACATGTCGGTGCCGGACAGCAGGAAGGAACTGCTCCCCGACATCAACACGGTCTTCAAGTCGATCCGCGTGCCGGGGCGGTGACCTCGCCGGTTCGAACGGCCCAGCGGGCGCACTCCATGTTCTGACCGGGCTGGAGTCGCCCGGGCCCGCCGTCCCACCGGCGGTCTCGTTTCGCCCATCACCACCGGCGGGGTGCGGCAGGACCTCAGAAGTCGCAGTCGAGGTGCTTGATTCCGTTGATGAAGCTGGATCGCAGGCGGTCGGGCTCACCGACCGAGCGGATCGCGGGCAGGCGGGTGAACAGCTCGCGGAACATCACGGTGATCTCGCGGCGGGCCAGGTGGGCACCGAGGCAGAAGTGCGGCCCGGGTCCGCCGAAGCCGACGTGCGGGCCCTCGGTGCGCAGGATGTCGAAGCGGTGCGGGTCGGTGAAGACGCTCTCGTCGCGGTTGGCCGCCCAGTAGTAGAGCAGGACCTTCTCACCCTCGCGGTAGAGGTGACCGTTCATCTCGTGGTCGCGGGTGAGGCTGCGGCGCATCCAGGCGACGGGCGAGGCGAGGCGGACGATCTCCTCGACGGCGCCGGGCAGGCGCCCGTCGAGATCCTCGAGCAGCAGGGCCCGCTGGTCGGGGTTCTCGGTGAACAGGTGCAGGCCGTGCGAGATGGCGTTGCGGGTGGTCTCGTTGCCCGCCACCACCAGCAGGATGAAGAACGAACCGAGCTCCTGCATCGTCAGTTTCTCGCCGTCGATGTTGGCGCTGGTCAGAGAGGTGGTGAGGTTCTCTCCGCCCTCGGCGGCCAGGGAGACGACGAGGTCCTGGAGCCGCTGCCCCGCACCGAGGAGCGACTCGGCCGCGAGGCTGATGTCGGCGATGAACTCGGGGTCGCCGCCCGACAGGATGATGCTCGTGGCGTCGAAGACCGTCTGGTAGTGCTCGGGGCCGATACCCATCATGTCGCAGATGATCTTCAGGGGCAGCTTGGCGGCCACCTCGGTCACGAAGTCACAGCCGGGCCCCCTGGCGATCAGCTCGTCCACGATCCGCACGGCGGTCGCCTCGACGTCGGCCTCGAACTGCTTGATCATCTTCGGCGTGAACGCCCGGGAGACGATCCGGCGGAGCCTCGCGTGCCGGGGATCGTCCATGCTGATCATCGAGCCGAAGTACTCGCTGAAGTCGGGGCCGAGGTCCTGGATGGACGTCGCCCCCCGGCCTGAGGAGAAGATCTCGGGGTGGCGGCTGGCCTCGGTGATGTCCGCGTGCCGGACCAGGGCGTAGTAACCGGGGCCGGGAGGCATGAAGGAGATCACCGGCTCGGCGAACAGGATCGGGCCCGGCTGCGCGCGGAGCACCGCGAAGGCGGCCTCCCGTTCGGCCATCGGACGCTCCCAGAAAGCGATGTCCGACAGGTCGATGTCCGCGAGTGAAACCGTCACGCCAGCCTCCACTAGAATCCTATTCGGTTTTACCGATCCTGCCACAGGATCCTCAGCGCAACCACTTGAGAACGATGTCGTTGACTTCCCTGGGCCGTTCCAGATGCAGGAAGTGCCCTGCCTGGAGAACATGCTCCACCCTGGAGCCCGGCGGAAGGAAGGCCGCGGCCTGATCGACCTGCTCCATCCCCAGGCAGCCGTCACAGACCCCGTGCAGGTAGAGGATCGGAACCTGCCCGCCGGTCGCGGACTGCTCGGCGGTGTAGCGGCCGGTGGGGGCCACCGTGCCGAGCATCGCCCGGTAGTAGCCGATCGCGGCGGCGAGATTCTCCGGGGAGCCCAGGGCGCGCCGTACGAACGTGACGTCCTCGGCCGCGTCGTAGCCCGGCGACCAGTCGCGCCACAGTCCCTCGATGAACCCGTCCCGCGACAGGGCGGCCTCGGCGAGCCCGGTCTGGAAGAGGAAGATGTAGAACGACCGCTTGAGCTGCTCGTAGTCGAGGAAGGCAGCCAGCATCGCGCCCATCGGGGGCACCGCCATCGCGACCGCCCTGCGCCAGCGCTCCGGGGCGAAGGCGGTGGCGCCGTAGACGGGGAAGGCGCCCCAGTCGTGGCCGATGAGCACGGCGTCGCCGTCGCCGCCGAGCGCCTCGTGCAGCGCGCAGGCGTCGGCGACCAGCGCCCCGCCCTCGTAGGCGCCGTCGGCGGGGATCGAGGTGGGCGCGTAGCCGCGCATGAACGGCGCGATCGCGCGGTAGCCACGCCCGGCGAGCTCGGGCAGCAGGTGCCGCCATGTGTGCGCGGTGTCGGGGAAGCCGTGCAGGCAGAGTGCGAGCGGCCCCTCCCCCGCCGACAGGTACGCGAACTCGACGCCATTGGCGGTGACGGTGCTGATGTCCATGAGGCGGAACCTAGCATTCGCTTGGCCGACGCGGCGGTGATCGCCCCACCCCCTCGCCCGGCGCCGGCGGTCAGGTCGTGTACGGCAGGTGCTTGACCCCGTTGATGAAGTTGGAGAGCAGATAGGAGGGCTCACCGGCCGAACGGATCTCGGGCAGGCGGGTGAACAGCTCGCGGAACATCACCGTGACCTCCCGGCGGGCCAGGTGGGCGCCCAGGCAGTAGTGGGGGCCGGGGCCGCCGAAGCCCACGTGCGGGTTGGGGTGGCGGGTGATGTCGAAGGCGTCGGGATCGGTGAAGACGCTCTCGTCGCGGTTGGCGGAGTTGTAGAAGAGCAGGACCTTGTCGCCCTTGCGGTACTGCTGCCCGTTCATCTCGTGGTCGCGAGTGACCGTACGGCGGAACTGGATGACCGGGGTGGAGTAACGGATGATCTCCTCCACCGCGCCGGGAATGTGCTTTTCGAAGTCGCCGACGAGCAGTTCGCGCTGCCCGGGACTGTCGGTGAGCAGCTTGAGGCCGTGCGAGATGGCGTTGCGGGTGGTCTCGCTTCCGGCGACCACCAGCAGGATGAAGAACGAGCCGAGCTCCTGCGGGGTGAGGTGCTCATCGCCGTTGACCAGCATGCTGGTCAGGTCGCCCGTGGAGGCGCCCCGGCGCTCGCGGCCGAGCCTGGCCGCCAGCCTGCTCAGCTCGCGCCCGGCGGCCAGTAGCTTGACCAGGCCCCGGGCCACGTTCCAGCGGTTCAACTCGGGATCGATCCCGGTGTACTCGGAGTCGGCGTTGCCCAGGATGATGTTGGTCGCGCGCAGGACCCGGTGATGGAACTCCGAGGGGATGCCCATCATGTCGCAGATGACCTCGACGGGCAGCCGGGCGGCCACCTGGGTGACGAAGTCACCCGGCCCCTCGGCGATCGCCTCGTCCACGATCCGGGTCGCCGCCCGCTGCAGGTCCTCCTCCATCTTCGCCAGGACCCTGGGGGTGAAGGCCCTGGAGACGATGCGGCGGAGTCTGGCGTGCCGGGGGTCGTCCATGTTGATCATCGAGCCGAAGTACACCGCCAGCCAGCGGGGCATGTCGGCGATGCTGTTGGCGGTCGGCTCGCTGCTGAACACCCCGGCGTTCCTGCTGGCCTCGGAGACGTCGGCGTGCCGCACCAGGGCGTAGTAGCCGGCCCCGTGCCCGATGAAGGGGATCTTGTTCTCCTTCGTGAACACCGGCCGGTCCAGCGCGCGGAGACGCCGGAATGCCTCCATGCGCTCCCGCTGGGGAAGCCCCCAGAACGGAATCTCCGACAGGTCGATATCCGCCATGTTCACGGTCATTGCCCTAGATTCATGCAAGTACTTACTTACGTCAAGTGTGAGCCATAGCACACTTTGTGTGCTTATAGTCGGCACCCTTAGCGGTCTGCGGCGATGAGGTCGGCGGCCCTCTCGGCGATCATGACGGTGGGCGCGTGGGTATGCCCTCGGTTGATGACCGGCATGACAGAGGCGTCGACCACCCGCAGACCCGCGATCCCGCGGACCCTCAGGGCGGGGTCCACCACCGACTCGGGATCCTCACCCATCCGGCAGGTGCCGACCGGGTGGTAGAGGGTCTCGCTACGCTCGCGGATCCAGCGGACGAGCTCCTCGGTGCTCCTCGCCCCCCAGTACGGGTCCATCGGGGGCCCCGCGAGCGGCCGGAGCGCCTCGGTGGCGAACAGTTCCCCGGCCTTCCGCAGCCCGGCCACCTGCCGCCGGACGTCGGCCTCCGCCGTCAGGTAACCGGGATCGATCACGACGTCGCGGCCGTCCAGCGAGACGCGGCCGCGACTCTCGGGCTGGAGCAGGATCGAGGCGATGGTCAGGCCGTGGCCGGGCGGCGGGGTGAGGCCGTGGTTGACGAAGGGGCCCGGAGCGAAGATCAGCTCGATGTCGGGGGCGTGCTCCTCGGGAGAGGTGCGGATGAACGCCACGGCCTCACCGACGTTGGAGGTGAGCATGCCCCGGCGGCCGACCAGGAAGCGGAGCAGGTTGCCCGCCGACTCAGCGCCGGCGAGCGTGATCGGCTCGGGGCAGTGCAGGACGACCCCCGAGGCCAGGTGGTCCTGAAGGTTGGCGCCGACCTCGGGAAGTTCGTGGACCGGCTCGACGCCGGCGGCCCGCAGCTCGTCGGCCGGGCCGAGGCCCGACAGCATCAGCAGGTGCGGGGAGCCGATCGCCCCCGCCGACAGCACGACCTCCCTGCGCGCCCGCACCACGGTGCCACCGTCACCGTCACCGCCGCACTCCACGCCGGTCGCACGCCCGCCCTCGATGAGCACCCGGCTCACCTGCGAGGAGGTCAGCACCGTGAGGTTGGGCCGGTTGGCCGCGGGTCCGAGATAGGCGTCGGCGGAGCTCCAGCGGCGTCCCCGGTGCTGGGTGACGGGCGTCGGCGAGCAGCCCTCGTTGGAGGGGCCGTTGAGCTCCTCCAGGCGGGCGATGCCCAGTTCCTCGCAGGCCCGCAGGAAGAGTGCGGTGGCGCGGTTCGGGGAGCGCAGCTCCGAGATGTGGATCGGGCCCTCCGTGCCGTACACACCGCCGCGGTTGGAGCCGGCGCGGCGCTCGATCCGGTGGAAGTAGGGCAGGACCTCGTCGTAGGACCAGCCGGGCACCCCCCAGCCGTCGTAGTCCGCGCGGTGCCCGCGTACCCACATCTGGGCGTTCATCGAGGAGGAACCGCCGAGCATCCGGCCGCGTGGCCAGTAGAGCTCCCTGCCGGAGAGCTCGGGCTGCTTGGCGGTGGTGAAGTTCCAGTCGTGTTCGGTCTTGAACAGCTTGGCGAAGCCGGCCGGCATCCGGACCTCGAGCCTCTTGTCGGAACCGCCCGCCTCGATGAGGACGACCCTCGTGCCCGGGTCCACGGAGAGACGGTTGGCCAGCACGCACCCCGCCGACCCCGCGCCCACGATGACGTAGTCGTACTCCACGCTCACTGACCCCTCCTCGCACAGACGGTCAGCTCGCCTCCCCGTAGCGGGCTCCTATCTACTTACTCCCCCATGGTTTGCCCGTCAATTTGTAACCAAAGTTACCTACCAGTAGGTATCTAGGGGCTGCCAGTATGGGCGAGTCAGAGCTCGCTCGGAGGAGGACGCACGATGCTCAACCTGTCGATCGCACTGGAGGACAGCGCCCGGGAGAACCCCGACCGCACCGCACTGGTCTTTGGTGACCTGCGGCTGCCGTACTCCCTGGTCAATACCGTCGCGAACCAGGTTGCCAACCTACTGGTCTCCAGGGGAATCGGGAAGGGCGACAAGGTCGCGCTGGCCTGCCCCAACCTGCCGTACTTCCCCTTCGTCTACTACGGCATTCTCAAGACCGGTGCCACGGTCGTGCCGCTCAACGTGCTGCTGCAGTCCAGGGAGATCGCCTACCACCTGGACGACTCCCAGGCCAAGGCGCTGTTCTGCTTCGAGGGCACTCCCGAGCTGCCGCTCGGCGAGCGGGGCAAGGCGGGCTTCGAGGGATCGTCGGCGGAGCACTTCTTCGTGCTGCCCGCCACCGCGTTCGCCACCGAGTCCGAGTACGGCGAGACGCTCTGGGCGGCGCTCGACGGCGTGTCCGGCGAGTTCGAGACCGTGCAGACCGCACCCGACGACACCGCCGTGATCCTCTACACCAGCGGCACCACCGGCCACCCCAAGGGCGCTGAGCTCAGTCATCAGAACATGCTGATCAACGCCATGGTCTCCGATGAGATGTTCCCCCGCACCGAGGGCGGCGACGCCTACCTGGCGGTGCTGCCGCTCTTCCACTCCTTCGGGCAGACCGTCATCATGAACGCCGGTTTCCGGCGCCAGGCGACCATCGTGCTCGTGCCGCGCTTCGAGCCGGGACCCGCCCTGGAGCTGATGCGCGCCGAGAACATCACGCTGTTCGCGGGCGTGCCGACCATGTACTGGGCCATGCTGACGAAGATCCACGCCGAGGGTGACGAGGTGCCCACCTCGCTCAGGGTCGCGGTGGCCGGTGGTGCGTCCTCACCCGTCGAGGTGCTCAGGGACTTCGAGCAGACCTTCGGGATCGGGATCCTGGAGGGGTACGGCCTGTCGGAGACCTCTCCGGTGGCCAGCTTCAACCAGCTGGGCAGGCCCACCAAGCCCGGCACGATCGGCACGCCGATCTGGGGTGTGGAGATGAAGCTGGTCGACGGCGACTGGAAGACGATCGAGGGCGAGGGCCCCGGCGAGATCGCGATCCGCGGCCACAACGTGATGAAGGGCTACTACAACCGGCCCGAGGCGACCGCCGAGGTCATGAGGGACGGCTGGTTCCGCACCGGCGACATCGCCACCCGCGACGCGGACGGTTACTACGCCATCGTCGACCGGGCCAAGGACATGATCATCCGGGGTGGCTTCAATGTCTACCCGCGCGAGCTCGAAGAGGTCCTGATCACCCATCCGGAGGTCTCCCTCGCCGCGGTGGTCGGAGTCGCCCACGACTCGCACGGCGAGGAGGTCAAGGCGTACGTCATCCGCACCCCCGGCGCGACGATCACCGAGGACGAGCTCATCGCCTGGGGTAAGGAGAACATGGCCGCGTACAAGTATCCGCGGATCATCGAGTTCCGTGACGCGCTGCCGATGACCGCGACAGGCAAGATCCTCAAGCGCGAGCTGCGCTGAGCGGTCCGCACCCGCCTGGCCGATGAGGCCACGGCGGCGGGGCCGGGTTCCGGGAGGCACACGACGTGCCGTCCCGGAACCCGGTCCCAAGGTGTCAGGCCGGGTAGACCTCGAACTCGCCCAGCTGTGCGGCCGGCCAGCCGGTGTTGCCGGTGACGTCCAACCGGACGTACCGGGTGGACGTCGCGGGGAACGTGATCGTCACCGTGTTGCCGGAGGCCGGGTTGAAGGAGTGGCCCGCCGATCCCGCGAGCGTCGTGAACGACGCCCCGTTGACGCTGCCCTGCACCGACAGCGTCTGCGTGCGGGCCTGCCACGCCGCCGACGGCGGCAGCTTCAGCACCACCCTGCCGACCGACACCGCCGCCCCCAGGTCGACCTGGATCCACTGCGGGAACGCGTTGTTCGGGCTCTCCCAGTAGCTGTTCGCGTCACCGTCGACCGCGTTCGCCGAGCCGAGGTTCTGCGTGTGGCCGCTCTCCGACGTCGCCTTGCCCCGCGCCAGGTTGACGTTGGGGGCGGCGTCCGTGGTCACGGTCACGGTGTTCGACGGGGGCGAGACGTTGGGTACCGCGTCGTAGGCGGTGACGGTGAAGCCGTACGCCGTCGCGGGGCTCAGCCCGGTCACCGTGTGCGTGGTGCCCTGCACGGTGGCCACGACGGTGCCGTCGCGGCGCACCTGGTAGCCGGCCACCCCCACGTTGTCGGTGGAGGCCGACCACGACAGCGACACGCTGGTGGCCGTCTTCGCGGTCACGGTGAGGTTGCCCGGTATGCTCGGCGGCTGCGTGTCGCCGCCGGTGGCGGGCCCGTACACCTCCAGTTCGCCCAGCTGTGCGGCCGGCCAGCCGGTGTTGCCGGTGACGTCCAACCGGACGTACCGGGTGGACGTCGCGGGGAACGTGATCGTCACCGTGTTGCCGGAGGCCGGGTTGAAGGAGTGGCCCGCCGATCCCGCGAGCGTCGTGAACGACGCCCCGTTGACGCTGCCCTGCACCGACAGCGTCTGCGTGCGGGCCTGCCACGCCGCCGACGGCGGCAGCTTCAGCACCACCCTGCCGACCGACACCGCCGCCCCCAGGTCGACCTGGATCCACTGCGGGAACGCGTTGTTCGGGCTCTCCCAGTAGGTGTTCGGATCACCGTCGACCGCGTTCGGCGGGATGAAGTTCATGTTGTGGCTGCTCGCCGTCACCGCCTTGCCCCGCGCCAGGTTGTCGCCGCCCCCGCCGGACACCACGGGTGGGGTGGGGCGGGTGGCGGTGAGGGCGATCTGGCCCTTGAGCATTCTGCCGCCGTCGCCGGTCAGGCGCAGGTAGTAGTCGGCCGAGCAGGCGGTACCGTCCTCGTCGAGGGCGAGCATGCCGGAGTTGGCCGGGACGCTCGCGAGGGTTTCGGCGGTTTTGGCGATCTGGTTGCCCTCGTTGTACTCGTCGAACATGGAGATGTAGATGCCCTGGGCGCCGACGCGGACCATGTTGTAGAACTGGCGCCACATGAAGTCGCCGTGGCGGCGCTGGCGGGTGGTGATGTCTCCGGGCAGGACGCAGGGCTGGTAGTCGATGCCGTGGGCGTCGCAGTCGGCTTGGTCGGGGAGGTTGACGTTGGTGTAGAAGTTGTCGACCTCGGCGATGGTGCTGATACGGCCGACCATCCAGGGGGAGATCATGTGGAAGGCGTGGTAGACGTCCAGGAAGCCGGGGCGGGAGTCTTCGACGCCGCGGCGCCAGTGGGTGGGCACGCCGCCCATGACGTAGCAGCCCTGGTTCTTGAACCAGTTGACGACCTCCAGGCAGGGGGCCGGCGCCCAGGGGCGTTTGGGGTCGTCGAAGCCGAATCCCCAGATGCCGACGACGGGTTTGCCGTTCTGCATGGCGTACGCCGGTGAGGTGGTGTGGGCTTTCATTTTGTTGAGCCAGTCGGTTTTGATCTCCGGCTGCATGTTGGTCCAGTCGGTGACGTCGTACATGATGTAGTACTTGCGGCCGTTGGCCTCGGCGGCGGTACGGACTTTGGCGGCCATGGCGTCGCGGGTGGGGCCTTCGCCGCCCATGGGGTTGAAGCGTTGCAGGGCGGCGGTGTCGATGTTGTTCTCACGCATCCAGCGGAAGTGGGTGTCGACGGTCTGCTGGTCGTAGGAGGAGAACAGGGTGGCGGGCCGGCCGTTGTTGAGGTTGGCGTACGCGGTGGGGTAGGTGTTGGCGTATTCGCGCATGTCGGGCCAGGCGACGATGGTGGTGTTGGAGGGAGAGGGGCTCTGACTCATGTCGTCGCTCCAGTGCCACCAGCCGTTGATCGGGGCGCTGTCGCCCTTGCAGGCGAACCAGCCCTGGTAGCCGACGGTGATCTTCCCGACCACGTCCCCGACGGGGCTGTCGGCGCGGGCCGCGCTGCCCAGCGCGGACAGTAGCTGCGACGACGACACCGCGGCGAGAGCGGACCCGGGCACCACGGAGGTCATGAACCTCCGACGCGAGACGGCCACGTGAACTCCTTTCGTCCGGAGCGGCCATCCGTGCTTCACCGCTCCATCCGGGGGGCGGGGGGTGCCGTGCCGGTGGGCCTGCGCGTTCGGCCGGCGCTCCCCCGCGTGTCACGGAGGGAGCGGGGCCTGACCGGGCGACGGCGGCGGACCCCGGCTCACGACACGGAGGTCGGTCGCCGGGTTGGCCGGGGCAAGGAGCACCACGGCCCGCTCCCTCCTGCCCGGAACACGTTCCGGGCAGGAGGGAGCCGCACACCAGGGGCACGGGGCGGCACGCGTCGTCCCCGGCGCGACAGCGGTCCGCTTGCGTCATCCTGACAGGACGAGATACATAAACGCAATAGTCAGAAACGTTCGTGAAATCTGACGGCATTTCTACGCAAGAATTTGCGTTCGCGACCCGCGGCCGGACCGTTCCAGGATGGGGAACAGTCGACGAACCGGTGACCGGCGGTTTCCCAGGTGGGCTTCGGCGGCGGCCGGCTCCCCGGAGACCTCCGTGGCGAGCAGGCGGGTGAAGGCCATCGATCCCTCGTCCTGCGCCACGAAGCCGTACGGCCCCCGCCGCGAGATATCCGCGACGGGGGCCGTCGGTCCGGCGTGAACGCGTCCGCGTGAGGGCCCGCGCGGATTCTCGTATAGGAACATCCCATATGAGCGTCTCCCGCGCGGGGTCCCGCGTGAGCGCGTGTCCCGGGGGATCAGGGCCAGTCGAGCGAGGGGCGGAGCGGGACGCCGGCCGTACCGTCGTCGTTGAGCTTCACCCCGAGAACCTGGTGGAGCTGGATCTTGTTGCGTTCGAAGCCGACCACGCAGGCCGCCATGTAGAGGCGCCATACCCGTGCCGTACCCTCGCCGACCTCCTGGACCGCCTCGTCCCAGTGCTCGTCGAGGTTGGCGCACCAGTAGCGGAGGGTCTGCGCGTAGTGCTCGCGCAGGTTCTCCTCGTGCCGGATCTCGAAACCGGTGTCCTCGATCTGACGGGCCAGGTAGCCGACCGACTCCAGCTCCCCGTCGGGGAAGACGTAGCGATTGATGAAGCCGCCGGCGTTGAGGGTCTTCTCGGTGCCCGTCGGCCGGGTGATGCAGTGGTTGAGCAGCCGCCCGCCGGGGACGAGCTTGTCGTACAGGAAGCGGAAGTAGAAGGGCAGTTGCTCCTTGCCGATGTGCTCGGTCAGGCCGATCGAGCTGACGGCGTCGAAGCCCGTCTCCGGCACGTCGCGGTAGTCCATGTGACGGACCTCGGCGAGCTCGCCGAGACCGGCCTCCGCGATGGCCTTCTGCCCCCACTCGGCCTGCTGGCGCGAGAGGGTGACGCCCAGCGCCTTCACCCCGTACTCACGGGCGGCGTGGATGACCATGCCGCCCCAGCCGCAGCCGACGTCCAGCAGCCTCATCCCCGGCTTCAGGCTCAGCTTCCGGGCGACCAGCTCGAACTTGGCGTGCTGCGCCTCCTCCAGGGTGGACTCCTGCTCGGGGAAGACCGCGCAGGTGTAGGCCATGGACGGGCCGAGCACCCACGAGTAGAACTTGTTGGAGACGTCGTAGTGGTGGTGGATCGCCTCGGCGTCGCGCTGCTTGGCGTGCCTGCTGCCCATCCGGGCGAGCATGCTGCGCCGCACCTCCTGCGGAGGCGGCGGCATCCGGGTGAGCAGCGGGCGGACCCCGAGGGCTCTGACGGCCGCGAGCTTCTGCCCGACCGGGAGGTCGTTGATCGTGAGCGACCACATCCGGGAGAGCAGCGTGTACATGTCCCCTTGGACATCGAGGTGGCCGGACACGTACGCCCTGGCCAGTCCCAGCTCCCCGGGGGCCTGTGCCAGGTACGCGACGGCCGCCGGAGTCTTCACCTCGACGCTGATGTCGGAGCTGGCCGGACCGGCCTTACTTCCGTCGTAGGCGACGAAGCGTACATCCGCCTCAGGGCCCATCACCTTTTCGAAGATCTCTGCGAGCAACACAGAATCAGCCTCTCTTAACGCCCCCGAACACACTTGTCGTAGAGGTCGAGCAACCGGCCACCCCCGTCGTATGCCCGCTTGACCGGCCAATAGGCGGTTCCGTTATAAAACCGCCAGAATTCATCCTCTGGGTAGAACGAGGTGGAGTACAGCGATTTATGGCCGTCCAGTTCGTGGACCCGGTTCTCGATGAGACGGTTGTGGTAACCGTCGAACTGCCCCCTGGGCAACGGGACCGTTCCCCAGAAGCCGAAATTGACGTACAGCCGGCCGGGCTCCAGCGGATAGAGCGGCCACTCGCCGGTGGACCTCAGCGGGCACATCCAGACCGGCGCCATCCCGACCTTGTCGTGGAAGAAACTCAGGAACTCGGCACCGCGCTCGACGGGCACCTCGATGTCCTGGATGACCGACTCCTGCACCGGCAGGTCGCGCCAGCGGTCGATCCTGGCGATCACCCCGTACTTGCGGTCAAGGCCCACGAGCTTGCGGTAGACGTCCGAGCGCATCCACTTACGCGGCATCAGGGAGCGCACCAGCGCGGTCTGCACGCCGAAGGCGCGCGAGCACCAGAACCAGTCGGTGTCCCAGCGCCACAGGTAGTCGCGGACGGTCAGCCAGTCGCGGGTCCTGGTCTGGATCGACCGGTAGTAGATGCGCATCCCGGTGTAGTCGGACAGGTACGGAGCACGCTCGGCGAAGCGTCCCACGGTGATGTAGAGCTCGCCCGGACCGAAGAACGTGCCGTCCACGAAGTCGACGCGCTCGCCCTCGTACTCGCCGCTGTCACAGATCTCGCGCATCGCGAGCATGCACTTGTCGGCGTCCCCGAACGGGATGTGGGTCAGCCTGACGTACGGCTGGACGGGCTTGAGCTTGATCCGGATCCGCAGGGCGTAGCCAAGCGTGCCGTAGGAGTTGGGGAACGCCCGGAACAGGTCGCGGTGCTCGTTGTCGTCACGGGCCACGACGATCCTTCCGTCGCCGGTGAGGATCTCCAGCTCCTCCACCGACTCGTGCGGCAACCCGTCCCTGAAACTGGTGGACTCGATGCCGAGCCCCGTCACCGCCCCGCCCAGCGTGATCGTCTTCAGCTGCGGCACCACGTACGGCATGAGCCCGTGGGCGAGCGTGGCGTCCACCAGGTGCTCGTAGGTGGTCATCCCCTGGACCTCGGCGGTCATCGTCTCCGGATCGACCGCGATGACCTGGTCCAGGTCCCTGGCGGAAAGCTTCGCCGACCGGGCGCCCTCTCTGAAGCGGAACAGGTTCGTGGTGGCCTTGGAGAGCCGGGGCACCGCGTCGCCGGGAATGGCGGCGTAGGAATCCCTGATCTGCTCCACCGCTTGCCGGTGCGCCGACATTTCTGTCATCTGTCGCACGGTAATCACCCCCATGACCATCGTTGGAAAGATCGCCCCTAGGCACGTTATATCTCGGATGTCTCCGGAGCCAGGCGGGGCGCGTTAAACACTGGAAAACTCTACGACTGCCCTTCCAGGAACCTGCGGCCGACCACCGGATCAACCCCGTTGACCACGTTCGTCACCGGGCGGCCGTCGATCGCGGCCTCCAGGTTGTCCAGCACGCAACGGATCAGGCGGCCGGTCGACTGCGGGGTCACCCCCGCCACATGCGGTGAGAGCAGGACCCTGGGACTGCTCCGCAGCGGGTCGTCCGGCGGCAGCGGCTCGGTGTCGAACACGTCGAGCGCGGCGCCGCCCAGGTGCCCCGACTCCAGGGCCGACAGCAGCGCCGCCGAGTCGACCACCTGCCCCCGGGCCGCGTTGACGAGCAGCGACCCCGCGGGCATCAGGGACGGGTCGATCAGCCTCCTGGTCCCCTCCACCAGCGGGATGACCAGGACGAGGACCTGGGAACTCGCGACCAGCTCGGCGAGCCCCCGGTAGGTGTAGGGCACCTCGCGCGGCGTACGTGTCCAGTAGGAGACCTCGCACCCGTGGGCGGCGAACATCCGCGCGCAGGTCTCGCCGATCGGGCCGAAACCGACGATGCCGACGCGCGAGCCGTACAGCTCGGTGGGCCCGAGATCCAGCTGCGGCCAGCGGCCGACGCGGACCGCGGCGTCGGCCTCCATCAGCCGCCGCGACAGTGCGAGCGCGGCCGCGAAACACCACTCGGCCACCCCTGTCGCGCTCACCCCCGCGGTGTTGGCCAGCGGCACACCGGCCTCGGCGAGCGCGGCGAGGTCGTGGCCGTCCACGCCCACCGACGGCTGCTGCACGAACGCCAGGTTCGGGGCGGACCTGACCGCCTCGGCGTCCAGGACGAGCTCGCCGCTCCAGTCACCGACCACGATCTCGGCCTCGCCGAGCGCGGCGAGCAGCGACTCCCGGTCGCGGGCCGCGGGGACCGACACCGCGACCCGGTCGCCCAGCGAGCCGAGCAGGTTGCGCACCGCCCCCTCGGGGAGCGGCGGTAGCGCGAGCACCTTCCAGGTCATGTCACTCGCCTCCGCGGGGATGGAAACTGCCGAACACTCGGTTCATGAGGGACCGCTGGGCATCCCAGTCGCCGTCGTGGGTGGTCCAGCTGAGCAGCATGACCGTATCGCCCACCTCGATGAAACGCTGCACCTCGTGGTAGGTCACTCCAGCCGTGGCCCAGGGGGCTCCGCCGTTGTCCTTCATGCTCCAGGTGAACTCCCACTGAAGTCCGGAGCCGTAGGCCAGGGGGATCTTCGCCGTGTCCTCGGAGTGGATCTCGCTCCACTGGACCACGTTCTCCTTGACGATCTCCTGGAGGGAGGCCAGACCGTCGGCGTTCGCCTCCAGCACCTCCACCGACAGATGGGCGGCCCCGTCCCTGCGCAGCCACTGGGTGTAGCCCGTCTCGGCCGCCCAGTCGCCGTTCCAGCCGGCCGGATAGCTGATGGACCAGTTCTCCGGCGGACGGGCCCGCCACACCTTCAACCCTCCGGTGGGCACCACCGCTCTGGTCCTGGTGGGAGTGGGGGTGGGAGTGGGAGTGGGCGTCCGGGGCCTGGTCTCCTCCACCGGTTCGGGCGTCGCCTCCGCAGGGGCGGGCTCGGCGCGCGCCACCGGCTGCGATTCCGGCTGTGACATCGCCACGGCCGCGACGGCGCCACCGGCGGCCAGGAGCACGACGGCCGCCAGGACCAGTGGGATCCGGCCGCCGCTTCGCCCCCCGCCGCGCCGCCCCCCACCGCGCCGGCGGCCGGACGCGGGCGAGGTCTCGGTCTCGCGCCTGTCCCACTCCCCGGCACCGTGCGGATTCTCAGCGGTCCGTGCCGTACGGTGGATCGCCCTCTCCCCGGTGCGCCGGGCCGCGGCCGACGGGTCGTCAAGGACCTCCGCCAGCATGGCGTCGGCCTGCTGGGCGGTCAGCCGGTGAGCGGGCTCGCGCTGGAGCATGCCGGTGAGCACCGCGCGCATCTCCAGGGGCACCCTGCCGAAGTCGGGTTCCTCGGTGAGGAGCGCGCCGAGGGTGGCGATGGCGTCTCGGCGTTCGAAGGGGCCGTGCCCGACCAGTGCCGCGTAGAGGGTGGCGCCGAGCGCCCACAGGTCGGACCAGGGGCCCGCGTCGGTGCCGGTGGCGCGCTCGGGCGGCAGGAAGCTCGGCGAGCCCGTCACCATGCCGGTCTGGGTCAGCGAGGTGTCGCCCTCGATGGTGGCGATGCCGAAGTCGGAGAGCACCGCGCGGCCGTCGGCCTCCAGCAGGATGTTGCTGGGCTTGACGTCGCGGTGCAGGATCCCGGCCTCGTGTGCCGCGCGCAGGGCCGAGAGGACCTGACGGCCGATGTCGGCGACCTGGCGCACCGGCAGCAGACCGACCTCGTCCAGCCCGCGGGCCCTGACCAGCTCCATGATGATCCAGGGGCGACCGTCCTGCTCCGCCACGTCGTAGATCGCCACGATGCTCCGGTGGTTGAGCCGGGCCGCGGTCCTGGCCTCGCGGGAGGTACGGGTCAGCTGGAGTTGGTGCTCGGCCGGGGAGAGGTTGGGCGGCAGGAGCACCTCCTTGACGGCGACCGAGCGGTTGAGGAGGGTGTCGTAGCCCTCCCAGACGACGCCCATGCCGCCCCTGCCGAGCTCCCGCAGCAGTCGATAGCGCCCAGCGACCACCCGTTCACTGTGCGGATATGTCATCGCAAAACCCCTAGGTCCCATTCGGCGAAGGCGCAAGTTTCCCATACGCACGCGGGCACCACATGGCTCATCGCGATGTGTCTTGCCACGGAAAGCCGAATGTTGTTCTACTTGGACGGAGGGAACGGTCGCACATCACACCAAGCGCTTGCTTGTGTGCACTGTACCGGACTAGAGTCAATACCGCATCCGAGGAGAATATCGATGGAGCGCGTGACCAGGAAGGGCCCGCTGGCCGGAGTCCGCGTGCTCGAACTGGCGGGGCTGGCCCCCGGGCCGTTCGCCGGGATGATGCTCGCCGACCATGGGGCCGAGGTGCTGCGCGTCGAGCGCGCGAGCGTCGTCGCCAAGGCGGGGGACAGCCCACGCGCCGACGTGATGGACCGGGGCAAGAGAACGGTCGGCCTGGATCTGAAGTCCCCCGAGGGGGTGGCCGCGTTCAAGGAACTGGCCCGCCATGCCGACGTGGTCATCGAGGTCTTCCGGCCCGGGGTCGCCGAACGCCTCGGCATCGGCCCCGACGACCTGCACGCGATCAACCCGCGCCTGGTCTACGGGCGGATGACCGGCTGGGGCCAGGACGGCCCGCTCGCGCCGACCGCCGGGCACGACATCGACTACATCGCCGTCTCCGGCGTGCTGTCGATGCTCGGCCGCGACGGCGAGCGCCCCACTCCGCCGATCAACATCCTCGGCGACTTCGCCGGGGGCGGCCTCATGCTCGCGTACGGCGTGCTGCTCGCGCTGATCGAGCGGGAGCGGACCGGTGAGGGCCGGGTGATCGACGCCGCCATGGTGGACGGCGCGGCGACGTTGTTCGCGATGTTCTACCACGGGGTGCAGACCGGCTTCTGGGGCCCGCGCGGCACGAACCTGCTCGACACCGGCGCGCCGATGTACGACACCTACGAGACCTCCGACGGCGGACATCTGGCCGTCGGCCCGTTGGAACCGCAGTTCTGGGCGGAGATGGTCAAACTGATGGGGCTTGAGGACCTGCCCGACCGCAACGACAGGAAGCAGTGGCCCGCGCTTCGCGAGCGGCTGGCCGAGGCCTTCCGATCAAGGACCCGCGCCGAGTGGGAGGCGGTCTTCGACGGCTCCGACGCGTGCGTCTCCCCCGTCCTGGAGGTGGGCGAGGCCGCCGAGTATCCGCACAACAAGGCCAGGGGCACGTTCGTCGAGGTCGGCGGCATCCGGCAGCCCGCCCCCGCGCCGCGCCTGCTCGGCGTGGCGGAGCAGGACCTCTCCCCCGCCACCCGGCTGGCGGATCTGACCTCCTGGGGCCTGTCCGACGAGGCCGCGGCCGAGCTGCGCGAAGCGGGGGTGCTGGCCTGATGGACGTCTTCGAGGCTCTCTACACGACCAGGGCGATGCGCCGGGTCAAGCCGGACCCGATCCCCGAGGAGGTCCAGCGAAGCATCCTGGACGCCACGGTCCGCGCGCCCAGCGGCGGCAACGTACAGAGCTGGCGCTTCCTGCTGGTCGACGACCTCGCGGTGAAGGAGCGGCTCGGGCCGCTCTACCGGAACGCGCTCGGACAGCTCTTCGAGGGCCACTACCGTCCGATGCGAGAGAGAGCCGAGGCCGAGGGCGACACCCGGACGCTCAACGTCCTGAACTCGGCGAAGCACCTGGCCGACCACTTCGAGGGCTACCCGCTGCTCCTGTTCGCGTTCAACCGCAACGACCCGTCCGGCGGCTCGATCTTCCCCGCGGTGTGGAACGCGCAGCTGGCCGCCCGCGCCCACGGCGTGGGCAGCGCGCTGACCAGCGTGCTCGGCCTCTTTCACGCGGAGGAGACGCTGCGGGTGCTCGGCGTGCCCGAGGGCAAGGGCTGGACCCTGGCCGCCACGGTCACCTTCGGCTACCCGACCGGACGATGGGGCGTCGCGCCCCGCCGCCCGGTGCACGAGGTGAGCTACCGCAACCAATGGGGCCAGGACGTGGGCTTCGAGATTTCCGAACCCCTGTGGAGGCCGGCGGACTGAGCCCCGGCGGCGCGGGGCCGCCCATCCGACGACGGCACGACCTCGCCCGGACGCGTTGGCGCGACCGATCGGGCGGCTCGGCACAATCACCCGATGTTCCGGAGCTGACCATGCTTGATCACGCCATTCACACCGCGGCGGGCGCCGGTGGCCCCGCCTCCCTCCCGGGACGCCTCGAAGGGCTAGGGAGGGATCTTCGATGACCAGCCCGTTCTCAGAGGTGGGCCAGGAGATCGGGCGCCGCGTCGCGGCGGCGCCCGCGTCTCCCGAGTCACCCGGTGCCGCCGGGATCGATCTGCTCGACGGCGACATGTACGCCGGCGACCCTGGACCGGTGTACGCCTGGCTGCGCGAGCACGCGCCGGTCTATCACGACGCGGAGAACGCACTGTGGGGCGTCTCCCGGCACGCCGACATCTCGGCGATCGAGCGCGATCCGAAACTGTGGTCCAACGCGGGCGGCTACCGGCCGCAACTCCCCAGCGACCCGTCGATGATCGGGATGGACGACCCGGAACACGCCGAACGCCGACGCCTGGTCTACCGGCGCTTCACCCCGCGCCACGTGGCGGAGCGGTACGCCGGCCGGATACGCGCCGTCGTCACCGAACTCATCGACGAGGCGCTGGAGAGGCGCGCCGTGGACGCCGTGCCCGCGCTGGCCGCGCCGCTGCCGGGCCGGATGATCGGCTGGCTGCTCGGCTTCCCCGAGGAACGCTGGCCGGAGCTGGTGCACTGGTCGGAGACGACGGTCGCGGCCGGGGGCGGCCTGCGCTATGTCACTCATGAGGCCGCCGTCGCCGCCGGGGAGTTCGCCACCGCCGTCCTGGAGCTGGCCGCCGAGCGGCGCGGCTGCCCGCGCGACGACCTGACGTCGATCTGGAGCCGGGAGGCCGGCTACGACGACGACCACCTGGCCAACGAGGCGCTGCTGCTGCTCGACGGCGGCGCCGAGACCACCAGGACCGTCATCGCCACCGCCATCGGCGCGCTGATCGACCACCCCGAGCAGTGGCGGATGCTGCGCGAGGACCCCTCGCTGATCGGGAACGCCGTCGAGGAGTTCATCCGCTGGACCACCCCGATCCTCAACATGTGCCGGAGCGCCACCCGCGACACGGTCCTGCACGGCCGGCGGATCCCCGCGGGCGGTCAGGTCCTGCTGATGTACGGCTCCGCCAACCGGGACCCCTCGGTCTTCACGGACCCGGACGTCTTCGATGTGACCCGTCCCGGTGGCGGCCACATCGCCTTCGGTCTCGGCACCCACTTCTGCCTGGGGGCGGCACTGGCCCGGCTGGAACTGCGGATCTTCTTCGAGGAGTTCGTCCGCCGGATCGGTTCGGCCGCCCGGGCGGACGAGCGGGGCCCGCGCATCCTGCCCAACGCCTTCGTCCGAGGGGTCACCTCCTTCCCGATCGTCCTGGAACCCCGCTGAACGCGCGCCCCCGGTGGCCGTCTCCTTTCCAGCCGTCCTGAAACCCCGCTGAACACGCCTCCCCGCCCACCGGCCCGACCCGCCCCTCGTCTTCCGATCGACTCGGCCACCTCACCAGCGGCACGTCTGCCATAGACGTGCCGCTTTTCGTCGTAGGTGTTGATTCGAATGTAGTAGGTGTACTACATTCATACACATGAGTACTGCACCGAACGGTCAGAAACCACAGGCGGCGTGCGGGGCGACCGAGGTGGCGCGGGGCGTCGATCCGCGTCTCCGAAACGAGCCCCTCGTCCCCCACGACCAGGCCCGGCCATCGGCCGCGCGGGTCTCCTGAGCGCCGGGAGACCCACTCGGATGCCTTCGGAGGACGTGTACAACCGGATCTCGGTGCTGAGAGCCGAGCGCGGGATCTCACGCAAGGATCTGGCGGCCGCGCTGGGGGTCCACTACCAGACGATCGGCTACCTGGAGCGCGGCGAGTACAGCCCCAGCCTGTTCCTCGCCCTGCGCATCGCCGAACACTTCGAGGTGCCGCTGGAAGTCGTCTTCTCCCTCAAGCCGTTCCCGCGGCTCGGCAGCAACTAGTCAGGTGGAGTCATGAACACCCAGAAAAAAGGCAAGCTCCCGACCCGCGTTGAGATCATGCAGCGCGACTACCTGCCCAGCTGGTACGCCACCCGGGGCCGCAGGCGGCTGCTCGCCTCGGCGGTGGTCCTCGCGACATCGCTGCTGTGGGTGGACGCGGCCATCTCCTGGGCCGTTCCCCGGGACGACCGGAGTGCCCTGGCCGGCCTCGCCCTGCTGGCGATCGCGATGGTCGTCTACCTACCGGCCGTCACCCTGCTCAACGTCGCCACCCGTGGTGTCGTCGAGTTGCGCGAGCGCGACCTGGACGAGCGTCAGGTGGGCGAGCGCCTGCGGACGGTCGCCATCGCCCACCGCGTCACGACCGGCATCCTGGTCGCGCTCGCCACCGTCGCCATCGGGGTGGGCATCGCCCGGGGCCGCGACCACTCCCTGCCGTGGGATGCGCTCGTCTCCGTGACGATCGCACTGTTCCTGACGCACTTCGTGCTGCCACTGATCATCTCCGGCTGGCGGCTGCCCGACCCGCCGAACGACGACGACTGAACCCGCCCCGGCGCGACGGGAGCCGCTCCGAACCGCTCAGCGCATCGGGGACAGGACCGCCGCGTAGATGTCCGCGCCCCCGGGGTGGTGCACCTCCACGTCGGTGGTGAAGGCCCTCGGCGGGGTTCCTCCCGACTCGGTGTGCTTCCACAGCCGCTGCCACTCCTCGGTCAGCGCGTCCGGCATCGGCCCTCTGGCCTCCAGCTTCAGCGAGGGCACCCCCGGCACCCGTACCGCCACCATGCCCTCGGGCAGCGCCGCGGCACTGCGCACGGCGACCCCGACGATCTGGGTGTAGGCACCGTTGTGGTCGCTCTCGTAGTCGGTGAGCACGGCGTAGATGTTCTCGTCGACCCGTCCCGGCACGTGCGCGAAGGCCCCGGGGGCCCCCGCCCTCGCCCACAGCGCGCGGAGCCTCCCCCGACCCGGCTCCATCTCGTCGGCGTTCGACGTTCGTACGGCATGGCCTACTACGAGCATCTCGGGCCGATCAACCAGGATCACAGCGCCTCCTCTTGGCCACCCATTATTCACGCAAACCGGATCTTAGCCTCCGCTCCGACCTGCTGGATCCTCTTGGAGAGCATGGAAAGGGGGAACGCTCACCTCTGGCAATTCGCGGGATAAGGTGGAATAACGTGAAATTTCTCAATGAGTCGGTACCGGCCTACGACCTGACCTACAGCGACGTGTTCATGGTCCCGTCGCTCTCCTCCGTCGGCTCACGGCTCACCGTCGATCTCTCCAGCAGGGACGGCACCGGGACCACCATCCCCGTCGTGGTCGCCAACATGACGGCCGTGGCGGGGAAGCGGATGGCCGAGACCGTCGCGCGCCGGGGCGGCATCACCGTGATCCCGCAGGACATCCCGATCGACGTGGTCGCAGGCGTCGTCGACTGGGTCAAGAAGCGCGACCTGGTCCACGACACACCGCTGACGCTCACCCCGCACGACACCGTCGGCGAGGCGCTCAACCTGCTGCCCAAACGGGCCCACGGCGCGATCATCGTCGTCGACTGGGAGAACCGCCCGGTCGGCGTGGTCACCGAGGGCGACTGCTCCGGCGTGGACATGTACACGCAGCTCTCCCGGGTGATGTCCGACAACCTGCTCACCCTGCCCGCCGGACTCGACCCGCGCGAGGTCTTCGACCGCCTCCACGAGGGCCGCCACCGGCTCGCCCCGGTCGTGGACGGCGACGGCCGGCTGGTCGGCATCCTGACCAGGACCGGCGCGCTGCGCGCCACCCTGTACCAGCCCGCGGTCGACGACTCGGGCAGGCTCCGCGTCGCCGCGGCCGTCGGCGTCAACGGCGACGTGGCCGCCAGGGCCAAGGAGATCCTCGACGCCGGGGTGGACTGCCTGGTGGTGGACACCGCCCACGGCCACCAGGAGAAGATGATCAGCGCCCTGCGGGCGGTCCGCGCGCTCGACCCCGGCGTACCCGTCGCGGCGGGCAACGTCGTCACCGCCGAGGGCGTGCGCGACCTGGTCGACGCGGGAGCCGACATCCTGAAGGTCGGCGTCGGCCCCGGGGCCATGTGCACCACCCGGATGATGACCGGCGTGGGCCGCCCGCAGTTCTCCGCCGTGCTGGAGTGCTCCGCCGAGGCCCGCAGGCTGGGCCGCCACGTGTGGGCCGACGGCGGCGTCCGCCACCCCCGCGACGTGGCCCTGGCCCTGGCCGCCGGGGCGTCCAACGTGATGATCGGCTCCTGGTTCGCCGGTACCTACGAGTCTCCCGGCGACACCCGTACCGCCCCCGACGGGCGCAAGTACAAGGAGAACTTCGGGATGGCCTCGGCCCGCGCGGTGATGCTGCGCACCGCCGAGGACTCCCCCTTCGAGCGGGCCCGCAAGGCACTGTTCGAGGAGGGCATCTCCACCTCCAGGATGTATCTCGACCCGGCCATGCCCAGCGTCGAGGACCAGATCGACGCCATCGTGGCCGGCCTGCGCTCCTCGTGCACCTACGCGGGCGCCTCCACGCTGGAGGAGTTCCACGAGCGCGCGGTGATCGGTGTGCAGAGCGCGTCCGGCTACACCGAGGGCATGCCGCTCCACCAGAGCTGGTAGTTCACCCGCCGGGGACGGGGGTGGGCGCCGCCGTCCCCGCGGCGCCCACCTCCGTCCCCAGCGGTGATCGCAGTCCCCCGTGGGTCATCACCGTCCGCCCTCGCCGGTGACCGGCACCGGGCTCGCACCGCGCTGCCCCGCCCGGAGTCGCCACACACGACAAGATGCCGATACCGGCAGGCATCCTCCCTCGGTCACGGGGTAGTCCGACCGTCGAGTCGTCCCCCACCCCCGAAAGGCGAGCACCCATGAACGAGACGCCCACCGGCCTGGACACGCAGGTCGTGGTGGACCGGAGGGTCCTGGCAGGCTACGACAACTACCTCGCGGCGCAGCGAACCGTGGACGGGCTCTCCGACGCGGGATTTCCCGTCGAGAACGTGGCGATCGTCGGCAGCGACCTGAAACTTGAGGAGACCGTCACCGGCAGGGTGACCAACGGCCGGGCCGCGCTCACCGGAGCGGGCAGCGGCGCGGCCTTCGGCGCCGTGGTCGGGATGTTCCTCGGGCTGTTCACCTCGACCACGCTGTCGTTCATCGTGCTCGTACTCTGGGCCGCCCTGTGGGGCGCCGTGATGGGCGCCGCGTTCGGGTTCATCAACCACGTCTTCACCGGCGGCAAGCGGGACTTCGCCTCGCGCAGCGCGATCGTCGCCGGCCGCTACGACGTGCTGGTCACGGCCTCGCACCTGGACCACGCCCGCGCCATCCTGGAGTCGTCGCTCCCCGGTCCGGCCGACACCGTCGTCGTGGAGGTCCCGCCGTCGGCCGGCATGTACGACCCCGCCGCCGCGCAGACCACCGCCCCCGGCCACGCCACCCCCGCGCAGCCGCTCACCACGGACCTCCCTCCTCAGCCGACCGCCCCCGGTCTCTCCGGCCGCCCGGTCACCTCCGACCTCCCCCCGCAGCCGGTCACTCCCGACCTCTCCGCGCGCCCGGCCATCTCGACTCCGCCTCCGGCCAGGCCGGTCACCTCCGCCCCGGACGCCCCCGCCCCCACGCCGCCGAGCACCGCGGAGCGGCCCGCTCCGGAACAGCCCCGCTCCTGAAACACACCCGGTACGCCCCGGGCGCCAGGGGCGTACCGGAGGGCCGCCGGCACCCGCAGGGGCGGCAGAAAAGGCGCGTGGCACATCGTTCTTCGCCCCGGAGGTCCGCCGGGAATCCGAACCTGCCCCCTCCGCTCCCGCTTCTCGCCTCCCTCTGATGAGGTGGGCGACGGCCGATCCCTGACCGTTTCGAACACCGGAACCACAACGGGAACGATTCAACTGCCAGACAAAACCGGCAATCCACTCGCTAAGCATAATGATCCGGATTCCCAGCGAAAGCACTCCAACAAAGCCTGATTTTCCGGTCAACCAGCCCTTTGCCTAAGACGTCTCACAAGCGGCACATTCCCCTTTTTCAGGAGCCCTGCTTGTTGAGACGTTTGCTCGCCGTCGCCGCCCTGGTCGGCAGCGCCATGATCGCGCCGACTGCGGTCGGTGCCGTCCACGCCGCCACCACGGTTTCCGCGCCCGTCGCGACCTCGGCTGCCGGATGCACCTACCGGCGCGACGGTCAGGTCTGGCGATGCATCACACCGGGCGCGTTCTGCCCGGCGGCCGCGCACGGCAAATACGGATACGCGAAGGTGACGAACAAGAAATATAGGTGCATAAAGGCCAGCGGGGACATCAGATGGCGATGGAAGCCCGTTCGCTGACCCCGGGCACGAAACTCCGACGAGAACGTGCGGCAGAATAGGGCATTTTCCAGATTTGTCGGAAATTCCTGGGCATCTCGCTCTCTTTATCCGGGTGTTCACCGCGTGTGTGAACACCCGGATCGAGGAGAGCCCGGGGCCTCAGCCCTTGACGCTGCCGGCGAGCAGGCCACGGACGAAGTAGCGCTGCATCGACAGGAAGACGATCAGCGGGATGACCAGCGAGACGAACGCGCCCGAGGTCAGGCGCTGCCACTCGTTGCCCCTGGTGCCGGCCATCTGCGCCAGCCGTACGGTCATCGGCGCGCTGTCCGGGGTACCGCCGGCGAAGATCAGGGCCACCAGCAGGTCGTTCCAGACCCAGAGGAACTGGAAGATGGCGAAGGTGGCCAGCGCGGGACCGACCAGCGGCAGGACGATCGTGCGCAGCACCTTCCCGTGGCTGGCCCCGTCCACCCTGGCCGCCTCCATGAGCTCGCCGGGGAGCTCGGACATGAAGTTGTGCAGCAGGAAGACGCCCAGCGGCAGCGCGAAGCAGGTGTGGGCGAACCAGACCTGGATGAAGCGGGCCGGCCCCTCCAGGTCCCAGGCGGGCAGCAGTTGGACGCCGAAGACGGCCACGCCCTCGGAGAAGAACGACAGCAGCGGTACGAGTGACATCTGCAGCGGCACGATCTGCAGCGCGAAGATGCCGATGTAGATCCACTCTCGCCCGCGGAACGGCAGCCAGGCCAGCGCGTACGCCGCGAAGGTGGCCAGCGCCAGCGGGAAGAGCACCGACGGGATCGTGATGACCACCGAGTTGATCAGGAAGCTCATCATCTGGCCGGACGACGAGGAGGTGCCGAACAGGACCTGCTGGTAGTTCTCCAGCGTGAGCTGCGGATCGGAGAAGAACGTCCACCAGCCGGTGGTCTTGATCTGGTCCTCCGGCCGCAGCGAGGAGAGCAGCAGGCCGAAGGTCGGGGTGGTCCACAGGACGGCGATGACGATCGCGACGGCACTGGCGACCCGGCCGCTCAGCCGCCGCCGTACGCGTTGCGGCGCGTTCTCCGCCCGGGTCCGCACCGCGGTATGGGTCAACGTGGCCACGTGGCCTCCTCCGTCCGGGGCGTGCTCGCGCAGCCTGATCGCCCGGTCACCTCAGGGCCTCCCTGCGCTGGCGGATCTGGTAGATCACGATTGGGGTGACCAGTACGAACAGGAAGACCGCGAGGGCCGCGCCCTTGCCCGTCTCGCCGTACCTGAAGGCCTGGTTGTACATCTCGTTGGCGATGACGCTGGTGTCGAACTGGCCGCCGGTCATGGTCCGGACGATGTCGAACAGCTTGAGCGTGCCGATCGACTGGGTGACCATCACGACCACGATGGCCGAGCGGATGGACGGCAGCGTCACCCTGAAGAACATCTGCAGCGGGGTCGCCCCGTCCAGCTTGGCGGCCTCGATGATCTCAGCGGGGATGCCCTTGATGGCCGCCGAGAGCACCACGGTGGCGAAGCCCGCCTGGATCCAGACCATGACCACGATCAGGAAGAGCGTGTTGAGCGGGGGTTCCTGGAGCCACTGTTGCGGCTCGCCGCCGACGGCGACCACGAGCTGGTTGAGCAGGCCGATCTGGTCCTGTTCCTCGGCGCGGTAGGCGTAGACGAAGCGCCAGATGATGCCCGCGCCGACGAAGGAGATCGCCATCGGCAGGAAGACCAGCGACTTGGCGAGCGACTCGAAGCGGGTGCGGTCCACCAGGACGGCGTAGACCAGGCCGATCGCGGTCACCAGCAGCGGAACGAGCAGCACCCAGATGAGGGTGTTGCGCAGTACGGTCACCGCTTCCGGCTGGGTGAACATCCAGCCGTAGTTGTCCATGCCCACCCACTGCTTGCCGTCACCGCTCATGAACGACAGCAGGGTGGTCCTCACGGCCGGAACGACCAGGCCGATGGTGAGAAGCAGGACTGCGGGCAGCAGCAGGATGGTGGCGTGGGTCCAGGCGCGCCGTCGCATCGGGGCGCGGTCGACCAGCACCAGTATCACCGCGACCACCACGAGGAACGCGGCGACGCCGATCAGCAGTTGGACGAGTTTGGGCAGTTCGGCGGCGAAGTCGAAGTCCATCGGAGGATCTCCCGGGAGGATCGGGCCGGGGGGAACGACGGTCCGGTCCCGCATCACGCGGGACCGGACCTATCGAGTTATGTCAGGACTTGGGCCAGGAGGCCTCGATGTAGTCGAGGACCGTCTTGGTGTCCTTGCCGTTGATCCAGTCGGTCATGCCCTTCCAGAACGTGCCCGCGCCCACCGCGGCCGGCATCAGGTCCGAGCCGTCGAAGCGGAAGATCGTGCTCGGGTCCTGCAGCATCTCCATGGAGAGCTTGTCGATCGGGTTCTGGGCGTTGGCCGGGTCGACGCCCTTGCGGGCGGTGACATAGGTGCCCAGCTTCATCCGGGCGGCGGGGAACTCCGCGGAGGCGAGGTAGGCCTGGACGGTCTGGACCTCGGGACGGTCGGCGAAGGCCGCCACGAACTCGCCCGCGCCGAGCACCGGCTTCTTGGCCGGGTCGTTGCCCGGCAGGTAGAAGGCGAACACGTCGCCGTCCTCGGCGACCTTGGTGCCCTCGGGCCAGAAGTTGGCGTAGAAGGACGCCTGGCGGTGCAGGGCGCACTTGCCCTCGGTGATCGGGACGCCGCCCTCCTGGAAGGCGGTGCTGGCGATCGACTTGACCGGGCCGTAGCCGCCGTTGACGAACTTGTCGTTCTTGAGGATCGCGCCGACCTTGTCCACCGCCGCGACGACCTTGGGGTCGTTGAACGGCAGTTTGTGGCTCACCCAGTCGTCGTAGCCCTCGGGGCCGATCTCCCGGAGCAGGATGTCCTCGATCCAGTCGGTGGCCGGCCAGCCGGTCGCGTCACCGGACTCGATACCCGCGCACCACGGCTTGATGCCGGTGCCGGCGATCGTGGTGCTGAGCGTCATGAGCTCGTCCCAGGTCTTGGGGACGGCCCAGCCCTTCTCGGTGAACATCTTCGGCGAGTACCACACGAAGGACTTCACGCTGGCGCCCAGCGGGGCGCCGTAGAAGGTGCCGTCGACCGTGGAGTACTTGGCCCAGTCCGCAGACCAGCCCTCGCCGGTGAGCTTCTTGACCTCTTCGGAGGCGGGCTTGAGCTTGCCGGCCTTGGCGAAGCGCTCCAGCAGTCCCGGCTGGGGGAAGAAGGCGATGTCGGGAGGGTTGCCACCGTCCGCGCGGACCTGGATCTGGGCCTCGAACTCGCCGGTGCCCTCGTATGTGATCTTGATGCCGGTGCACTGGGCGAACGGCTTCCACGCCTGCTCGAAGAGGTCGGCCTCCGCGTCGCGGATCGGCGAGTAGATGCTGACGGTCTTGCCCTCGTGCTTACCGTACTGGCTGAAGGCGGCGCATTCGGGGGACGTGCTGCTGCCGCCGCCCGCCGATGGCTTGGCCTCCGTGGATCCGCATGCGGTGGCGACCAGCGCCAGCCCTATGGTGCCCGCCACCAGGACGGCACGATTAGGCCGAGAGAGGAGCGACATGGACCTTCCTCCATATGTACATTGCCGGGGAGTGAGAGAGCGCTCTCTGGAAGAATTGTCCGCACACCACTCAATGTCAAGAACTGTGATATTACGGTTACAGTCTCATTTTTCTTGACACGATCCGTGCGCTACCGTGATGCTCGTGAGAGCGCTCTCACGGAACAGCCACACAGAATGGGACGGTGAGGACATGACCATGTCCGCCGAAAAGTCCTACGACCTTCGGGACTCCGGCGTGCTGAGGTTTCCCGAGGGCTTCGTCTGGGGTGCCGCGACCGCGGCCTACCAGATCGAGGGCGCCGCCCGGGACGACGGCAGGGGGCCCTCGATCTGGGACACCTTCTCCCGGACCCCTGGCAAGGTCTACTCGGGCCACACCGGTGACGTCGCATGCGACCACTACCACCGCTATCCCGAGGACGTCGCCATCATGCGCGACCTCGGCCTCGCGGCCTACCGCTTCTCCATCTCCTGGCCTCGCCTGCAGCCCGACGGCTCGGGCCCGGTGAACCCGCGCGGTCTGGACTTCTACGACCGCCTGGTCGACGAACTCCTCGGCGCGGGCATCACCCCGATCGTGACGCTCTACCACTGGGACCTGCCGCAGACCCTGGAGGATCTCGGTGGCTGGACCAGCAGGGAGACCGCCGCGCACTTCGCCGACTACGCCGCGATCGCGCACGGCCGGCTGGGTGACCGGGTCGAGACCTGGACCACCCTGAACGAGCCCTGGTGCTCGGCCTTCCTCGGCTACGCCTCGGGCATCCACGCTCCCGGCCTCGCCGATCCCGCGCTGGGCTTCGCCGCCACCCACCACCTGCTGCTCGGCCACGGCCTGGCCGTCCAGGCACTGCGTGCCTCGGGCGCCACCAAGGTCGGCATCACGCTCAACCTCGCCCCCGTGCTCGGCGACGACGTCGCGGCGACCGAGCTCGTCGACGGCCTGCAGAACCGGATCTTCCTGGACCCGGTGCTCCGCGGCGAGTACCCCGCCGACGTCGTGGAGCGGGCCCGCCGTTTCACCGACTGGTCCTTCGTACGGGACGGGGATCTGGATACCATCAGCCAGCCGATCGACCTGCTGGGCGTGAACTACTACCACCCGCAGACCGTGGCCGCCCGCACCGGTGAGCCCGCCAACCCCGTCTACCCGGGCAGCGAGGGCATCGCCTTCGGCCTCGCCGACGCGCCGAAGACCGCGATGGGCTGGCCGGTCCAGCCGTTCGGCCTGACCGATCTGCTCCTGCGGCTCTCGCGCGACTATCCGGGCACCCCACTGATCATCACCGAGAACGGCGCCGCCTACGACGACGTCGTCGAGGACGGCGAGGTGCACGACGTCGGCCGCCTCTCCTATCTCGACGGGCACCTGCGCGCGGCGCACGCGGCCATCGAGGGTGGTGCGGACCTACGCGGTTACCTCGTCTGGTCCCTGCTGGACAACTTCGAGTGGGCCGAAGGCTACCGCAAACGCTTTGGCGTCGTACATGTCGATTACGGAACCCAACGCCGTACCCCCAAGGACAGTGCCCTGTGGTACAGCAAGGTAGTACGCCGGAACGGACTGTGAGGGCCCGTCCAACCCTGGAGAAGGTGGCCGCCCGGGCCGGTGTGTCCCGGGCGACCGCCTCACGCGTGGTCAACGGCTCCACGCGCGTGGCACCGGAGATCCGCGAGGCGGTCAACCGTGCCGTGGACGAGCTGGGCTACGTGCCCAACCAGGCGGCGCGGAGCCTGGTCACCCAGCGGGCCGACTCGATCGCCCTCGTCTTCCCCGAACCGGCGACCCGGGTCTTCTCCGAGGATCCCACCTTCTCCGGGATCATCCGGGGGGTCAGCATGGAGATCGAGGAGGCCGACAAGCAGCTCGTGCTGATGCTCACCGGCCTGGCCGGCGGTTACCAGCGGGTCGAGCGCTACGCCACCAACGGCCACGTGGACGGCGTGATCATCGCCTCGATGCACGGAACCGACCCGCTGCCCGGCATCCTCGCCAGGCGCGGCGTGCCGGTGGTGTGCAGCGGCCGGCCCAGCGTGCCCAGCAGCCTGCCGTACGTGGACATGGACAACGTCGGCGGCGCCGAGCGTGCGGTGCGGCACCTGGTGGAGCAGGGGCGCCGCCGGATCGCGACCATCGCGGGACCGCAGGACATGATCGCCGGGATCGACCGGCTCAACGGCTACCGTGCCGTGCTCCGCGACTCCGACCGCCGCTCCATCGTCGCGGTCGGCGACTTCACCCGCGAGTCGGGTACGTCGGCGATGCGGCAGCTGCTCGCCGACGACCCGGAGCTCGACGCGGTGTTCGTGGCCAACGACCTGATGGCACTGGGCGCGCTTACGGCCCTGCGCCAGGCGGGACGGCAGGTCCCCGGCGACGTCGCGGTGGTCGGCTTCGACGACATCCCCGCCGCGTCCTACACCGAGCCCCCGCTGACCACGGTCAGGCAGCCGACCGTCGAGATGGGGCGGAGGCTCGCCCGCATGGTGCTCGACCTGGAGGAGAAGGCACAGGTGATGCTCCCCATCGAGCTGATCGTCCGGGGATCTACGACGACGCCCTGACGACCAGTTCGGTGGAGACGATCACGGTTTCGGCGGGCCCCCCGTCGAGGAGGCCGAGCAGGAGACGGACCATGGCCGCGGCCTGCTCGGCGTGCGGGGTGTGGATGGTCGTGAGCGGCGGGTCGGTGTAGCGGGCGGCCTCTATGTCGTCGTAGCCGACGATCGCGACGTCGCCGGGGATCTGCCGCCCCGCCTGGCGGAGCGCGTGCATGGCGCCGATCGCCATCAGGTCGTTGGCGGCGAAGACCGCGTCGAGCTCCGGGTCGTCGGCGAGCAGCTGCCGCATCGCGACCGCCCCGGACTCCCGGGTGAAGTCGCCGACCGCGATGATCGAGCGGCGGTCGGAGTCGCGGAGCACCTCGCGGTACCCGGCCAGCCGGTCCTGGCCGCCGATCATGTCCAGCGGTCCCGCGATGGTGGCGATGCGCCGCCTGCCCCGCTCCAGCAGGTGCCGCACGGCGGTGGCGGCGCCGGCGACGTTGTCGTTGTCGACATACGGCATCGCGACCGGCACGGCCGGCCTGCCGTAGGAGACGACCGGGACGCGCAGCCGGGTGAGCGCGACCGGCAGCGGGTCGGCGCCGTGGCTCGACACGAGCATGACGCCGTCGACGTGACCGCCGGCTATGTAGTTCTCCACCCGGGCGTGGCTCTCCGGCGACCCGGCCAGCAGCAGCACGACCTGCTTGTTGACGGCCTCCAGCTCCAGGCTGGCCGAGCGGATGACCGTGGAGAACATCGGATCGTCGGAGAACACCCGGTTCGGCGACTCCGAGACGACCAGCGCGACCGAGTTGGTCCGCTGGGTCGCCAGGTTCCTCGCCGCCCCGTTGGGGACGTAGCCGAGCTCGTTCACCGCGCGCATGACCAGTTCTCGGATGTCGGCGGTGACCGTGGTCTGGCCGTTCACCACCCGGGAGACGGTCGACCGGGAGACCCCGGCACGGGCGGCGACCGCCTCCAGGGTGGGTCGTTTCATCGTGTTCCCCTACAGTCCGTTGCGCGCGATGACCTCGCGATACCAGAGCGCGCTGTCCTTGAGCAGGCGCCGCTGGGTGGCGAAGTCGACATGTACGATCCCGAATCTCCGCCGGTACCCCTCGGCCCATTCGAAATTATCCAGCAGCGACCAGACCAGGTAACCACGCACGTCCGCCCCGTCCGCGATCGCGGCGTGCACGGCGCGCAGGTGGCCGTCCAGATAGTCGGTCCTGCGCGCGTCGTGGACGCGGCCGTCCTCCACGACGTCGTCGAATGCCGCGCCGTTCTCGGTGATGATCAGGCCGACCTCCGGGTAGTCGTCGGAGAGCCGCACCAGCAGGCGGGAGAGCCCGTTCGGCACGATCGGCCAGCCCATCGCGGTGGCCGACACGCCGTCCGCCGGGCAGAACCTGATGTCCTCGCTACCCGGCCACGCCGCGTCGGCCGCCTGGCCGGGACCCGACTCCACCACGCATGGGTTGTAGTAGTTGATACCCAGCAGGTCGATCGGCTGGTTGATGATCGCCAGGTCGCCGTCCCGGATGTGGTCGACGCCACCGTTGCGCCCGACGATGTCGAGGAACTCGGCGGGATACTCCCCGCGTACCGCAGGGTCGATGAACTGCCTGGTCAGCAGGGTGTCGATCCGGCCGACCGCCTCCGCGTCCGCCGCCGAGGGCGCGGCCCCCGGATCGGCCACCTGGGCCGGGGTGATCACCGGCGACAGGTTGAGGACCAGCGAGATCTCCCGCGCGCCCGCCTCGCGGAGCGCCCGTGCCGCCAGCCCGTGTCCCAGCAGCATGTGGTGGGCCGCGCGGAAGGCCGCCGCGGGGTCGGTCCTGCCAGGCGCGTGCACCCCGTTGCCGTAGCCGAGGAAGGCCGCCACCCACGGCTCGTTGAAGGTCGTCCAGTTGTGGACGCGATCCCCCAGCCGCGCGTACACGGCCGCCGCGTACTCGGCGAACCGGTAGGCGGTGTCGCGCTCGGGCCAGCCCCCCGCGTCCTCCAGCGCCTGCGGAAGATCCCAGTGGTAGAGGGTGACGTACGGCGTGATGCCCGCCTCCAGCAGCCGGTCCACCAGGCGGCTGTAGAAGTCGAGGCCCCGCGCGTTGACAGGGCCGCTCCCGTGCGGCTGGACCCTGGGCCAGGCCACCGAGAACCGGTACGCCGCCAGGCCCAGCTCGCTCATCAGCGAGACGTCGTCGGCGTGACGGAAGTAGTGGTCGCACGCCACGTCGCCGGTGTCGCCCCCGGCGACCTTGCCCGGGGTACGCGAGAAGGTGTCCCAGATCGAGGGCTCGCGGCCGTCCTCGCGCACGGCCCCCTCGATCTGGTAGGACGCGGTGGCCGCGCCCCAGACGAAACCGGTGGGGAAGTCCGCACGCCCTTCCGTAAGGGTGGCCCCCCGAGTGCCGACGACGGTCATCCCTTCACCGCTCCCTGCATGATTCCTCCGATGATCTGTTTACCGAGAAGAGCGAACACCAGCATCAGCGGCAGGGTGCCGAGCGTGGTGCCCGCCAGGCCGAGCACGTAGTCGTTGACGTATCCGCTGGCCAGCGTGGACAGGGCGACCTGCACCGTCGGATCCTCCGGGGTCAGCACGACCAGCGGCCAGAAGTAGTCGTTCCAGACCGACATGAAGGTGAGCATGCCCAGCACCGCCGCCGCCGGGCGGGCGGTCGGAAGCACGACGTGCCAGAACAGGCCCCAGGTGCTGCAGCCGTCGACCCGGCCGGCCTCGAGCAGCTCGGTCGGCAGCGCCCGGGAGAGGTACTGGGTCATGAAGAACACGCCGAACGCGTTGACGAGCGCGGGCACGATCAGCGCGTACATGGTGCCGGTCCACTCCAGCTTCACCATCAGCATGTACAGCGGGATGATGCCGAGCTGGGTCGGCACCATCATGGTCGCCACGGTGAGCAGGAGCAGGGCGTTGCGGCCGCGGAAGCGCAGCTTGGCGAAGGCGAACCCGGCCAGCGTGGAGAAGAACATCACCGCGATCGCGACGGAGCCGGAGACCAGGACGGAGTTGGCCATCGCCAGGGCGAAGGGGACGGTGTCGAAGACGCGGGCGACGTTGGCGAAGAAGTTTCCGCCGGGCAGCAGCGGCGGTGGGACGTCGGCCAGGGCCGCGTTGTCGCGTGAGGCCACCACGATGCTGTAGTAGAGCGGCAGCATGGAGAAGAACGCCACCGCCGCCAGCGTGAGATAGGTGAGCCTGCGGGCGGCCGTGGAGCGCCGGGCTCCGGAGACGGCGGTACGGGCGCTCACGTCAACCCTCCCTTCGCGCGGCGGGTGATCAGGTAGTTGACGCCGGCGACCAGGACGATGAAGACGAACATCATCCAGGAGATGGCCGAGGCGTAGCCGAAGTCGAGCTTGGTGAAGTTCTCGTAGATGAACAGCGAGAGCGTCTGGTACTGCCGGTCCACCCCTCCGGTGATGAGGTAGGAGCCGAACAGCAGCGGCTCAGCGAGAATCTGCATGGCACCGATCGTCGAGGTGATCACGACGAAGACGATCGTGGGCCTGATCATCGGGATGGTGATCCTGCGGAGCTGGGTCATGTCGCTCGCGCCGTCGAGGGTGGCCGCCTCGTACAGCTCACGCGGCACGGCCTGCATGGCCGCCAAGAAGATCAGCGCGTTGTAGCCCGTCCACCGCCACATGATCATGATGGAGATGGCGACGTGGGAGCTCAGCACGCCCTCGTTCCAGGCGACACCATCGACGCCGAACAGCGACAGCGTCCAGTTGATCATGCCGAAGTCGCGGCCGAAGAGCTGGCTGAAGATGACCACCACCGCGACCACGCTGGTCACGTTGGGCAGCAGCAGCGTGACGCGGAAGAAGGTCTGCGCCCGCAGCGGCCGGTTGAGCAGGTGGGCCAGCCAGATGGCCAGCAGCAACTGCGGAACCGTGGACAGCACCCCGATGGACAGGGTGTTGAAGGTGGCGTTCCAGAAGTAGTCGTCGGCGAGCAGTGTCCTGAAGTTCTCCAGGCCGACGAAGGGTTGTTCGTCCCGGAGCAGCGTCCACTCGTGCAGGCTCACCCAGGCGGTGTAGGCCAGGGGGAACAGCCCGAAGGCGGAGAACAGCAGGAAGAACGGGGCCACATACGCGTACGGCGAGCCTTTGACGTCGAGCTGGTGGACCAGGTGGCGTTGGAGGCGGCGGCGACGAGGTCCCGTCGGCTTGCCCGGTGGGACCGCCGCCAGGCGATCGGGTGCCCGAGTGGCCATGGCAGCTCCTTTCGATGATTCGCTGGGGAAGACAGGCGTGCGGCTCAGGTGGACGACAAGCAGGTGGCCGACCGGTGCGAGACCAGTCGGCCGAAGGGGCGGCTACTTGATCCTGCTGACGTCCTCAAGCGCCTGCTTCCAGGCTTCCTCGGGGTTCTGCTTGCCCTGGTCGACCCGCTGAAGGCCGTTGCCGATCGCCTGCAGGACGTCACCGCCCTTGGGACCGACGGGCTGCGGCTTGAGCGCCTTGGCGGCGTCGGTGAAGATCTTGCCGATCGGCGCGTTGCCGAAGTACGGGTTGACGTACTCGGACACCGCCGGGTCGTCGTACAGTGCGGGCAGCGAGGGCAGCGCGCTGGCCTCCTTGAAGAGCTTGATCTGGCTCTCCTTGCTGGTCAGCAGGTTGATCAGTTCCGCGGCCTCCTTGGGGTGCTTGCCCTGCTTGGGCAGCATCAGGTGGGTGCCGCCCTGGTTGCCGCCGCCGCCGGGCACCGCGGCGATGTCCCAGGTGCCCTCACCGGGCTTCTGGTCCTTGATCGTGCCGGTCTTCCAGGCCGGGCAGACCATGGTGGCGAAGGTGCCCTTGGCGATTCCGGTGTTCCACGGCGGCGAGAAGGCGGCGAGGTTGGCGGAGAGACCGTTGTCGATCATCTGTACGCCCGTGTCGAACGCCTTGCGCACCTCGGGGTTGGTGGCGGCGACGATGTTGTACTGGTCGTCGTAGAAACCGACGGGGGCCTGCTCGACCATGGCGCGGAAATGCTCACCGGGACCGTCGGTGAACTTGGCGCCCGCCACCTTGGCCGCGACGAACTTCTTGCCGGTCTCGATGTAGCCGTCCCAGGTCGGCCAGAGCGCCGACACCTCGTCACGGTTAGTTGGCAGGCCGGCCTTCTTGAACAGGTCGGGGCGATAGCACATGGCCAGGCCGCCGACGTCGGTGCCCAGTCCCATGAGCGAGGAGCCGTCGTTGGAGACGCCCAGCTTCCACTTCCAGTCGAGGTACTCGCTCTGGCGCGAGTCCAGGCCGTAGTCCTTGAGGTTGTAGAACTTGTCGGGCACCGGCGTGAAGGAGGCGATGTAGCCGCCCTCGACCGCGACCACGTCCGCGGCGCCCGCGCCGGTGGTGAGCTGCGTGATGAGGTTGGTGTGGTGGTCGTTGAACTGCGCGCGGCGCTCCACGATCTCCACGTTGGGGTGGGTCTTCTTGAACTCCTCGTACAGCGGCGCGAAGTGGAAGTCGCTGAACAGCCCGACGGTCAGCTTGATCTTCTCGGCCGGCTGGGAGGCCGCCCCACCGTCTGCGGCGGTACCGCCGCTGTCGCCGCCGCCGCAGGCGGTGAGGCCCAGGGCCAGGGCGGAGACGGCGACCATCGGGGCGAGGAACCGGTGGCGTGACTTACGCATGGAACCCTCCTAGGGTCCTCATAAATGATCATGGAGAGAGCGCTCCCTGAGCAGATTGATACCAACGGGGTTGCGTGTCAACGGCCCCCCGAATGCCGACCTGCGTCCCGAAGTCGGCTTTTCTTGGAGAGCGCTCTCCCAGGCTTTGGGGCGTTTTCCCAGGTCAAGCATGTTTAAGAGTTAGATTTAGCAGTGGATGGAGCGCTCCCACAATAAAAGGTCACATTAAGGTCGCGTTTCCATCGTGTTCCCCGATGCCGCTCCACACCCTTGACACTCCTCGCGAGCCGGGTCACTCTCTCAACCAGAGAGCGCTCCCCAATGACTCTCAGCAGGGCTCCACCCGTCGCCGGCCACCCGCGGCGTGGATGCCGCCGACTGTGGACCAGGTGGCCCGACGACTCGTCCCACGGTCGGGTCCCAGCATGCCCACGCGCGCCGTTACTCCGGTGGTGAATCCCGTGCGCCTCGCCTCCCCGCCCGCTCCACGATCCTTTCCCGAAGGACGACGCGGGAGCCATCCCGTCCCCGTGGCTCTCGTGGCGGCGCCGGACCCCGTAGAGTCGTCCGGCCGGTCGGAAATCGACCGGCGCGTATCCAACCAAGGAGAACCACGTGGCACTGGAGAAGCCGGAGATCGACTTTCCGGAAGGCGCCCCGCCCTCGGAGCTGGAGATCGTCGACATCGTCGTAGGGGACGGCCCGGAGGCCAAGCCGGGGCACCAGGTCACCGTGCACTACGTCGGCGTGGCCTTCTCGACGGGCGAGGAGTTCGACGCGTCGTGGAACCGCGGCGACGCCTTCCAGTTCCCGCTGGGCGGGGGCCGGGTCATCGCGGGCTGGGACCAGGGCGTCGCGGGCATGAAGGTCGGCGGCCGTCGCCGTCTCACCATCCCGCCGCACCTCGGCTACGGCAACGCCGGTGCGGGTAACCGCATCAAGCCCGGCGAGACGCTCATCTTCGTCGTGGACCTGCTCGGCGCCGCCGAACAGCGCCAGGCCCCTCACCACGACCACCGGCGCCGACGGGTCGACGTCCGGGCTGCTGTGCACGTCGAAGCCGCCGAAGATGCCG
>NZ_JBSFWD010000069.1:0-40685 GCF_053592655.1 Streptosporangium sp. NPDC002607
GCTGATCCCCGGCACCGCAGTTGCCGGGGATCAGCTCGGTGGCGGCACCAGGACCGGGCATCCATAACCTCTGGCGGTCACCCCCGGGAGTGGAACTGACTCCGTCCCGGCCGAGTCGGCGTTCGCAGCCACGGCAACGAGCAGTCCGGCCAGGCCGGGCGTCACCGTGCTCGTGGCCAGGGTGGAGTTCCGTATCGGGGTTGACCGCCGAAGGGCGTCGGACCCTCAGTCGAGGAAGTCCCAGAGCCAGTCGTTCTTGGCGCCGTCGGAGTACAGGGACTCCGGCCAGTCCGCCGGACGGTGATCGCCGTAGGCCCGGACGCTGTTCCTGTCCCCCAGGCCCTCGGCATACTCGGTAACCGGCAGGTAGTACATGTAGGACATGAGACGGGCCGCGAACCGCCAGGCACCGTCGACTCGGCGGTAGACGTCCTTGTAGCGCAGAGCCACGAGCATGGTGACCCCGTTCCGAGCCACCTCGGCGTGTGACGCGAGCAGACCGTAGGCGACGTCCGGGTCGGACTCATCAAATCGGATCACATGGCCGTGAGTGAAGTGATTTGTCGGGCCTAGGACAGCAAACCGCCCCAGATAGGTGGTGACGATCTCCTCCATGCCGGTGGCGGCGAACACTCCGTCCTGGGAACGGAGTGTGGCGTCCTCGCAGAAGATCCTGCGGATCATCGCCTCGTCGCGCTCGTCCATCGCGTAGCCGTACAGAACGCCGAGTTCCTGGATGGCGTTCCGGTCCTCGAGCTTCGCAAGACGCGCCGCCAGAGATCGTTCGTCAGACATTGAGGCCCTTCCCTCTCCACTCGCCGGCATCGGCCGGCTTGAATATTAATAATTACAATCATCATGCTGACCAGGTGACACGGCGCGATGCCGGGCGCAGGAGCGCCGGGATGAACGGGCAAGGGGCTTGGTCACCGGAGTCGGCAGGTCTCAGCCAACCCGGCCGCCTCACTGCCGTGCGTTCAGCGACCCGTCCAGCGAGGAGCGCGCTTCTCCACGAAGGCCAAGGCCCCCTCCTTGGCGTCGGCGGACTCGCGGATCGGGTTGACGTACTCCTCCTGGCGGTCGAACTTCTCGTCGAGCGGCCAGTCCGTGGAATTCACCAGGACCCGCTTGGAGGCCGCGAGCGCCAGCGGCGCGTTCGCGGCGATCTCCTCGGCAAGCTCGAGCGCGGCCCGCAGCGCGCCGCCCGGCTCCGCCAGACGGTTGACCAGATGAACCTCAGCGGCATCGGGAGCCGGCCACATACGCCCGGTGAGGACAAGCTCCATGGCCAGATGGTAGGGAACGCGGTGCTGAAGGCGGAGGAGTCCGCCGGCCGCGGCGGTGAGCCCGCGTTTGACCTCGGGAAGCCCGAACTTGGCCTCGCTGGAGGCGACGACGAGGTCGCAGGAGAGCACGATCTCGAAGCCGCCCGCCAGCGCGTAGCCCTCGACCGCCGCGATCAGCGGCTTGTTCGGGGGGCGCCGCACCAGCCCGGCGAAACCGCGGCCCTCGACGACCGGCCGCTCCCCACGGGCGAAACCCTTCAGGTCCATGCCCGCGCAGAACGTGCCTCCAGCCCCGGTGATGACCGCGACGCTGAGGTCGGGACGCTCGTCGAGCATCTCAAGGGCGTCGGCGATCTGGTGGGCCATCGCCATCGACATGGCGTTCCTGACCTCGGGGCGGTTCATGGTGAGCACCAGGACCCGGCCGCGTTCCTGGACGAGGAGCTCGGGGGACTCGGTGCTCGCGGCTGTCTCACTCATGCTTCCTCTTCCTCGACCTTCTTCTTGACCCGGTCCGCGCCACGGGAGCCGATGACCCCGCTGAGGCCGGCGGTCGCGCGCCGGTGGGCGGGCTCGCGCCCCGGGGTCCGATGCCGTCGACGACGGCGTTGGTGTCCGCCATGGGTCCCCTGGTCAGCGGGGAGCCATGCGCATGGCGCCGTCGAGGCGGATGGTCTCGCCGTTGAGCATCTTGTTCTCGATGATCTGCAGCGCCAGCGAGGCGTACTCGTCTGGGAGGCCCAGGCGGCTGGGATGCGGGACCGACTTGCCCAGGGAGTCACGCACCCCTTCGGGGAGCCGGGCCAGGATCGGGGTGTCGAAGAGCCCCGGAGCGATCGTGGTCACCCGGATCAGCTTCGAGGCCAGGTCGCGCGCGGCCACCAGCGTCATGCCGACCACCCCGGCCTTGGCGGAGGCGTAGGGGATCTGGCCGATCTGGCCCTCGTACGCCGCGACCGACGCCGTGAGCACACAGACACCCCGCTCCTCGTCGACCGGGTCGTTCTTCGCCATCCGGGTCGCGGCGAGCCGCAGCACGTTGAACGTGCCGATCAGGTTGATCCGGACGACGTTCTCGTATGTCTCCAGTGACCCGGGGTTGCCGTCCCGGTCGACCAGACGGACCGCACCGCCACGCCCTGCGCAGTGGACGACCGCCCGCAGCGGAGCCACGGCCTCGGCGAGATCGAGTGCGGCGTTCACCCCGTCTGGGTCGGTCACGTCAGCGGGCGCGAAGCGGCCGTTGAGGTCCTCCGCCACTGTCTTCCCCTGCGACTCCGGCAGGTCGAGGATGACCACGTGGGCACCCCGTTGGGCGAGCCGGGCGGCCGTGGCGGCTCCCAGGCCGGAGGCGCCACCGGTGACGACGACCGAGGCTCCGTTGACATCCACGATGAATCTCCTGTTCGGAAATGGTGATGGGGTAATGGCTACAGGCGCTCGATGATCGTGGCGTTGGCCATACCACCTGCCTCGCACATGAGCTGAAGACCGTAGCGCTGCCCGTTGTCCTCAAGCGCGTGCAGCATCGACGTCATGATCCGGGCTCCGGAGGCGCCGAGCGGATGACCGAGCGCGATCGCTCCGCCCCTGGGGTTGACCTTGGCCGGATCGACGTCGAACTCAGCGAGCCAGGCGAGCGGAACCGGTGCGAAGGCCTCGTTGATCTCGATGTGGTCGATCTCGTCGAGCGTGAGTCCGGAGCGCTCGAGGATCCGGTGCGTCGCCGGGATCGGAGCGGTCAGCATCAGCAGGGGGTCGTCACCGCACACGGCCATGGAATGGACGCGCGCACGCGGGGTGAAGCCGAGTTCATCACACTTCTCGCGACTCATCACCAGCAGTGCGCCGGCGCCGTCGGTGATCTGTGAGGAGTTGCCGGCCGTGATGCTCCAGCCGATCTCCGGGAAGCGCCGGGACAGGTCGTCGCGTTCGAAGACCGCCTTCAGGGTCGCGAGCCTCTCAACGGTGCTGCCGGGGCGGATCGTCTCATCTCGGTCCACGACGCCGTTCGGGGTCTGGATGGCGAGGATCTCGCGATCGAACCACCCGGCGTCCTGTGCCGCGCCGGCGAGCCGGTGTGACCGTACGGAGTACTCGTCGAGGGCGGTACGGTCGAGCTTCCATTTCGCCGCGACGAGTTCCGCCGCCACGCCCTGGGAGACGAGTCCGGGCGCGAAACGCTCCGCGACCTGCGTGCCGTACGGGTCGGCGTCCATGCGCGCGGAACCCATGACGACGCGGCTCATGGACTCGATGCCGCCGGCGATCGCGATGTCGTACGAGCCCGCCCTGATCGCCTGGGCCGCGAAGTGCACGGCCTGCTGACCCGATCCGCACTTGCGGTCGATCGTGGCGGCGGGCACGTGTGGCGGGAGACCCGCGCCCAGCCAGGCCATCCTGCCGGGGGTGGCGGACTGCTCACCCACCTGCGACACGCAACCGATCAGCACATCGTCCACGATGCCCGGGTCCAGGTCATTGCGGGCCAGCAGGCCGGTCAGGGTCTGGGCCAGGAGGTCGACCGGATGGACGTCCGCAAGAGCACCTCCGCCACGGCCGCGGCCACTTGCGGTCCGGACCGCGTCGACGATCACAACATCAGCAAGAACTTGCGCAACTCCCATGGGTATTGTTTATCATGATATTCATCATAGTGTCCATGGTGGCCGCCCGGTCACCACCCCCTCCTCCGCGGCCGTTGACGGCCACACGCGAGGAATCTAGAATAATGATTACATTCGAAAGAACGGATGCCATGTCTGCCAGTGTCGATGAGCATCAGGAGATCCGTGCGCTGGCCGCGCGTGTTGCCGCAGAGGTGTACGCCCCCATGGCGGAACAGCTCGACGTGGATCGGACGCCGATCTCACTGGAACAGCGCAAGCGGCTGGGCGACCTCGGTTTCCTCGGCATCGCCCACCCGGAGCGGTTCGGAGGCTCGGGAGCTCCGCTCTCGCAGGCCCTGGCCGTGATCGAAGAGTTCGGCAAGGTATGCCGTCCGGCCGCGTTCCAGATCTTCGAGGCTAACACCGGCCCCGCACAGGTGATCAACCACCTCGCCACCGAGGAGCAGCGCGAGCGATGGCTGCCCGCCATCATCTCCGGTGACAGGACCATGGCCGTGGCGATCTCCGAGCCTGACGCGGGCTCCGCCGCGACGGACATGCGTACCACCGCGAAGCCGATGAACGGCGGCTACGTCATGAACGGCGGCAAGCGGTGGATCTCCAACGGCGGCGAGGCCGACCAGTACCTGGTGTACTGCCGGCTCAGCGACGCCCCCGGCTCCAAGGGCATTGGCGCGGTCCTCGTCGAGAAGGGCATGCCGGGCCTCAGCTTCGGCGCTCCGGAACGCCTCATGGGTTTCCGTGGCATCCCCTCCGCCGATGTCATCTTCGACAACGTGCAGGTGCCCAAGGAGAACGTCGTCGTTCCCGCCGGTGACTTCGGCAAGCTTTTTGGTGTCTTCTCGATCGAGCGGCTCGGCAACTCCACCATGAGCCTGGCGATCGGCCAGGAGGCGCTGAACCGTACGATGCGATATGTCGAGGAGCGCGAGCAGTTCGGCAAGCCTCTGATCGAGTTCCAGAGCGTCCAGGTGATCCTCGCTGACATGGTGCTCCAGGTCGAGGCCGCCCGGTTGCTCCTTCAGCGCGCGGCAGCCGGCGCCGACACCGGCCTGCCCGACCCGCTGCAGGTGTCGCTCGCCAAGTGCACCGCCAACGAGATGGCCAAGCGGGTCACCGACCTGGCCATGCAGCTGCACGGCGGCAACGGTTACACGGAGGAGTACGGTATCGAGCGCCTGCACCGTGACGCCCACGGCTGGGCCATCGCCGGCGGTACGCCGACCATGCAGCGCATCCGCATCGTCACCGAACTGCTCGGTCGCAGGTTCGACCAGCGTCGCTGAGCCCAGCCGTACTCCGCCGAGACCTCAACAGGAGAGACAGCATCGTGGAAGATGGGCAGATGTTCGATCTGAGCCCGCGTCATCGGAAGATCCAGGAGATCGCGCGTGCTGTCGCGGCTCAGGTCGACGAGTTCGCGAACGAGGCCGATGAGTGTGTCGAGGTGCACCCGGGTGTCCTGCGGGCACTGCGTGAAAGCGGCCTCGCCCGGCAGGTGGTGCCGGCGGCGTACGGCGGCGAGACCGAGGTCCTCGACCCGCTGTCGATCGTGGTCGTCCGTGAGGCGCTGATGTACAGCTCGGCTCACCTGGACTCGCTGTTCGGCATGCAGGGGGTGGGCAGCTACTCGCTCGCCGTAGGAGGCTCCGACGAGCTCAAGAGCCGGTGGCTGCCCCAGGTGGCCCGGCTCGACGCGATTGCCGGTCTGGCGCTGACCGAGCCGGACGTCGGCTCGGACCTGCGGGGGGTGACCACGACGATCCAGGCCGTTCCCGGCGGAGTGCGCGTGCACGGGCGGAAGTCGTTCATCACCAACGGCGGCGCCGCCGACTTCTACTGCGTGCTCGGAAAGGAGGATGAGGGCTACTCGATGGTCCTCGTTCCCGCTGACACACCCGGCCTGACGATCACGCGGGGCGACGACCTGATCGCGCCTCACATCCTCGGTGAGCTCGACTTCGACGACGTCGTGGTGCCCGAGGGCAACCGGCTCGGCGTACCGGGCAAGGCGTTCTCTCTCATGCTGCAGACCCTCGCGGTCTTCCGGGTGACGGTTGCGGGTTCCGCGGTGGGCCTCGCCCAGGCCGCACTCGACGAGGCGCTGCGGCACGCGAAGACGCGGGAGCAGTTCGGCCGGCCGCTGATCGACCTTGGTGCCGTCTCGCAGAGCGTGGCCCTGTCCTGGACCGAGGTGGAGTCGGCCCGGGCGATCACCTATCGGGCGGCGGCACTGGCCCAGTCCGACCCGCTCGCCCACCTCGACTACTCGTCGATCGCGAAGGTCAGCGCCACCGAGGCGGCCGGCCGCGTGGTCGACCGCTCAGTGCAGATCATGGGCCGGTTCGGCCTGGTGCGTGGTTCGAAGATCGAACGTCTGTATCGCAACGCCCGTCCGCTGCGGGTCTACGAGGGTGCCACCGAGGTGCTGCTCGACGCGCTCGCGCGCCGGTTGTCGAAGGGAGTCTCCTGATGGACCTCGGACTGCGTGACAGCGTCGTCCTCGTCACCGGTGCCAGCCGGGGGCTCGGAGCGGCGATCTCCATCCAGCTCGCGGCCGAGGGCGCATACGTCGTGGCCGCCGCCCGCTCCAAGGACAGCCTCAGCGACCTGGCGGCCAGGGGTGAGGGCCGCATCTCGATCATCGAGGCGGACATGCGCGACGAGGCTTCCGTCGTCGGCCTCGTCGACGAGGTCATCGCGCGGCACGGCCGGATCGACGGGCTGATCAACAACGCCGGGGTCGCGCCCGCCGGGAAGTTCGTGGACCAGGACCCGCAGATCTGGAAGGACACGATGACGGTCAACGTCATCGCGCCGATGCTGCTCGCCCAGGCCGCCGGCCGGCACATGATCGCGCAAGGTGACGGCCGGATTCTCAACGTGGCCTCGACGACGGGTGTGCGCGGCAAGCCGTACCTGGTCGGCTACTCCACCTCGAAGGGCGCGATGATCCGGATGACCGAGGCGCTTGCCGCCGAGTGGGCCTCGAAGAACGTGCGGGTCAACGCGATCGCTCCCGGCGCGTTCCAGACCGACGCCCAGAAGGCCGTGCTCGAGTCCCCCGAACTGCTCCGGCGGCGGGTCGCGAAGATTCCCGCGGGCCGGATGGCGGACCCCTCCGAACTCGTCCCCCTCGCCTGTCTGCTCGTTTCGCCCCTCTCCTCGTTCACCACAGGTGCGATCTTCGTGGTCGACGGCGGCGAGTCCGGCAAGTTGTGAGGATATCCCCATGATCATTGACGCTCATACGCACGTCTGGCCCGACAAGATCGCCGGGATCGCGCTGGGAAGCAACCGGGTCCCGGGTCTTGAGCCCCGCGGTGACGGAACGGTCGGCGGCTTGACCCGCCAGATGGAGTCGACCGGCGTGGACATCAGCTGCTGCCTCGGGATCGCCAACGAGGCCCGGCACGTGGACAAGGTCAACGCGTTCGTGGCCGGGCTGATGTCGGAGAAGCGCATCGGCTTCGGCACGGTGCATGTGGACCTGCCGGTCGAGGAGAACATGGCGAGCCTGCAGCGGCATGGTGTGAAGGCGGTGAAGCTGCACCCGCTGTTCCAGAACTTCGCGCTCGACGACAAACGGCTCTGGCTGATCCTCGAGGCCTTCGGCGGCGACATCGCCGTGATCACCCATGTCGGCGAGGGCGGCGACGCGCGCACCAACAGTCTGTCGAGCCCGAAGATGATCGCGGACATCGCCAGGCAGTTCCCGGATCTGCGGCTGATGGCCTGTCACTTCGGCGGTTACAAGATCCTCGACGATGCCGAGGAGATGCTCTCCGGCGCGGACGTCGTGCTGGAGACATCCTGGCCGCCGAGCCTCGCGACCCTGCGACCGGACCGGGTACGCCGGCTCATCCGGAACCACGGCGCGGAGCGGATCGTGTTCGGCTCCGACTGGCCGATGACCGACCCCGGGTCGGAGATCGCCGCCATCGAGGCGCTCGGACTCACCGACGACGAGAGCAAGTCGGTGCTGGGCGGGACGATCGCGCGGGTCCTCGGCGTCGATTCGCCGTGGGCGCGCTAACCTTGTGTTCCATGAGAAAGGGCCGGGATGACCATCCCGGCCCTTTCTCATGGAACTCCCGCAGGGGCGATCGTGTGGGATAGAGGTCAAAGCCGTGAAGCTGGGAATCGGTGATCACCGTCATTGGGCCCGCACCGGAGGCGGCCGGGAGCGGCTCTGAGCAACCGGCTCGCCTTGCCGAGCGGACGGCGGGCAAGGCGTGTTCGCGTACCGGCAGGAATGCGTCGATACGGTGCGCCGGTCGCGGGGCGTCCGTGAAGGGGCGCGGCGGTCACCGGGAATCACATGCCAACGGGCAGGAAGCCAGTACTATCCTTGATCACTTCCTGATCGATATCGTGTGGCGAGATTGATGCATACGATAATTAGCATCAGATGTGGGTGCACCATTTCATCTTCGATTAGCTCTCCGGAGACGCGATGAACAACAGTTCAAGGACACGCCCGCAGAAGACCGCGGTGCTGATCGCCCGACGGATCATCGACGACGTACGGCGCAACGGATACTCCGTTGGCGACCGACTACCGTCCGAACGGCTCATGCTGGAGGATTACCAGGTGGGCCGGGGCACGCTACGCGAGTCGTTGCGTTTCCTGGAGTTGCAGGGGGTCATCTCCCTCAAGCCGGGGCCGGGGGGCGGTCCCACGCTGGAAAAGCCCGACGCGTCCAACCTCGCCACCGCCCTCGTGCTACTGCTGCAGTTCGAGAATGCGCCGTTCCGTTCCGTGGTCGAGGCGCGAGTGGGTCTCGAACCGATGATGACCCGACTCGCGGCCGAGCGGATGACGGACGAGCAGTTGCAACGTTTGGCCGAGTCGGTCGACGGGATGCGGGAGAATCTCAATGATCGCGAGATATTTCTCGACACCAACAAGGCGTTCCACGACATCATCGCGTGGTCGTCGGGCAACGCGCTCTTCGGTTTTCTCATCGACGCGCTGCTGGGCATAATCGACGGCACCGCGCTGGGGGTGAACTATCCTCTGCACCGCCGTTCCGCCGTGCTCAAAGCGCACACACGCATCTTCGAGGCGCTCAGCGCTCATGACGGTGACTCGTCCATGGCCGCGATGGAAGCGCACATCCAGGAGTACCTGCGCTATGTGGAGAAGAAGTACCCCGAGGCGATGGCGCAGCCGGTGACGTGGGACCTGCTGTAAGACCGGTCGATCGCCGACCGTCCCGAGTGCCCCGGCCTGCGTCGCGCCGGTGACCACTCCGAACTCGTCCCCCTCCGGTTGACGTAGCCGGGATACGCCTGACCCCATCCTCTGAGAAATCCCAACAGAATGGGGTCGGCCGAGTCCTCGGACATGATCGGTCGTTGTACCGGTCGCGAAGAAGGGCGAGCGGCCACCGCGGATCGCGCTCGACGGGCTCCGGCCTTCCCCCGGCACCGTTTCCAACCGGCTCACCCACCTCAGACGAACCTGTCTTTCGCGCGTGGCGTACAGCCGCCGCTTTCAGGAAGCCTGAGCTTCTCCTCGAGTTCGCGCGTTCGTGCGCGCCCAGGGCCGGTGAGCGGCCGCGGTTCCCGGTACGCGTGGGCATGTCAGCGGCCCTTCGCCTCCAGCTTGATGACGAGAAGCTCGTGATCGGGGTTGGCGTCGTGCCACGCCTTGATGTTGTCCAGGCAGTAGTTGAGCGGCTGGCTGCGGGAGGAGTCGCGCAGCTGCCCGACGGTCGCGCCCTGCTCGCAGTTGTTGTCGTTTGATCACCGCGGTCATGGACGCGACCAGGGTGGCCATGACGGCGAGACGGGCGGGGAAACGCAAGGCGGCCTCCGAGGGGGTGAGGAAGCGTGTCCGCGGCGTTATGGGGATTTTCAAATTTCTCGACCAGATATTGACTCAAATGAGATAAGTCCGCAAGATCAGTTTCATCCCGGAAATCCGGCTAAATCGCCCAGGCGTACCACCTCACCTGAAGCCACCGGCTTGCGCGGATAAAAGCTGCCAATCTCCACCGAATCTGCACAGAAGACCGTTACGCTCCCGGTTCATGATCAGATCGAGATGGGTGGGCCTGCTGCTGGTCTGGCCGATGGTGCTGCCGTTCGCGGTGTGGGCGGTGCTCAGGACCGGCGGGTGGACCCCGCTGTGGCAGTGGGTCCCCCTGGTGGCCTTCACCCCGTACGCGGCGGTGGCCTCGGTGATCCCGCTGCTCCTGGCCCTGGGGCTGCGCCGCTGGGCGGCCGCGGCCCTCGCCCTGGTCACCAGCGCGGTGCTGGCGACGGCCGTGCTCCCCCGCTACTTCGCCGACGGCGACCAGCCCGCCTCGGACGAGCGGCTCCGGGTGCTCGCCGCGAACCTGGCCGTCGGCGCGGGAGACACCGACGCCCTGATGGATCTCGTGCGCTCCCTCGATCCGGACGTGCTGGCCCTCCAGGAGCTCACCCCCGCCGCACGCGAGCGCCTGGAGGCGGCCGGCCTGCGCAAGCGCATGCCCCATGTGGTGGATCGCGCGGTCGACGGGGTACACGGCTCCGGCATCTACTCCAGGCATCCCATCACCGAGAAACCCCTGATCGCGCTGGGCAGGTTCCGGCAGGCACGGGGGGTGATCAGGCATCCGAGCGGCCACGAGATCGAGGTCGTCTCGGTCCACCCCTGCGCGCCCAGGTACGACTACAAGGTCTGGTGCTGGGACGAGGGGCTGCGGGCACTGCCCAGGGCGGGCGGGCAGCTGCGGGTACTGGCCGGCGACTTCAACGCCACCCTCGACCACGGGCTGGTACGCGACCTGCTCGGCAGCGGCTACCGCGACGCGGCCGACGTCACCGGGAACGGCCTGATCCCCACCTGGCCGCAGCAGGGCTGGGAGCCGCTGCCCGGTGTGACGATCGACCATGTGCTCGCCGACTCGCGCATGGCGGTCAACAGCTTCGGCGTCCACCCCCTGCCGGACACCGACCACCGCCCGGTCTTCGCCGAACTCGGCCTGCCCCGGTTCACGGGCCGCTGAGCCAGGCCGGGCCCATCACGGTCCGGGACAGAGCGTGATGGGCCCGGCTCGGATCACCCGGCTCCTCCAGCGATCCCCACAGTGCCGTCACCGCCGGCACCAGCAGCAGCGCCCGGCGCGTCGACCGGTCGGCGCGCAGGGTCGCGACGTAGCCGCCCGGCGAGGTCCCCTCCCGCTGCCCGCGTAGGCGATGTTCGGGAAAGGTCAGTGCGACGGCCGTGGCGAGCACGCACGCCAGGACGCTGCCCACGGCGACCAGCGGGTAGCCGCCCAGGGCGAACACCGGGGCGGCCACGGCCATGGACGCCATGACGGCGCCCGTGCCGATCGCGCGGGCGCGGCCCATGACCGCGGCGTAGCGACCGGTGGCATCCAGATGGTCGAGTTCGGTGTAGACCAGCGCCTCCAGCGCGCCCGACTGCAGCGCTCCCGAGGCGCCCCACAGGCCGAAGCCCGCGGCGAACACCCAGTAGGAGGGGGCGGCGACCCACAGGCCGAAGCCGACGGCGGCCAGTAGCGGCGCGAGGGCGAGTAGCCCACGCCGCGAGACGGCATCTGCCCACACTCCTGACGGGACCTCCATAACGACGGAGGTCAGTGACCAGACCACCAGGAGCGAGGAGATTTCGGCGGTCGACAGGCCCGTGTCGACGAAGAGCAGCGTATAGAACGGGTAGAGCAGGACGAACTCATCAAGAAAGGTGTAGGCGTAGAGCGTCGCGGCCAAGCGCTTCGCGCGCCCGCCGGGCGCGCGAAGAGAAGAAGTGGTCATGAGGTCCTTCTCGCGGGGACTGTACGGACTCGGGATGCTCGGCATCTCCGGAGGTCCGCGGCAGCACGCGCCAGACCGACCTATCGTTCAGGATCAATGTCGCCAGGTCATACCACCGACCCTACCCTCCCGCCTCCTGCTTTCTGGTTCGGCCGCGACCACCCGGGCCGAAGAGCCGATCACCCCGTTCGCCGCGGCGGCCGAGCGTCTGGACGAGACCGTCGGTGTCGGGATGATCTCCGCCCAAGAGCTTGAACGGCTCACCGGTAAGGAGGTCGCCCTTGACCACTCCTCACACTCGCAGCCTCATCCTCCGATCATCGGCTGAGATTCGCTGCCATCTGCCCGGCTAAGGTCTGATCTTCGAGTTAGATCAAGCTCAGGAGATCCGCGATCAGGCAACGGCCGACTCGCCATTCGTTCCGATCGTGGCCCATGGCACCGCACCGCCTGCCTCGCGTCCTATCCACCGAGAAAGGAGAGACCCCATGACCATCTTCGTCTTACTCCCCGGCCCCTGGATGGGGGCATGGGCCTGGGAACCGGTCGCCACCCGCCTGCGCGCCCTGGGCCACCAGGCTCGCCCTCTGACCCTGCCAGGCCTGGACAGTCTCTGCGGCGACGTCTCCCACATCGGCCTGAGCAGCCATGTCGACCATGTTCTGGCCGTACTCGTCACCGCAGACCTATGCGACGTCGTCCTGGTCAGCCACAGCTACTCCGGCATCGTCGCCGGTCAGGTCGCCGACCGCGCCTCCGACCGCGTCGCTCATACGGTCTACGTCGAGGCGGTCCTTCCCCGCCATGGCCGGTCGATGCTCCAGGCGTTCCCCCCTGATCAGCAGCCTGACGAGAACGCCCTCATCGCCGACAACCACGGCTGCTGGCCCGCCCCCGACGCCGACCTCCTCTCCGAGGACACCGACCTCACCCCGTACCAGGCGCAGTGGCTGGCCGACCGCTGCGTCGGCCATCCCGGTCGCACGATCACTGAGCCGGCCGTTCTGCAGCGACCCCTCGCCGAGCAGCGCGCCACCTACGTGGTCTGTGCCAAGGACCATGTCGACGATCAGCTGACGCCTGATGTCGCGGCTCTGCGGACCGCCCCGACCTGGACTTTCCATACCATCGACACCGGTCACTGGCCCATGTTCACCGCGCCGGACGAACTGGCCGCACTCCTCGACCGGATCCACTGACGCCTGTACACGTTGAGGAACACGCCGACGTTGGAGATGACCGTCGGCTTCTTCTCCGACCGGCCCGGCCAGGAGCAGGGCACAGAGGTGCGCCTGACCGGGCCGGGCCAGGCCCGGTGAGTACAGCGGGGCGGGAGACGGGGAACCTCCGGGGGCGGGCGAGGCGGCCCCGACCGCCCCCTCCCCTCTCCCTCGTCGCGAAACGCCGATCAGGCCATCGGCTCTGGAGCCGGTGGCCCCGCAATCGGCCGGCGCAACAAGCGGGCGTGCGGATAGGCCAGAATCGCCGTCCCAGCGACGAGCATCAACACCGTGAACACCCATTCCGACGAGCCTTCCGGGCCGTAGACCCGGTTCATCCGCCCGACGTCGACGGCCTGGGTCTCCCTGCCGGTGTGGTGCGAGTCGCGACTGCTGCCGTGGAGCGTCACGCCGATCCGACTCACCGCACCGTCGTCGGACCGGAACCTCCCGATCCAACTGCAACTCTCGTGCCCGGGATGCTGGACGCAGTAGAGACGCTCCGCGGTGAACACACCGGGAGTCCCGTCCGCACGGGCCGCACGCACGACTGGACCGATGTTCGGCACGGCGATGTACAGAAGAAAGGCCCCGATGAGGGTCAGCGCCATAGTAAAGATCGGCGAGTGCCCGTGCCCGGCCGGTCGGCCCGTCGTCGTCACCGCGCGGGAGCGAGTGCGCAGCCGCAGTACATCCGGGCACGTTCGGATTCACGGGGACGCCGGTGCAGGAGCATGGCCACCACCATGGGTGCGAACACGATGGCGTTGTAGAACAGGTGAAGCTCCACCCTGGGGATCAGGAGCTGGATGATGCTGGTGGGCACCGGCTTGCCCAGCAGGTTGTTACCGGTCAGTACCTGCGCCAGCAGTAGGAAGTGCTCCAGGTGGTGCCAGGCCTGAATACCCAGGGCGACGTTCCACCAGGTGCGGGAGCGCCCGGTGAAACCCTTGCGAAGCAGCAGGAACCCGACGAGCATTATCAGCGCGTAGCCGTAGTGCATCCATTCCGACTGCACCAGCCATGGGAAGGGCACCCCAAGCACGCCGCGGGCTTCGGGCAGGGGCCAGTCGAGGAAATAGATCTGGACCGCCTGGGCGAGGTGCTCCGCCCAGTGGGCCAGCACGATCACGAGGAAGACGCCCAGCGCCATCCTGTGATATCGGCCGTTGAGCGCCGACGGTTGGACGATGGCATTCTGCCTCGGAGTTGTCCGGTTGGCCATGTGTGACCTCTTCGTCGTAGGGGGCAGGACGACGTGCCTCACGCGATGGCATCGTGTCCGCCCAAGTGTCAGCACCCGGACGGGCTCCGGCATCTCTGGACGTGCTGACTCCACCGAGCGGCAGGCCGGTCGAGCGCGCTCTCATGTGGCCGACTCTTCCCCCGGGCAGGACCTTCCGAGCCATGCCTGGCCGTGCGGCCCGGCGCACCGGCGCCCGGGCCCGCCGAGCCGATAGCGCATTTTGAGAAAAGCGTCGCTTCGGCCGGAGCCTCACCCTAGGAGGAGCGTGGTGTGCCGCACGGTTCAGGTGATGAAACGCCACCGCATGAGATCCCCATCTCCGAGGAGAGGTACATGGCACGGGACGGCGTCACTGCCCAAGTCCGAGGAGAGGTGCCCGGTGGTGAGTCACCCTGGTGTTCATCGACGGCCATCTCCCGCGCGGGCGCGGGCCGGTCGTCCTGCTCGGCGATCTCGCCGGCTTCCCGCGCACGACCGTCCAGCCGACCGGTTTCGTCGACCAGACGCCCCTGATGACTTCACCCTTGAATCCGATGTGAACTTCCCCATGGTCCGGCCTCGATCACGAACGTATCCGGCCGGAAAACACCGACAGAGAAACGCAGCCCCAAAACGCCATAGGGGACTTCACATACGACCATTATCCGATCGGGTCCGAAGGCGAATTCAGAAGGCATGATGTCGACTTTATCTGGCTCCTTGCGCAGGCTTCTGCTGGCTCCGTCCCTAGCCGATGTGACTTTCGCCGGGCGAGGTTTCCCTGTGACACAGACGGACGCCACGCAGCGGCTGGAGGCCATCCCCCAGGCAGTCGTCTGCGGGTTCGAATGGGGAATCGACGCCCGAGGTCAGTGGGAGGTCGAGCGACGGTTGAGCATGGTGGAACCCGAACTGCGGGGGTTCGCCTACGAAGGTGCGACGATGGCCCTCACCATCCTCGACGCCATGAGCGGCGGTCGTGGTCATCGTGTCCGGGACCTGCTGCTCGGCCCAGGACAGCCGCACATCTTCCTCACCTACATCGGCATCGGTTTCGCCATGGCACGGCTGCCCAGGCCACTGTGGAAGAAGGTCATGCCCGACCTGACCGGGTCGGCGTACTACCCGACGATGAGCTGGCTGGCGGTCGACGGCTACGGCTTCGACCGCGCCTACTTCGACACCGGGCGCTGGGTGGATGGGCAGTACGTTCCCTCGCCGTATCCGTGGGAAAACTCACCCGGCTACTTCGCACGTGCGGCCGACCAGGGCGTCGGCCGGGCGCTGTGGTTCATCCACGGCGGCCAGGTGCCGGATGTCACCGCCTCCGTGCGGCGTTTCGCAAGCCACCGGCAGGCCGATCTGTGGAGTGGCGTGGGGCTGGCCGCGACATTCGCCGGGGGCTGCGGGGCCGAGGCGCTCTCCGTGTTGCGCCGGGAGGCCGGCGCACACCGGCCGGAACTGGCTCAGGGCGCGGTCTTCGCGGCCAAGGCCCGCAGTTACGCGGGCTTCATCCCGACGCATACCGAGATGGCCGTGAGCGTCCTGGCGGACCTGTCCCTCCAGGACGCCGTCACTCTCGCCGACGACACCGAGGTGAGCCCTCACGGCTCCGGCCCCGTTCCGCAATACGAGCTTTGGAGGCAAAGGGTGCGGGCGCGCTTCCCGGCCTCCGGCGACCCCGTTTCCGCTTGATGCCGGCTCCTGTTGAAAACGTGAGCCGAGGGCGCCGGGCGAGCATTCTTTAATTAGCTCAGAAGTTGGATTCGATTGATAAGCGAACTCACGGAAGGGTTTGGGGGGAAAGGAAATTGAAAAAGGCTCTACGGTCGTTGCGGCGTCATATTCTGACGCCCGGCGTCTCGGAGACGAAGATGGAAACCCGCGGTTTCCACGTGAAGAGTCCCGAGTCCCGGGAACTGCTGGAGACGATCGGCGAAACGTTCCTCCAAGGCTATGCGCACGCCATGGAGGCGCGTTCCGTCACCGAGGCGGAGGGGTGCCTGGAGGAGGTCCCCCGGCGGTTCCGCGGATTCGCCTACGAGGGTGCGGGGATGGGCTGTGCCGTCCTCGACGGATTGCCGTTCGGGAGCGGGAGCAAGGTCGACGACCTCCTCGCCGGACGGGGGCGGAACCACGTGTACATGATCTACATCGGTATCGGCTGGGCGATGGCGCGACTGCCGCGGTTCCGCTGGCCCAAGAGCACCGGCCTCGACCCACTGCTGCTGTGGCTCGTACACGACGGCTTCGGCTTCCATCAGGCCTATTTCCACACCCGGCGATACATCGACGAGCAGTATCAGGATCCCGGTTTCCCATGGCCTGCCAGCGGCCCCCGGTCCTATGCCGGCCGGGCCATCGACCAGGGCATCGGGCGGGCGATGTGGTTCATCGGCGGGGCCGACACCGATCGGGTCGCCTCGATGATCGACAAGTTCCCGGAGCGGCGTAACCCCGATCTGTGGAGCGGCGTCGGGCTCGCCGCCACGTATGCGGGCGGCGCCTCTGCGGAGGAACTGCAGAGGCTGTGCGACCGCGCGGGAACCTATCGCTCTCACCTGGCGCAGGGAAGCGCCTTCGCCGCCGAGGCCCGGGTCAGAGCGGGCCTGCTGACGCCGCAGAACGAGGTCGCGACGCAGGTCCTCTGTGGCACCACGCCGGAACACGCCGCGTGGATCAGCCTTGACACCCGTCCCGACGGGACGGTGCGAGGTGAACTACCGGCCTACGAGGTATGGCGGCGGCGCCTTGCAGATCAGTTCGCATCCCTTGGAGGTGTCACCCCGTGACAACCAAAGCCAAATGGCTGTATCGGCAACTACCTGGAATCGTCGCCCTCGGACTGATGGCGACCGTGTTCGTGGTGGGTAATCCGCACTTCGCGTCCGCGGACAAGAGAGCGGCCCTGGCGAGCAGGTACGCGTTCACGCCGTTGAGTGTCGCGATGCCCGGCGGATTCCCCCAGCAGACGATCCGCAAAGTGAACAGGGGCTACGAGAGGATCAGCGCCTGGATCTCCTCCGTCGGCGCCGCGGTCGCGATGAACGACCTGGACGGGGACGGCTTCGACAACGATCTCTGCATCGTCGACACCCGGATAGACCAGGTGGTGATCACACCTACACCGGGTGAGCGGTCCGACCGGTACGGGCCGTTCGCGTTGACCCCCGGGGCCCTGCCCATGAACAAGGCCATGGCGCCCATGGGCTGCGTCCCCGCCGACCTCAACGAGGACGGCCGCCAGGACCTGCTGGTCTACTACTGGGGCCGCTCGCCGATCCTTTACCTACAGCGGGCCGGCGCGCCGGTGCTCTCCGCCGACGCGTTCCAGCCCGCCGAGCTGGTGCAGGGCTCCGGCAGCGGCGAGTACACCGGTCCCATCTGGAACACCAACGTGGCCACCGTCGCCGACTTCGACGGTGACTCCCACCTCGATGTCTTCATCGGAAACTACTTCGCCGACGGCTCGAAGATTCTGGACGACACCGCGAACGGCGGAGAAGTGGAGATGAGCGACTCCATGTCCCGGGCCTTCAACGGCGGCCGGGACTACTTCTTCCGATGGACCGGGACGGCGGAAGGCACACCGGCCTTCCAGAGACTGGACGACGTTCTGCCGGAGGACATCTCGCGGGCATGGGACCTCGGAGCGACCTCCCTCGATCTCGACGGCGACCAGCTGCCCGAGCTGTACCTGAACAACGACTTCGGCCCCGACCGGCTGCTGCACAACAGGTCCACGCCGGGGAACATCAGGTTCTCACTGGTCGAAGGCGAGCGCACGCCCTGGATCCCCAAGTCCAAGACGCTGGGACATGACTCGTTCAAGGGGATGGGTTCAGATACCGCTGACCTCAACCATGACGGCATCTACGACTTCTTCGTCAGTAACATCACCACGTCGTACGGCATCCAGGAGAGCAACTTCCAGTTCGTCTCCACGGCCAAGGACCAGGCCGATCTGCGCGCTAGGCTGCGCGAGGGCGTGGCCCCGTGGGAGGACCAGAGTGCCCAGGTGCGCACCGCCTGGTCGGGCTGGGGCTGGGACGTCAAGATCCAGGATTTCAACAACAGCGGCGAGCCGGCGATCACTCAGGCCACGGGGTTCGTCAAGGGCTGGGTGAACCGCTGGGCACAGTTGCAGGAACTGGCGGCCGCCAACGACGGTGTCTTGCGCTACCTCACGTCATGGCCGGTCGTCCGGGAGGGCGCGGATCTCGCCGGAAACCAGACGCTCGCCTTCTTCGCCAAGGGCGCGGACGGTCAGTACGCCAACGTGGCCGAAGAACTCGGCCTGGCGGTACCGATCCCCACCCGTGGCATCGCCACGGGTGACTCGAACGGGGACGGGCTGGTCGACTTCGCGGTCGCCCGACAGTTCGGCCCGCCGGTGTTCTACCAGAACCAGAGCCCGGCTCCCGGTGACTTCCTCGGACTCCGGCTGACCCATGAGAGTGCGACGGACGCGAACAGCACGGCGGCCGGCACGCTCACGGCTCCCGGGTCGCCCGTGGTCGGCGCGCAGGTGAAGGTGACCACCCAACACGGTCGTACGTTCATCGGCCATGTCGACGGTGGCAGCGGCCACTCCGGCAAACGCAGCCACATGGTGCACATCGGTCTCGGGCAGAAGGTGACCGGGCCGCTGAAGGTGCACCTGACATGGCGCGACCGGACCGGCCAGGTGCGTGAGCAGGATCTCCAGCTCACCCCGGGCTGGCATTCGCTCAAGCTCGGCTCGCAGGCGAAGGAGAAGTGACATGGCCGAGAAGACGAACACCCCTCCCCATCGCGACCCGAAGATCATCAAGGCTCTCCACAGGTTCGCGATCTCGATCACGATCTTGAACATCCTCGGATATGCCTGGTGGGGGTTCGAGCAGGCTTACGCGTGGCCGTTCGTGGCCCTGGCCACCGGTTACTCTGTGGAGATCGCCCTGGAGGCCATCGCGGCCCGGACCGAGGGGCGCGCGCCGAGGTTCCTCGGCAACGGCTTCCGCGGGCTCGTGGAGTTTCTCTATCCCGCGCATATCACCAGCATCGCCCTGAACATGCTGATCTACGTCAACGACCAGATCCTGATCATGATGTTCGGCGTCGTCGTTGCGATCGGCGCGAAGTGGGTGCTCAGGGCGCCGGTCCGTGGCCGCCTGCGGCACTTCATGAACCCGTCCAACTTCGGTATCACGGTGATCCTGATCGTTTTCCCATGGGCCAGCATCTCGCCGCCGTACCACTTCAGTGAGAACGTCGCCAACCCCATCGACTGGATCATCCCCGTCGTCATCATCATCTTGGGCACCATGCTCAACTCCAAGCTCACCAACCGCATGTGGCTGATCGGCGCCTGGGTTGGCGGGTTCGCGCTGCAGGGGATCATCCGAGGTTTGATCATCGACGACACCCCAATTTCCGGCAACCTGTCGATGATGACCGGCATCGTCTTCGTCCTCTTCACCAACTACATGATCACCGATCCGGGAACGACCCCGTCCAGGCCCCTCGCGCAGGTCGCCTTCGGCGGCGGTACGGCCGCCATATACGGCCTGCTCACCGGAATGAACATCCCGTACGGGCTGTTCCTCTCCACCGCCGCCGCCTGTCTGATCCGCGGCGGGTTCCTGTGGGCCCTGTACGTCGTCGACAAGGCCCGCGAGCAGGAAACGGCCCAGGCCCAGACCCGGATGCCCCCTGCACTCGCCTCTCCCCCAGGAGAGGTCGCCAAGGTATGACCAGGATCGCGATCGTCGGCATGGCATGCCGCTACCCCGACGCGTCCTCCCCGCAGGAACTGTGGGAGAACGCCCTCGCCGGTCGCCGCGCCTTCCGCCGGCTGCCCGACGTACGTATGCGCCTGGAGGACTACTGGGACGCCGACCCGGCCGCTCCCGACCGTTTCTACGCGCGTAATGCCGCCGTCATCGACGGGTACGAGTTCGACAGGGTCGCTCACAAGGTCGCTGGAAGCACCTATCGCTCAACCGACCTCACGCACTGGCTCGCCCTCGATATGGCGGGGCAGGCATTGTCCGACGCGGGCTTTCCCCGGGCCGAGGGCCTTCCCCGCGAGCGCACCGCGGTGATCGTGGGCAACACCCTCACCGGCGAGTTCACCCGGGCCAACACCCTGCGCCTGCGCTGGCCGTACGTGCGCCGCACGGTCGGCGCCGCGCTCAGGGAGGAGGGCTGGGGCGACGATCGGCTGACCGGGTTTCTCGACAACCTCGAGACCGTCTACAAGAGCCCGTTCCCACCCATCGACGAGGACACCCTCGCCGGTGGCCTGTCCAACACGATCGCCGGCCGTATCTGCAACCACTTCGATCTCAACGGCGGCGGCTACACGGTCGACGGAGCGTGTTCCTCATCGCTGCTCTCGGTGACGACGGCGGCGAGGGCACTGGCGGACGGTGAGGTCGATGTCGCGATCGCCGGTGGAGTCGACCTGTCCATCGACCCGTTCGAGATCATTGGATTCGCCAAGACCGGCGCCCTGGCCAAGAACGAGTTCCGGCTCTACGATCGCGACTCCAACGGCTTCTGGCCCGGCGAGGGCTGCGGCATCGTCGTACTGATGCGCGAGGCGGACGCCCGCGACGCCGGACGGCGGATCTACGCCACCGTCGTCGGCTGGGGCATCTCCTCCGACGGCAAGGGAGGCATGACCCGGCCCGAGGCCGCCGGCTACCAGCTGGCGCTGCGCCGCGCCTATGACCGGGCGGGCTTCGCCATCGAGACCGTGGAGCTGTTCGAGGGCCACGGCACCGGCACGGCGCTTGGCGACGCGACCGAGCTCAAAGCACTGGCGAGCGCCAGAGCCGCGGCCGGTCCCCCCACCAGACCCGCGGCGATCAGCTCGGTCAAGGCGATGATCGGACACACCAAGGCCGCGGCAGGGGTGGCCGGCCTGATCAAGGCCGCGATGGCGGTGCACGAGCAGGTTCTGCCGCCCACCATCGGCTGTGTCGACCCCCATCCGGTGCTGGCCGAGGAACCGGTGTCGCTGCGTGTCCTGCGCAGGGCCGAGGCCTGGCCCGCCGGCGCCCCGGTGCGCGCGGGCGTCACGGCCATGGGATTCGGCGGTATCAACACCCACATCGTGCTGGAGAACGCGGCCCTGCGGCGGCGCGGCGCGCTTTCCCCCCGCACCAGGGCGCTGGCCTCATCACTCCAGGACGCCGAGTTGCTTCTCGTCGACGCGGCTTCGCCGCAGGCGCTGCGTGACCGGCTCGCGGAGCTGGCCGACTTCGTGCCGAGAGTGTCCTACGCCCAGCTCGCCGACTTGGCGGTGACGCTCCAGCGAGAGCTGCGGGACTCGCCGCACCGGGCCGCGGTGGTCGTCTCCTCACCCGACGACGCGGAACGGCAGCTAAGGAAAGTGCTGGACGCGCACGACGCGGGCGAGCCACGGCTGCTCGCCGCGAGCGGCCGGGCGTTCCTCGGCCACGTGGCCGGGACCGGCCGTGTCGGCTACCTCTTCCCCGGTCAGGGGTCGGGCCATGGCACCGGCGGCGGCGCGCTGCGCCGACGCTTCGCCGAAGCCGAGGAGATCTATGTCAGGGCCGCGTTGCCCGCGACCGGCGATATGGTGGCCACCGCGGTCGCGCAGCCGCGCATCGTGACCGGCTCCTTGGCCGGCCTGCGCACGCTGTCCACCCTCGGGGTGGAGGCCGACATCGCGGTGGGGCACAGCCTGGGCGAGCTTTCGGCCCTGCGGTGGGCCGGCGCGATCGGCGAGGAGACCCTGCTGCGCCTGGCGTTCCTGCGCGGCCAGACCATGACCGAACACAGCGAGACCGGCGCCATGGCCGGCGTTCGTGCGACACCTGACGTGGTGATCGAGCTGGTGGGCGGCCTGCCCGTGGTGATCGCAGGGTACAACGGGCCGGCTCAGACCGTTGTCGCCGGTCCGCTCGACGCGGTCGAGGCCGTCGAGCGCAGAGCCGCGGAGGCGGGCGTCCGGTGGACCCGCCTGCCGGTGTCCCACGCCTTTCACTCCCCGCTTGTGGCGCCGGCGGCCGAGGCCTTCGGCGCGCGGCTCGCCGAAGAGGACTTCGGTCCTCTCCTCAGGCGGGTCGTATCCACGGTCACCGGTGAGGTGCTGACGTCGGGCACCGACCTCCGGGCCCTGCTGCGCCGGCAGATCACCGACTCCGTGCTGTTCGCGCAAGCGGTGGAGCGCGCGGCCAAGGAGGTCGATCTGCTCATCGAGGTCGGCCCTGGTCGGGTGCTCAGCGGGTTGGCCGCCGATGTGACGGACGTGCCCGCGGTGGCACTGGACACCGACGACGAGTCACTGACCAGCCTGCTCCGGGTGGTGGGCGCCGCTTACGTCGTCGGTGCCCCCGTCCTCCACGAGGAGCTCTTTCACGGTCGACTGGTCCGGCCGCTGGAGGTCGGGGCCGAGTTCACGTTCTTCGCCAGCCCCGCCGAACAGGCTCCGGAGGTCGCGATCCGCGGAGCCGTACGACGGGTTGCGGAGAAAGCACCCGAGGACATCCCGGTACGACCGGAGGAGCGAACCGCAGAGTCGAGCATCGATCTGCTGCGCCGTCTGGCGGCCGAGCGTGCCGAGCTACCGCTCGACATGGTGCACGAGGACAGCAGGCTGCTGGACGAGCTGCACTTGAGCTCGGTCACGGTGATGCACATCATCGACCATGCCGCCCAGCGACTGGGCGTTCCTGCGGCCCAGGCGCCGATGAACCTGGCCGGCGCGAGCCTGCGCGAGCTGGCCGAGGCGCTCGACGCGGTTGCCGGGACCGCCCCGGACTCCGCCGGCGCCGCGGCTGTGTCACCGGCGGCGGGATCCGCCCCCTGGGTCAGGCCGTTCGCCGTAGACCTCGACGAGTTGCCGCTTCCCGCGCGGGCCACGCCCGAGGAGAACGGGCGGTGGCAGGTGTACGCGGCGGAGGAGACCCCTCTCGCCGAACCACTGCGCCAGGCCCTCGAACGGGAGAAGGTCGGTGCCGGTGTGCTGGTCTGCCTGCCTCAGGACTGCACGGTGGAACATCTGGAGCAGGCGCTCCGGGGTGCGAAGGCGGCCGTCGACGCTCCGGCGGGCAGCCGGTTCGTCCTGGCCCAACACGGTCGAGGCGCGGCCGGCCTGGCCAAGACGCTCCGGTTGGAGGCCCCGCACCTCCGTACCACCATCGTGCACGTACCTCCGGAACCGGAGGCGGTCGGCTGGGCGGTGGCCGAGGTCGCGGCGACCGCGGACCACTCCGAGGCGTACTACGACGCGGACGGCGTACGGCGGGTACCGACGATGAGAGCGCTGCCGGTACGCGCCGCCGTCACCCGGCAGCCCTTGGACGGGACCGACGTCTTGCTGGTCACCGGCGGCGGCAAGGGCATCACCGCCGAGTGCGCGTTGGCCGTCGCCGTCGACAGCGGCGCGAAGCTGGCCGTGCTGGGCCGTTCCGACCCGGCCGACGACCAGGAACTGGCCGACAACCTGCGGCGGATGGCGGATGCCGGGGTGACCGTGCACTACACCCGGGCCGACGTTACCGACATCGACCAGGTACGGCGCGCCGTCGCCAAGGCAAGGACGGTCCTGGGGCCCGTCACAGCGGTGCTCCACGGAGCCGGCCGCAACGAGCCCGCGGGACTGGCCGGCCTCGACATGGCCGCGTTCCGGCGTACGTTCGCCACCAAGGTCGACGGCCTGCGCAACGTGCTGGCCGCCGTCGAACCCGGCGGGCTGCGTATGCTGGTGTCCTTCGGCAGCATCATCGGCCGGGCCGGACTGCAGGGCGAGGCTCACTACGCCACCGCCAACGAATGGCTGGCCGACCTCACCCGCGAGGTGGCCGAGCGGCACCCGCGATGCCGCACCATCTGCATGGAGTGGTCGGTCTGGTCCGATATCGGCATGGGAGAACGGCTGTCGGTCGTGGACAGCCTGGCCCACAGGGGCATCACGCCGATCTCTCCGGAGCAGGGCGTGCAGATCATGCGGCGGTTGGTCTCCGACCCCGACGTGCCCGCCATCGTCGTGATCAGCGGGCGCACCGAGGGCATCGACACCGTCCGCTACGACCTGCCGGAGCTGCCACTGCTGCGGTTCGTCGGCAAGCCGCTGATCCGTTACCACGGGGTCGAGTTCGTCAGCGAGGTCGAGATGAACGCCGGAACCGACCTGTACCTCGCCGACCATCTCCTCGACGGCAACCTGCTCTTCCCCGCCGTGTTCGGCATGGAGGCCATGGCGCAGGTGGCGTCGGCGGCCATCGGCCGAGGTAGCGTACCGGTGATCGAGGACGCCGAGTTCATGCGGCCGATCACCGTACCGCCCGACGGCAGCGGCACGATCCGGATCGCCGCCGTCGTCACCGACGACGACACCGTGGAGGCGGCCATCCGTAGTGCGGAGACCGGCTTCGAGGTGGAGCACTTCCGGGCCCGGCTGAAGTTCACCGACGAGGATGTTCCGGATGGCCCCCCCGTCCAGGTCGGTGAAGGGCTTCCGCCGGTTCCCCTGGATCCGGCCGATGAGATGTACGGGGACGTGCTGTTTCAGGGGCGGCGCTTCCAGCGGCTGCGCCGCTATCACCGGGCCTCGGCCCGCCATGTCGACGCTGACGTGGCGGTGCTGAAGGAGGCGGACTGGTTCGCCAGATTCCTCCCCGCCGACCTGCTGCTCGGCGACCCCGGCATGCGGGACGCCCTCATGCACGGCAATCAGATATGTGTGCCCGACGCCACGTTGCTGCCCACCGGGATCGAGCGGATCCACTCCGGTGGTGCCGCGTTGGCCGCAGCGGGCGAGTTACGCTACAGCGCCGCCGAGCGAGAGCGCGACGGCGACACCTACCTCTACGACATCGCCGTGCGTAACGTCTTCGGTCAGGTCGTGGAGCGGTGGGAGGGCCTGCGCCTGCAGGCGGTGCGGAAGAAAGACGGCTGCGGCCCCTGGCGGATTCCACTGCTCGGGCCCTACCTGGAGCGGACGCTCCAGGATCTGATCGGTGTCCAGGTGGCGGTTGCCGTGGAGCCGCACCACCGGGACGGCGTGGAAGGCGGCGAGGAGCATCTGGTCCGGGCGGTGGTAGCGGTGGGACGGGCACTCGGTCACCGGGAGGAGCCGCGGCACGGGCCGGACGGGCGCTTGAAGATCGACGGTGACCGGATGGTCGTGGCGGCTCATGGCGCGGGGCTGACGATGGGTCTCGCGGCGGTGTCCACGGTGGGCGGAGCCATCGCTCAGGCGACCGAGCGGCCGGCGGCCGAGTGGAACGAGTTGCTCGGCTCGCGCGCGCCACTCGTTCAACAGGTCGTTGCTCGGACGGGGGAGAGGTTCGACACCGCGGCGGCACGTGTGTTGTCCGCCGTCGAGTCGCTGCGGAGCGCAGGCTTGGCACCGAACGTTCCCCTGGCCCCGGCCCCGGCCGGGCAAGGTCCGTGGGTGGTCTTCTCCTCGGACGGTGTGTGGGTCGCGACGCTCGCCACGGCGGTGTGGAACGTCCCGGATCCGGTCGTGCTCGCAGTTCTCACCGAAGGACGGTCATAGGTCATGAGCAAGTACTTCGAATACACCCACACGGTGGGTTTCGAAGAGACCAACATCGTCGGCAACGTCTACTACGTCAATTATCTTCGCTGGCAGGGACGCTGCCGGGAGATGTTCCTGAAGGAACGGGCACCTGAGGTGCTCACCGATTTGCGAGACGACCTCAAGCTTTTCACGCTGAAGGTCGACTGTGAGTTCTTCACCGAGATCACAGCCTTCGACGAGTTGTCGATCAGGATGCGTCTGGTCGATCTCGCGCAGACCCAGGTCGAGTTCAGCTTCGACTATGTCCTGCTCGACGCCGGCGGAGCGGAGACACTCGTCGCCCGTGGCCGGCAGCGGGTGGCCTGCATGCGCGGGCCCAACACCCGCACGGTTCCGGCCAGGGTTCCCGAATCGCTGGTCAGGGCGCTCAAGCCGTACGCCTCGTAGACGCGGATCCAGACGGTGAGTCAGGAGATCACTGTGAACGTCCAGTCGGTTGGCCCTGGCACGATCACCGGTGCGCCGCCGCTCGATGGCACCGTCACCCGTTTCGGAGGTGGGTCACGACGCACCTAGATCACACGATCTTCATCGGAAAGGCATCCTCCATAGACCGGCACACATTTCACCGACTGGCTTTCACGTGGAAAGAGGCGGAAGAATGACGGAATCCAGCCTGTCGCAGGCAGGGCATCTGGTGCCGCCGGGGCCCCCGCGCACGGCGGCGGCGGGCCTGTTCAGGAAGCTGGTGACAGATCGGCTCGCGTTGCTCACGTCGGCCGCGTCGAAGTACGGCGACGCGGTCCGGCTGGTCATCGGCCCCAAAACCCTCTACCTCTTCAATCACCCCGAGCACGCCAAGCACGTACTGGCCGACAACAGCGCCAACTACCGCAAGGGAATCGGCCTCACCGAAGCACGGCGGGCCATCGGCGACGGTCTGCTGACCAGCGAGGGCGAACTGTGGCGCAAGCAACGAAAGATCATCCAGCCGATGTTCCAGAGCCGGCGGATCGCCCAGCAGGCCGAGGTCGTCGCGGATGAGGCCGCGAAGCTGGTGAACCGGTTGCGCGCATACTCGGGCGGGAAGTCGATTGACGTGGTCCAGGAGATGACCGGGCTCACCCTCGGGGTGCTCGGCCGGACCCTGCTTGACGCCGAGCTGGACACCTTCGACTCGATCGGGCACTCCTTTGAGGCCGTCCAGGACCAGGCCATGTTCGACATGGTGTCGCTGAGCATGGTGCCGACGTGGGCGCCGCTCCCCAAGCAGTGGCGTTTCCGCAGGGCCCGCAAGGAGTTGTACCGGGTCGTCGACCATCTGGTGGCCGACCGCTTGGCGTGTTCCGCCGATGGAGACGACGTCATATCCCGTCTGATCGCCTCAACCCGCCAGGAGGCCGACGCGCGCGTCGGCCGGCAGCGCATGCGCGATGAGCTGGTGACACTGCTGCTCGCCGGACATGAGACGACGGCGAGCACGTTGTCGTGGGCCTTCCACCTCCTTGACCGGCACCCGGAGGTGCGGGCCCGATTGCGGGAGGAGGCCGTGGAAGTGCTCGGGAACCGGCCGCCGGACGCCGATGATCTTCACCGACTGAAGTACACCACGATGGTCGTGCATGAGGTCATGCGCCTTTATCCACCGGTGTGGGCCCTGCCTCGACTGGCCCGGCAGGACGACGAGATCGGCGGCTATCACGTACCCGCCGGCGCCGATGTCATGATCAGCCCGTACACGCTGCACCGGCATCCGGACTTCTGGAATGACCCCGGACGGTTCGATCCCGACCGGTTCGATCCCGACCGCCAGGGGAACCGGCCGCGATACGCCTATATCCCGTTCGGCGCCGGTCCCCGGTTCTGCATCGGCAACCACCTCGGCCTAGTGGAGGCCACATTCGTGATCGCCATGGTCACCCGCGATCTTCACCTGGTCGGCGTGCCCGGGTATGACGTGGTCCCGGAGGCCATGCTGTCCCTGCGGGTGCGCGGTGGACTGCCGATGACCGTGCACGAACTGTGAACCGGACGGTGGTTGAGCCGCCTGTGCGTTCGAATAGCGGCTTATCCGAATTTCGCAGGTGAGCAGGTGGCGGCCATCAGGGGCACGTCCCGCAACGTGAGAAGTACCGGGGGGTCGAAGGGATGCATGGGCCTCAGCCGGAGATCGACGAATCGCGTGTCGTTGTCGGAGGAGACGATGATGGGGCCGCCGTACCCGATGTAGAGCGCCTCGTCCCCGCCCGGCGGGTGGTCAACGGCGTCCGCCCTGTCGGCGATGATGGACTGCCCCATCAGGTGCCAGTTACCCGCGGGGACGTTCGACAGCGTGTAGGGGCCGGGCCTGCGCAGCACCACGTGACTTATCGGCTGTCCTTCGAGGATCCGGCCAGGGAACAACCCGATGAAGACGGGTTGGTCCTCCAGGGGAGATAAGACGGTGCCGCAGACGGTCGTCGCCCCAAGGGCAGACAGGTCTGAACCGTCACCCCAGAAAGGCACGGGTACGATGCCATCGCCCTGACGGTAGCCGGTCGGCGGGATCCCGACACTGCTGGTGAACCGTGAACTGAAGGTGCCCACACTGGAGTATCCGACGCGGTGGCTGATGTCCGTGACGGTCAGCGAGGTCGAGGAGAGGAGCCGCTTGGCTTCCTGAAGGCGTACCGCGGACAGAAATCGCCCAGGGGAAAGCCCGGTGACCCGTTGGAAGACACGGGAGAAGTGGAACTTGCTGAACATCGCCGTTCTGGCCAGGTCGTCGATGGTGAGTTGTTCACTGAAGTTCTCGTACATGCTCCGGACGACCCGCAGAACGGCCTGCTCGATCTCTTTTTCCATTATTCCTGCCGAGCTAAGATAGTTTTAGGAATCGATACCGCAGCCGTGGCTTGCAGGGGAAAAGAAGAACAGAGGCTTCTCGGAGAACCGGCCCCCAAAGGTCCGACCTACTCCCAGACAGGCATCAGGTGTTGGTGGTCCATCTCGCACCCGGCGGCCAAGTCTGTCGATGGGGATTAACCCTCGCCTGCCCGAAGAATAGTTCTCACTCGTCCGGGCTGTCGGCTGATCGCTGTACGGATCGCAATGCGACGCCTTGACACTGAGGCTTCATCTGGATGCTCGATGAATCGCCTCGAGTCTTCCACTCTCCGAACGGTATCGCTGATGATGTTTTCAGGTGCTGACGGCTATGAATTCAAATACTCAGTCCGGGTACGTTGGACGGCCCCCGGTGAAACACTGCCACCCGCAGTCGACAGCGGGGCCGGGCAACGCGAAGGGCAATGCTGACAGGTCGGCAAAGAAACGGTATCTGTTGTTGGCGAACGTACATCCATCGCGGATCTCCGCACCGCCTCGAAGCCGGCAAGTATGGCAGGAGACCGGTTCGGTCGTGGCAGTTGAGATTCTCACTAGGGGCGCCCTCCGGTGCCACATAAACCTCGCAACCGAGTGACACCTGGATGCCTGAGGCAAACCGGGCCGCCAGTTCATACGGAAAATCGCAATATGCGATAACGAATCAGGCGAGCGGAGAGTTTACCCTGGCCAAGGGGCCTGAAAGTCATCAGGTCGGTTTTTGTCACGAGAGTTCCCCTCGGGTCAAGTTGATGTCCCAGCCAAAACACCTGATATTATGCCACAAGGCGTGGACCAAAAGGCGTTCACCGATGCCATCGTCGGCGGTCCTGGAAGGCGTTTCCGCTTCACCCGAACACGTCCACTGGGGGACGGAGCCACATCGCATCTGACGACATGGTCACCGCACGCTTGCCTATTAGTCATCATCCGCCAGATGGACATCGAATCCCCCAAAAAGGGGATGTTCTTACATTGCGCGGTCGGCTAGGTCTCGATCGTCGCGGGAGCGGCGGTCGGCGCGATCAGCTCGACCGTTCGCCACATCCCACCCGGTCTCCCGTCCTTGACCGCCCTGTTCAGGAAGGCTCGTCATGACCGCCCCCTTCCAGCGGTCCCCGGACGCGGCGCTCCTCCAGGCTGCCGAATGTCACGTCTGGTGGGCCGACCCACGCGACCACCCCATTGACACCATTGCCCGCGTCCTGAGCCCCACCGAACAGGATCGAGCCGCACGCTACCGCCGCGAAGGGGACAGGCACCGTTTCATCACCGGCGGCTGGTTGTTGCGCACCGCCGCTGCCACCTACCTGGGTGTCAGCCCGGCTGCCGTGCCTGTCATCCGCTCATGCCCTCGATGTAACAAACCCCACGGTAAACCCCAGGTCACCCATACCGGTCTCCACGTATCGGTCTCCCACGCCGGCAACCGCGTCGCCGTCGCTCTGAGCACCGCCGGTCCTGTCGGGGTCGATGTGGAGGCCATTCCCACCACTCCCCCGGAGGAACTGTCCCGCCGCGCCCTGTCCTCTGCCGAGCGGGCGGCCCTGGCGGACCTTCCCGCCCACGCCCAGAACGCCGCCTTCATCCGCTTATGGGTCTGCAAGGAGGCCGCGCTCAAGGCAACCGGCCATGGTCTGAGCATTCCTCCTGGTCAGGTCCATATCAGCTACCCCCACACCAACCCCGCTCTGGTCAGCTGGCCCTTGAGGGACACCCCACCCGGCAATGTCCGGCTCCACCTGCTCAAGCCCGTTCCCGGCTATCACGCCGCCGTCGCGATCATCTCTACCGAGACGGTCACCATCACAGAGATCACCGCCTGCCCCACCGGCGCGCGGCCGGGGCCGCCCCAGTGATCTACAAGTCGGTCTCCAGTGCCGGCCCCTGGCCTCATCCCGCGCCCTCTCACCAGGCGCGACAGGGCCAAGCCCCGGGCACGTGAGCAACGCTGAGGAGAGAGATCTTGACGGGGTCCAGGAACGGCCAGAAGATCGCCGACGCGCGGGGCGACAAATGCCTGCCGGCGGATCGACCACACTCGACCTGGAGGCGTTGCCCGAGTCGCTCGGCGACCTCACCACCTGACCGAGCTCAGTCCGCATGGTAAGCCTTCCTCCTCCGACGGCCAGGCGCCGGCCACCGCCTCTCATCGGTGTCCGAAGGGCGAGGCGTTCGGTCACCCCACGTGGATCAACGCGCCGGCTTCATCCCAACGGTCACCTGCTCGCCCCTCAGCTCACGTTTCCGGCAGAGCCGGGTTCCGGTGCCTCCATCGGAACCCGGCCCACGGCGAACAGGCGCCCCGCTAGTGCGCTCTGTCCAGGAATCCTCACCGGCTTCCCAGGTGATCCGAGTCGAGGCCGTCTCTGAGGCCCTCGTCGTCGGCCCTCGGTGAACGTGGGCGGTCACCGCACTAGATGTAGTGGGTGTTGGGTTCCAAACCGCAGAGAACTCGCCCGTACAGCTCGAAATTGGTGTTCGGGTGCATGATGGCGTGGAGGTTGATGGCCTGGATATCGCGTTCGATCCGCTGGATCGGCACGGTGTTGTAAATCGACGATCCGCCGCTCGCCGTATTGAGGATGTCCACCGCCTCCTTCGCGCGCAGGCACACGGCTCCTAGGTCGAGACGGACCCGAGCGCGCTCCTCCATCGTCCACAGCTCCCCGGTGGAGCTTCTGGTGTCCAGCATGTTCACCGTGCGATAAGCGTGGAACTCCGCTTCATCGATCTTCATCATCGCTTCCGCGACCTGAAGATGAGTGAGCGGTGCCTCGCTCTGGTTCTCGTAGCCGGTGTAGGTGATCTTCCGCCCTGGCAGACGCTCGAAGAAGGCGTCTTTGGCGGCCTTGGCCAGACCGAGTGCAACCGCACCGGCCATCGCGGAGGCGTTCGGTGTGAACGGCGCCTGGTAGATCGGGGAAGTCGCGTTCAGCTTCGAGGAGTGTTGTCCCTGGAGCGCCGGTGCCATCGGCAGGACACGCCGCTGGGGAATGAACACGTCCTTCGCGACGGTGGTGACACTGCCCGAGCCACGAAGGCCCGCCGTGTGCCAGTCGTCGACGACCTCCAGGTCGGACAGCGGGATAGCTGTCACGATCGGCTCGTATCCACCTTCTGGAAGGGCCAGGAGCGCCGCGTTCGCGTTCCAGTGGCTATGCAGGGATCCCGTGTTGAACGACCACTTCCCGTTGAGGACGACACCACCCTCGGTGGGGACGGCGATGGCGGTCGGGCTCAGGATCCCGCTCACCCGGACGTCGGAGGTGGCGAAGACCTCCTCTTGCACCTCGTCCGGGAACAGGCCGGCTATCCAGCTGTTGATCGCCCAGACGGCGACCGTCCACGCCGTCGAGCCGTCACCCCGCCCGAGCTCGGAGATCACCTCGACCACGGTGCCCATATCGGACTCGTAGCCACCGTGACGGGCGGGCACCCTCATCCTCAGAATACCGGCGTCGGTCAGCGCCTCAATCGAGTCTTCGGGCAGACGCCTGTTCTCCTCCCCCCAGAGAGCGTTCTTCTGAAGAAGGGGCACTAAATTCGACGCGCGGGAGACGAGTTCTTCCCTTGACGGTGCCGCGGAGGTATCCATCAGATCCTTTCTGGAAAACAGCGGTCGAGCCGGCGGCCGTTTCCGATTCTCACAGCCCAACCTTGACATCTCATTGTTTGGTGCCACCTCCAGCGGGAAATCCATTCTGATCTCGCCGTTGAGGAAGGCGATCCGGTGTTTGCGAGAGTCCTTCGAGAACCGGACCCTGCGACAACCCCTCAAACACCCTTCAAGAAACGCCGATGGGAGTGTTCTGATAAGCGGCGATGAGCCATTCCCCGTCCTGCTTGGACAGCACCCACATGGCCCGGACCGCACGCTCGGGCGCGACCTCCGTCTCGCCTGGGGCCAGCACACCGCCCTGTGTGATCAGCACACCGGCGCTGTCACCGAGGAACGTGGCCGAGATCGGCTCGCCGTACACCCGGGTTCCCCGGTACGGGCCGGAGTAGCCGGCCGCCATGAACGAGCGGATCCCCTCGCGGCCCTTCACGAAGACATCGCCGGGCAGGATCATGGTTCCGTCCTCGGCGAAGACCTCGGCGAAGGCGTCGGCGTCGTTCTGTGCCCACGCGGCCATGATGCGCTGCGGGACCGCACGCACGGCAGCCTCGTCAGGGGAAAGGGGCGATGAGGAGTTACTGGAGGGCATGCTGCATCCCTTCTTGTCGGGTGGAAGAACATGAGATCACCGGGAGTCGGCCACGGGCGTCCCGGCACCGGCTGAATCGCCGACTCTCACCTTGACATCTTCATTCTCGAAGCTTCGCGACGCATCTCCCCGATTGCGCTCCCACCCCGGCCCCCGACCGGGCCCGGCACAGAGGGGGCAGGGCCCTGGCGCATCGAGGATTCGTCCGGGTTTGCTTTCTTCGGCACGGCCGGGGATGAGGCACAGGTCAGATACGGCGCGAGTCGTACGCCCCAGGCGCGACCAGGAGCCGGACAGCGGCCTGGGTTTCTGGAACGCCACGCTCAGTGACTCGCCGCAGGGCGGGGTGCGAACTGCCCCGGGACACGTCCGGCCCCGGCCGGCCCGCGGTACGCCTGGGCGATGTCCAGCCAGTGATCGGCCTCGGCGCCGACGGCGACGAGCTCGAGGTCGTCGCGGTGCCGGCGCCTGGTCACGAGCAGGCAGAAATCGACGGCGGGACCGGTGATCCTCTGCTCCGCGTCCGCCGGACCGTACTCCCACAGCTCACCGGAGGGTGCGGTGAGCTCGAATCTGAACTGGACGTCCGATGGGGGCAGGCCACGCGCCAGGTATCCGAAATCCTTGGTCAACACAGCGAACACGACCAGGTGCTTGATTCGATCGGTCCGTTCCGGCCTCACCCCGAGCGCGTCGGCGATGTCCTGTCCGTGGGCGAACTGCTCCATGATCCCAGCACAGGCGAGGACGATCGGCGGCAGCGGATTGACCAGCCAGGGCACCACCTGACCCGCCGGGACAGCGGCCAGCGCCTTGACCACCGCCTCGCGCTCCGCACGCCACCGTCCGAGCAGGACCTCCGGGGAGTCGGCAGCGTAGTCGGCGAGCGCGGCGTTCACGGCGCCATCGAAGTCCTCTGCCGCCTTGGCGGTCATGACCTTGAAGGCATCCGGGTCGGAGGCCGCCGTACCCGCCAGCCTGAAGATGAAAGCCAGGTGGGCGATCTGGTTCGCGATCGTCCATCCCGGCGCGGGGGTGGGCAGGCTCCACAGATGCGGTTCGAGACCAGCCACCAGATCGTCGATTTCGCCTCCGTCCAGAGTCAGGTCCCTGAGTACTTCTTCCAGCTCGGTCATGTGCCTGTCCTCTCGTCCAAGGATCGAAGCTCTTCATCGCTCCCGGTGGACCAAGCATTCTCGGACGGAGATGCCCTGTCTTCTTCGGACGTGCCTTTCCGCCTTATCAGGGGAGCACGGGAGTGGCCTGTTCCGGCGCCCAGCCGTCCATCTCGCGTACCGCTGCCAGGCTCGCGGAGTGACGCGCCACCGCCTCCCGCGACCGGCTCGCCCGCGCCCATCCGGCGATCGCCACGCCATGGCTTCCACTCTTCCAGCCCGACGACCAGCCCGGCATCATCCGGGTGGGTGTCTCGCCCATCGTCACGCACGCGACAGGGGCGGCAGCAGCGGCGCCACGCCACGCCTGCCGGCGCTGGCACCGTCCGGCGCCGGCGCACCGTACCTGACGTCCACGCCGCGCGAACGCGCGGCCTCGACGATGCCGGGAACCGCGCGTTCGGCGAGCGCGGCGATGGTCATCGCCGGATTGACCGTCAGCGCCCCCGGTACCGCCGAGCCGTCGGTGACGAAGATGCCGGGATGCCCCCGTAGCTCATGCCGGTCGTCCAGGGCGGAGGTGTGCGGGTCGTCGCCGATACGGCAGGAGGCCAGTGGGTGCACGGTGTAGGCGCCGACCACATCGTTGGTCCACGGTGTCACCGTGGCCAGTCCGTCGCGTTCCAGGATGTCCTTCACCTCGGCGTCCGCAGCGGCCCAACCACGCAGCGTGTTGGGGGTCGGGTCGTACTTGAGCCGGCCGATACCGAGCATCTGCTGCGAGAGCCGATCAGCGTTGCCTCGCGCGGGGGGCGGGCCGAACACGCCCTCGTTGTCGTCCTCGGTCATCTGAAAGATGATCAGCCACGAGCGCCAGCGTTTGAGAAGTTCCTTCTTCTCCACGCCGAACCAGCTCGGGCCGACCGCGTCGGGCACCTGGGCCAGGATGGTGCCCAGGCCCGGCGGGAAGTAAAGCTGCTCCAGGGAGAAACGCGAGTATTCGGGCAAAGAACCATCCAGATGGTCCCAGTTCGCCACGACCGGCCCTTTGCCGATCTGGTTGCCCTCGTAGGCCAGACCGTCGCCACGACTCAGGCCGAGCACCTCGCGGACGCGGTCCTCGTTCAGTACGGCGGTGTTGAGGCGCTCGCCGTTGCCGGAGAAATAGCGGCCAACGGCATGCGGCATCTTGCCGAGCGTGACCTCGCTGCGCTGGAGGATCACGGGAGTGGCACCGGCGCCGGCCGCGAGGACGACGATCTTCGCGTCGATCGTTCCGTTCCCGGTCTCCACCCGGTAGTCGTCGTCGTCGATGACACTGTAGTGAACCCGATAGTCGCCTCCGTCGGTCCGCGCGATGAACTGGACCTCGTGCAGGGGGCGGATCTCGGCCCCGTGGGCCAGGGCCGCGGGCAGATAGTTGAGCAACAGGGACCGCTTGGCGTCGAAACGGCAGCCGGCCATCATCCAGTTGCAGTTCACGCACTTGCTCATGTCGACGGCGGCCGGGACGGGATTGGCCGTGCGGCCCGCATGGTCGCATGCGGCCGCCCACAGCCCTCCGGCATAGGTGACGTCGTTCCAGTCCGGTTTGGCGATGGGGATCGCCTCGGCCACCCGGTCGTACCAGGGGTCAAGGAGGTCGCGACTGATGGTCTGCGGCCACATGCGCCGGCCGATGCCGCCGTGGCGCTCGAAGACGAAGCGGGGGGCCCGGGGCATCGCGGCGAAGTAGACGACGCTGCCGCCACCCACGCAGTTACCGCCGAGGACGCTCATCCCGTCCCCCACCACGAAATCGAACGCTCGCGTGTAGGACGAGCCGAGTTTGAAATCGTGGTCGAAGTCCTTACCGGTCAGCCATGGGCCACGCTCCAGCACCACCACCTTCGCGCCGCCGGCGGCCAGGTGGTAGGCCGTGATCGCGCCGCCGAAACCGCTGCCGATCACCAGGACGTCGGTGCGTTCCGTACTGGTCATGCGGGGCTCCCTGAAGGGGTCGTGTCCGGGTGCGGATCGGCCAGTTTCCTGCCGTAGGAGTACTCGGGGAACCGCCACAGACCGTCTGCGTCAGGCTTTTCAAGGCCCAGTGTCATCAGCCCCGGATGCCCCGCGGCGATCGCGTCGGAGGTGCTCATGTGCGCGGCCGAGTCGAAAGCCATGTAGCTGAACAACGCGAGGCTGATCCAGAGTTCCTTCTCCGGGTGCTCCGGGGCGGTCAGGATCTGCACCAGCGCGGTGCGGTGGCCGAAGTCCAACGCGACGAACGGCGGGACCTCATCGTCGACGACCAGACCTCGCTCGACCGCGTAGGCACGCGCGTGGTCGTTCATCGCCCGGGCGAAGTCATCCAACCCGGCGGTGATCCCGGTCGCGTCCCACTCCAGCAGCCTGATGGCTCCGGCCGCCACGGCACCACCGCCGGTGGTGGCACCGGCCACGGCCCGGTCGTCGGGCGACCTCTTCTCGCCGGGGAGGATCGTATCGGCGAACGCCTCAAGCGTCATCGTCCGGGCCTGCTCTTCGTCCAGGGTGGGCAACAGCATGCATATCCTCGTGCGTCTGAAACGGCTCTGGTCCACCTCATCGTCCAGAGCGGACCGGGCACACCGCATCTTCTGATATGCGGTTCGATCGGCACCCACCGCTCATCGGTCAGATCAAAAGGGGTGAGAATCGTTGTCGCGTCATGCTGAGATCTAAACGAGGCAACCGCCTGGTCTCACCGCGCCGAGCGCGAGCCGGACACCGTGATGAAGCCATCACATCCCATAGCCGCTTGACACAAACGGCCATGGGATGTCTGACCTGGGGGTTACATCATGAAGACCGTCAGATCAGTTGCTGACGCCGTACTCGGGCACGGAAACTGAATGGTCGCCCGCGCCGTGCGGGTGAGGGTGATCCGACGGGGCGTCCACCTGGAACGGTGGTGCGGGAGAACGGTTGAGCGGGGATGGGCCTCCGGTTCGCCATGCCCTCGAGCGGCGATCACCTGGCGTGAGCACCGTGAGGAGCGTGCCGCCTGTTGATGCCTCCTGATACTTCGGACACAGAAATCCCGGACACGGAAACAGAGTCCCGAACCCGACAGTCCCCACCCCTCCCCCGCCTCCGCGGGGCCCGCTCCCTGTGGCGGTTGAAGTCCTATCTGCGCCCCTACGCCACCCGCCTGGTCGTCGTCTGGGTGCCGGCCTTCGCCGCGGTCGGGATCGGCATCACCATCCCGCTGATCGGCAGAGAGATCATCGACGGCCCCGTCGCCCGGGGTGACAGCGAGGCACTGCTCCCCCTCGCACTGCTCGCCCTGGGGCTGGGCATGACCGAGGCGCTGCTCGTCTTCCTGCGGCGGTGGCTGCTGGCCGACGCGGTCCTGGGCCTGGAGACCAGCATCCGCGACGATTTCTACAGCCACCTGCAGCGGCTGCCGATGGGTTTTCACGCCTCCTGGCAGTCGGGCCAGCTGCTGTCCCGGGCGACGACCGACCTGTCGGCCATCCGGCGTTTTCTCGGCTTCGGCCTGCTCTTCCTCGTCCTGGTCACCGTCCAGATCGTGACGGTGACCGGGCTGCTGCTCCGTATGTACTGGCCGCTCGGGCTGCTGGTCGTCGTCTCTGCGGTGCCGATCGTGCTCACCTCGCTGCACTTCGAGCGCAGGTACATCCTCATCTCCCGCCGGGTCCAGGACGAGCAGGGCGACCTCGCCACCGTCGTCGAGGAGTCGGCGGCCGGCATCCGGACGATCAAGGCGTTCGGCCGCGGCCGGCATGTCTCGGGGATCTTCGAGGAGGGAGCGGTGAAGATCTACGGGACCTCGATGGAGAAGGTCCGCCTGTCCGCGAGGTTCTTCACCTTTCTTGAGGTGATCCCGAACATCACCCTCGCGCTCGTGCTGCTGCTCGGCGCCCTGGCGGTCGGCTCCGGCACCCTGACGCTGGGCACGCTGGTGGCCTTCGCCACCCTGATGCTGCAACTGGTCTGGCCCATCTCGGCGCTCGGCTTCATTCTGACCACGGGCCAGGAGGCGATGACCGCGGCGGACCGGGTGATGGAGGTGCTCGACACCGAACCGGAGATCGTCGGGGGCACCCGCGTGATCGAGCGGCCCCGCGGACACCTGCGTTTCGAGGGCACGGGGTTCCGCTTCCCCGGCGCCGCCGGGCCGGTGCTTCACGATGTCTGGCTGGAGGTGCGACCGGGGGAGACTCTGGCGGTCGTGGGCGCGACGGGGTCGGGCAAGACCACCCTGACCTCCCTGGTACCGCGACTGTACGACGTGAGCACGGGCCGGATCACGATCGACGGCGTCGACGTCCGCGACCTGCCGCTGCCCGAGCTGCGCTCGCTGGTCGCCACCGCCTTCGAGGAGCCGACGCTGTTCTCGATGAGCGTCAGGGAGAACCTCACGCTGGGGCGGCACGACGCGACCGAGGAGGAGATCGCGGCCGCGCTGCGGATCGCCCAGGCCGGATTCGCGTACGAGCTGCCGTGGGGCCTGGAGACCAGGATCGGCGAGCAGGGCATGTCCCTGTCCGGCGGCCAGCGCCAGCGGCTCGCACTGGCCAGGGCGGTTCTCAGCCGTCCCAGGATCCTCGTGCTGGACGACACCCTGTCGGCCCTGGACGTCGAGACCGAGGCCTTGGTCGAGCAGGCGCTGCGGCACGTACTGCGCGAGGCGACCGGCATAGTCGTCGCCCACCGGGCCTCCACGGTGCTGCTCGCCGACCGGGTGGCCCTGCTGCTGGACGGCACGATCGCGCACGTCGGCCGGCACCACGAGCTCATGGCGAGCGTGCCCGAATACCGCGCGCTGCTGTCCGCCGACCCCGACGCGGAGGAGGCACGGCTGTGAGCGGCACGACTCCCCCGGCGGAGACCTCCGCGAAGATCCCGGCAGAGACCGGGAACGGCTCCCGGGAGTGGCGCGGGGTCGCCGCCGAGAACCAGGACGAGTTGTCGGAACAGGTGTCGTTCCTGCTGCGCAGCAGGTCCAGGCGGCTGCTGGGTGAGCTGCTGCGCCCGTACCGCAGGAAGATCGTCCTGCTTGTCGCGATCATCGTGACCTGCAACGTCGCCTCGCTCGCCATCCCCTACCTGGTCAAGGTGGGCATCGACGCGGGCATCCCGCCGATGGTCGCGGGCGCGGGGCCGGGGACGCTGGTGACCGTCGTCTCGGCGATCCTGGCCGCGGCGGTCATCCAGCTGGTGACCCGGCAGGTGTTCCTCAGGATGGCCGGACGCATCGGCCAGAGCATCCTGCTGGAGCTGCGGCGACGGGTCTTCCGCCACTTCCAGAGGCTGTCGCTGTCGTTTCACGACGACTACACCTCGGGCCGGGTCGTCTCCCGCCTCACCTCCGACATCGACGCCATCTCCGAGATGCTCCAGTCGGGCTTCGACGATCTCGTCACCGCCGTGCTGACGCTGGTCGGCACGGCGGTCCTGCTGCTCGTCCTGGACGTCCACCTCGGCGTGGTCGCGCTGCTGCCGCTGCCGGTCCTGGCACTGTTCACCAATTGGTTCCGGCGGCAGTCGAGCATCGTCTACCGCAGGACCCGGGAGGCCGTGGCCCTGGTGATCGTCCATTTCGTGGAGTCGATGGCCGGCATGCGCGCGGTCCAGGCGTTCCGCAGGGAGCCTCGCAACCAGACGATCTTCGCCCAGCTGAACGCCGACTACCGGGCCGCCAACCTGCGGGGCTCACAGCTGATCGCGGTCTTCTCTCCGGGCGTCAAGCTGATCGGGAACGTGACGGTCGCGGCGGTCCTGCTCTACGGCGGCATGCTGGCGATCCAGGGCGGGGTCACGGTGGGCGTGCTGGCCGCGTTCCTGCTCTACCTGCGCCAGTTCTACGAGCCCATGCAGGAGATTTCGCAGTTCTATAACACGTTCCAGTCGGCGGGGGCGGCGCTGGAGAAGCTCTCCGGCGTGCTGCAGGAGCGCCCCTCGGTGGCCGAGCCCGGCGACCCGGTGATCCTGGAGCGCCCACGCGGCCGGGTCGAGTTCCAGCACGTGGAGTTCTCCTACCTGGACGGCACCCCGGTACTGCCCCGGCTGGACCTGGTGGTCCCCGCCGGGCAGACCGTGGCCCTGGTCGGCACCACCGGGGCGGGCAAGACCACGCTGGCGAAACTGGTCGCCAGGTTCTACGACCCGGTGGCGGGGCGGGTGCTGCTGGACGGGATCGACCTGCGCGACCTCGGCGAGGAGTCACGGCACGCCGCGATCGTCCTGGTGACACAGGAGAACTTCCTGTTCAGCGGTTCGGTGGCGGACAACATCAGGTTCGGCCGGCCGGGCGCGAGCATGACCGACGTGGTGGCCGCGGCCCGGTCGATCGGCGCCGACGCGTTCGTCTCGGCGCTTCCCGAGGGGTACGACACCCAGGTCGGCAAGCAGGGTGGCCGGCTGTCGGCCGGGCAGCGGCAGCTGGTGGCGTTCGCCAGAGCGTTTCTGGCCGACCCCGCGGTGCTGATCCTCGACGAGGCGACGTCCAGTCTGGACGTCGCCGGCGAGCGGCTGGTGCAGCGGGCGATGCAGACGATCCTGGCGGACCGGACCGCCCTGATCATCGCGCACCGCCTGTCGACCGTCGAGATCGCCGACCGGGTGCTGGTGATGGACGGCGGCAGGATCGTCGAGGACGGCCCACCGGGCGAGCTCGCCGGGCGGGCGGGCCGCTACGCCGGCCTGCACCGCGCCTGGCTCGACAGCATCTCCGACCACCGGGACCTTCCCGGCTGACCCGTCCGCCCGCGCCGGGACGAGCGCGGCGGGTGACACCGGCCTGCTCTCGAAACCGCCGGGATCACGGGGGCCGATCCGCTTCGTGACCACGCCGATGCCGTCGGCGTACC
>NZ_JBSFWD010000070.1:0-39155 GCF_053592655.1 Streptosporangium sp. NPDC002607
AGCAGGCCACGCACATACCGCTCGCCCCATCGCCGCTGATCAGCACGGGCAAAACCGGAGAACACCTCAGCGGCGAACGTCTCCAGTCGCGCCCGCACGGCCTCCAGTTCTTGAGGGGTCATCTTCCCTCACCCCCAAAGCAGGTGACATACCGTCTCCTACCCGAGGTAACCAAGTCCTAATAGGTCCCCAAACGCTTTCCAGGATCGTCCAGAGCCGTTCGCCCTGCTGCTCGCCGGGACTCCGGCCGTTCAAGCACGTCCGACTCAGTTCATGATCGTCTGTTCGGGTGGCTCCCAGCGTGGCTCCCGAAACCGGACGAACCTGGAGCGCTTCACTGGTGATCGCCACGGAGCCGTTGCGCTCCCGCCGGAGACACGAAGGCTGGTTGGCGGCTACTGGATGGTCAGGCGGTAACCGTGTTCGACGGAGCGGGGGCAGAGGAAGATGGTGAGGGCTCCAGATCGGCCGAGGGCGAGCGTGGTGGGTTCGACGGTCTCCTCGCATTCGGGTGTTCCCCATGCGAGGTGGCGTTCCTCCAGGGGACGCCACCGTGGTCCGCTGCCGCCGTCCCACTCGCTGCTGTCCAGTTTGAGGAGCGGTTCGGTCTCGGTTCCGCAGACGTTACAGGGCAGCGGGTACATGTCGGTGAGGTGCCAGGACTCCCATCCGCCGATCTTGCAGCCGGGCGCCATGGACAGGAGGTACTGGTAGCTACCGTCATCCACTTGATCGCCCCACTGGTCGAGGGCTGCCCGGACCTGCCCGGGCAACTCCTCGCAATCGGGGTACTCGGTGACGCGTTCGGGGTGGAGCACGCAGGGGCGCGGTAGATAGTCCTCCCGGCTGAGGTCGGCCGCCGGGGTGCCGGGGAGGCTGTCGGGGCTGGCGTGGTGGCGCATCGGGGGTTCGGTGAGAACGTCAGCAAGGTCTGTGGTGTGGCGCCAGACCAGCAGAGGGGCGGGTCCCCAGATGTCGTCCAGGTCGTGTTCGTTGGGGCACCACAGCACCTGGAGCAGGTCGGCTCCCTCGGGGAAGGGAATCTCCGGGATGTCGCGTGCGTAGAACTGCGCGACCCCGACCATGGGCGTCGGGGTTTCAGGAACGCGGTCCCCCCAGTCCGCCCAGCCGGGTTCACCGAAGGGCGCGGCCGGCATTTGGAGGGTCTGGTCGCATGCGGGCCATGGTTCGGTGACCGGCCAGATCAGCGGTCCCCCGATGTGACTGTCATGCATGGTCGGCTTCCCCGGCCGCGGATGGAGGCGGACCGCTGTTCTCGCGTACGCGCGCAGCTCGGGGAACATCTGGGTGACGTCGACCGGAGGGTCAGGGGTGGTCAGTGCCATGGCGGGGAGCTTAGGAGGCGGCACCGACACGGAACAACGACGGCTCCCGGCGAACGCTGTCACCGGCCCTAGCGGTTTTCAAGAGGGCTGCGTTCCGAGAGAACAAGACGGCTCTGAGCAGGGCGGGAACCTTCCTCTTGGCACCGCCCACAGAAGATCATCCCGCATATATCCCGCGTGCCTGGTTCGATACCTTGACGATATGTCGATCAGTGAACGCCATCTGTCAGCCGAGGAGCAAGCCGTCATCCTGGCTCTTCTCGCGCAAGATTTTCCTGGCGTGGATGAACTTCGCGCTCAAGTCTCTTCGACAATTGTGGCCGGACGGTGTGGGTGTGGATGTGCAACGGTGGATCTTCGGGCAGGAACAGGGCCTCCTGCGCTCGCCTCCCCAGTACAAGACGGGGTGCTGATCTCCGCCAGCGTGCGCGGGCGCGATGACGGTGTTTTGCTCTTCGTCGAGGACAGTCATCTTTCGTGCCTTGAGGTCTACTCCGTTGATGGTGAGCCGGCCTCGCTCCCACAGCCTGAAGATCTCACCGTTGACCCGCCAGGCTCCTGGGGGTGATGTCGTGGAGGCAACAAGGCTCAGATCGACTCGTGAACCTACGGATTAAAAGTGGATGGCGCTTATTGGCGTTCGCAGCGCTTTGACCTGGCATTTCGGATGCCGTCTCACTCTTGTTTAACGAAGGCAATCCGCGCATAGTCCGGATCTTGAAATCCTGCTCGCTCGCTGCGGTCTTCGGTAACTTCCAGTGTTTTCGCCGCGCCGTCAGGATGAGCTGTGACCGATCACGCTACCCGGTGGGCCGGGGCTGAGGAACGAAGTCCCGGACCGTCGATCGCCCCCAACCACATACGGGCTCAGCCGCCATCAGGCGATCGTGAGGGCGATGCCGGAGAGGAGATGGCCAGTTCTGGTCACTTTCGGTGACCGTTTGATTACTTGGAGTCACGACTGTTTCATTGTTCCCAACGCCCCACCTCACCCCAGGAGGAACAATGGCCAGGTTCACCGCCACACTGGTGGCTCGTCACAGCGACAAGGCAGCGTCGGTCCTCGGTGAAGGTCTCCAGGACGGCGCCGAAGTGGTCCAGTGGGCCTACGTGAACAAGCCCAACCAGGAGTGGCGGCTGGTCCAGCAGGACAACGGCTACTTCAGCATTGAGGCCCGCCATAGCGGCAAGACCCTGTCGGTCCTCGGCGAAAGTCTCCAGGACGGCGCCAAGCTCGTCCAATGGGGCTACGCGGGTAAGCACAACCAGCACTTCCGCCTTGGCTGAGCCCAACACCTGACAGAGGCACGGATACAAACTCATACGGAGATCCCTCCGCCGAGTTTCCCTATCCACCTCACTGGACGCCCTCTCCCCTGCCGGGGACGAGGGCGTCTTCTATCTCTGCTCCGCCCCAGAGTTTGGACTAGCCCTGATCGGGCGGCGGTGCGGCCCTACTGCGGCGGCCGATGGGCGAGTGCGGCGCGCGGGTGGTGCGGCGGGCGGGCCGATTTCCGCCGCCGTTCGGGACCGGCGCCCACGCCGCACGCCCGGACGGCGGGCGGTGGGAGGGCCGTGCGGCGGCGCGCCGCGCCGCCGCCTTGATCATCACAAGAACAATTCGGCAATGCTCCGTGATGGCACGGGCTCCTGTGCTGATGCCCGTGTACGTCGGGGTTGTTGGGCGGTAACTTCGCTGTGTGGCTACCAACGATGAGCAGACGCGCTGGATCGTGCATGGTGAGCGGCTGATCTACGACAACCGGTGGATCCGGCTGGGGCTCGTTGATGTTGCGATCCCGGACGGGGAGCGGTTCGAGCATCACGTGGTGCATCTGGATCGGGCGGCTATCGCGGTGGTGGTCGATGACCAAAACCGGGTGCTGTTGATGTGGCGGCACCGGTTCCTGGCGGATCGGTGGGGGTGGGAGCTGCCTGGCGGGCTGGTCGATGCGGGTGAGGACGCCATGACGACGGCCGCTCGTGAGGTGGAGGAGGAGACGGGGTATCGGCCCAAGGAGATCGAGCATCTGATCACCTACCAGCCGATGGCCGGCATGGTCGACTCAGAGCACAATCTGTTTCTGGTGCGGGGTGCCGAGTTGGTCGGGAGTCCGACGGGGGAGATCGAGGCCGATCTCATCGAGTGGGTGCCGATGTCGGAGATCCCGGCGATGATCGCCCGCGGTGACATCTGGACGTCGGGGACGTTGATCGGTCTGTACGCGGCACGGGAGCGGCTCAGCAGCGGGTGAGGGGCTCAACGGAGTGAGCGCTTAACCGCTCGGGCGAGTTCCTCGATGCGCTTGCGCTGGCGGCGGGAGCCGGTCATGGTCGCGAGTTGCTGAGCGCGTTGGATGTGGGGTTGGGCCGCGTCGGGTTCTCCTCTGGCCAGAAGGGCGTGGCCCAGGTCGCAGCGGACTCCGGATTCGGCGCGGTTGTAGGTGCCGTCCATTCCGGCCAAGGCGGAGCGCAGATCTTCGACGATGCCGGGGTCACCGAAGCGCACCAGGCAGTTGCCACGCCAGCGGGCGAGGTGGTGAGCGTCCAAGGAGAGGTAGGGCATGCTCACATCGGCGTCCCCGGCCGGTAGAAGTGCGGCGGCCTGGTCGAGGGCCGCGCGGCAGGTGGTCTCGTCGCCGAGGATCGCGGCGGCTTCGGCCTCGGCTGCTGACAGCCAGGTCCGTAGCAGGTTGGGGATGTGGTCGCGGTGGGTTGCGTGGATGTACTGGAGTAGCTCGGTGGCTTCGGCCGGCCTGCCGAGTTCCATCAGGACGTAGGTCTGTTCGGCGGATACGTAGGCGAGCACTGAGGGATTGTCGGCTTCGCGGGCGGCGGCTTTGGCGTGCTCGTAGTGATTCCAGGCGTCGTTGAGCGCACCGGTGTGGATGGCCTGCCATCCGGCCAGGGATACGGTCTCGGCGAGGATGTGGGCGAGCTGGGCGCGGATGCCGGGTCGTACCGCGTGCCGGTGTGCATCTTCCACCTGGGCGATCTGGGCGCGCATCTTGTCGGCGATGGCGACCCCGCCGCGTCGGCGGTCCAGCAGGCGCAGGTTGTTGGTGTCGGTGGCGAGGATCATGACCGTGGTGGGGTCGACGGCGGCGGCGGCTTCGATCCGGGCCGTCAGCTCGTCGGTTTGCTCCTGGTGGTTGTCGCCGTGATCCCCGGTGGGGGAGGCGAGATCGAGTGGGGCCAGGCCGAAGAGCATGCGGGCGTGATCAGGCAGGCCAAGGCCGGTGGCGATGCGTTCATAGACCTCTAGGTCGGTGACCTGGCGTCGCCCTCGGATGATCAGGCTCACGTGGCCCTGGGCTATTCCGGTCGCCGTGCTGAGGCGGATCTGGCTTGCTCCGCTGTACTTGACAGCGAGAGTGAAAAGCCCCATCACGTCACGGTTCTTAAGGATTTCTTGGCTTTCGTCGCTGTCCCAGACCCGTGCCGGAATCTCGATCGGATTGAAAGCGTTGCTGTGCATTCCATCCTCCGGTCATCGGTTCCGAAGTGGTGCATTGCCGCAGAACGGGACTCTATATTCTTGGTGGTATACCTGCGCGGGATAGGGCGGAAAAGTTCGCCCGGACATTCTTTTCGGCATGACAACACCGGTTAAGTGCACGGAGTGCGACGGGCGCGGCTGGAAGATCGTCACCCGCCGTGGATGCGTGGCGGCCATGGGCCTGCACCTGGAACTCTCGGCATACGAGGACTGCATCTACTGCGGCGGCACCGAACAGTTCGTCGAGAGGTTCGAGTGGGAGGTGTTCATCACCTCCGGCGGAACCGACGAGCTCGGACCGTGCGGGATCAGTTCGGGGCAGGCCACGGCGATGGACACGCTCCGTACGGAACTGCGTCGGATGGAGTCGCCCTCGACGGTCTGGGGCCGCATCACGCACCGGATCTACGACTTCAGCACCGTGCAGGACGACTGGACACGACAGGTGATCTTTCACGCCACCGTGGACCTGGCCGGGTCGGTGCGTTTCGAGCGGCAGGAATCATGAGCGAGAATCCTCCCCGGCGGGGAGTGTCGTGCATAGCGCATCATCTCGTACCGGCTGCTCCCGGATGCATGCCTTTGACCTGGAATAGGTCACGGCGTTTCGGGCGGGTTCGGGTAGTGGCCTGGACCTGTCATGAGCACCGGGTGACGTTTTACGAATTGTGCGATGCGGGCGGGCTGTCGTTCATTCGGCGCACGGTTCAGGACAAAAGTCGAGTGACCGTGTTTCACAGTGAGGCGTGGTCGCCTGCTCAGGCGCGGGTGGTGTGGATCAGGATTCTGGCCGGGCTGGCCAGGTAGGTGCCTGTCGCTGCTGCGGGTCCTGACAGGACTGCCCTCAGCCGGTAGTGTGCTTGTGCAGACAAGTGGTAGAGCGATCGGGCGGTTAAGATGAGCAGGGATTTCGCCCCTCCGAAGTATGCCCAGGTGATGGGCACGATTCAGGAGCGTATCGAGGCCGGGCAGTACGCGGCCGGCGACATGCTGCCCTCCGAGACACAGCTCGTCCGGGAGTTCGGGGTGGGCCGTACGACGGTGGTGCGGGCGCTTCAGACGCTGGCCATGCAGGGCTGGATCGAGCGCGAGCACGGCCGCGGCTCGTTCGTGAAGGGCCGTCCCGAGAGCGCCGCCGATCGCATCCGGCCGGGACTGGCGGTGACCGAGCAGGCCGAGAGCGGCGAGACGGTCACTGACGTTGCCCGGGTTCCGGCTCCCCGTCACATCGCCCGTCTGCTGGGTGTTGAGGACAAGACGCCGGTGATCTCCCGTCGGCGGGTGGCCAAGCAGGGTGGCCGGGTGTCGGCGGTGGAGACCCTGTGGTTCCCGCTGGAGATCGCGTTGGGCACCGACGTCGACAAGCCCGAACCGCTGGCGCGCGGGGTGCGCCATCACCTCCAGGCGGTCAAGCACCTGCGGTTCGATCACGTCACCGAGCGGCTGACCGCGCGCAATCCCACCAAGGAAGAGGCCGAGTTGCTCGGCTCTTCCAAGCCCGTTCTCGGGGTGCTGGCCACCGTGCATGATGCCACTGGGGCGGTGCTCCTGGTGATGAGTGTGGCTCTCCCCGGTGACCTTCATGAACTCCAGGATGTCTACCCGGTGACATAGGCCGACTTCTGGTAACGCTCAGCGAAGCGATACTCATCTCTTCGCGGAACCTCTACCTCTGAGCAGGATCTACCCCGGTCGTCTCGGCTGGCCTTGGTGTCGGGCAGGTGCCCGTTGTCAGGGAAGCGGTTCGAGGAACTCCAGGCGGTTGCCATGGGGATCTTCGCTGTGGAAGCGGCGCATTCCTGGGAAGTCGTCGTCGAAGTCGACCGGATAGCCGGCGTTGCTCAGCCGCTGGGCCCACTGGTCGATGTCGCGGACCAGGAGGCCGGGGTGTGCCTTGCGAGCGGGGCGGAAGTCGGCCTCGACACCCAGGTGTAGTTCGATGCCATGGCCGCGAAACCAGCACCCGCCGCGAGTGGCGAGAGCGGGGGGCTTGGGGATCTCGGTCAGACCGAGCACACCTTCGTAGAAGTTGCGCAAGACCGGCTCGCTTCCCTGGGGGCAGGCCAGCAGCACGTGATGCAGCATCACAACTCCTCACATATATCTTGACATGAAGATACTTTGATCCGCCATGTGGCGGCAATCTCCATGCCGATCCCCAGGCCGCCACATAACTGAAGTGCGGATGCGCCGGTAGTCGATAGCCATGACTTCCCGCGACATGAGCAGGTCTTCGCGGCTCGCTAGACTCAATCACTTGTGCGGACGAGTGGTCGTAGGCTACCTTCAACTTAAGCGGACAAGTGAACAACCAGCCATCTGGTTGCCGCTCAAGGAGAGGAACCCCCATGGCCATCCAAGGCCCCATCCCGATCAGCTTCACGCAGGTCTTCCCGCACGGCTGCTTCATCGTCGGCGAGGTCGAGCAGGTCAAGGACTTCGACGCCTCGTCCAAGGGGCGCACCGTCTACGCCAAGGACAAGAACACCGGAGAGCTGGTGTGGCAGGTCGCGGTCATGGACGCCGATCCAACCGTCAAAGCCGGACAGAAGACGGTCTCGGTCAAGATCCTGTCCCCGGTTCAACCCGTCGTCCCGGCTGCGCTGCCGGGGCTGCCGTTCGTGCCGGTGGAGTTCGACGGCATGACCGCCACCGCCTACGTCGCCCAGAACACCGGACGCCTGGCCTGGTCCATCCGCGCAACCTCGATGCGTGCTCCCCGCTCCGCCACTGCTCCCGCTCGGCAGAGTGCTTCGGCCTCGGTCAAGGAGACGGCCGGTAAGGACGTGGCCGCGTGAGTGAGCACAAGCCCTACACCTACGTCACAGCGTCGATTCGTGAGGGCGTCACCCGGCTCGATGTCTCCTTCTGCACCTCGGATGTGTCGGCCAAGGCGTTCGGGGGCGACGGTGAGCGACCGTTCCTGACCTTGTCCAGCACTGAGGCGCAGATGACGGTCACCACCACGGGCGGCGGACCGGTCACCGAACAGGACGTGACCCTCGCGCGGGAGATCTTCGCCGCTTCCGCGCGCTACCTCGCCGACTGCGAGCGCCTGCACACCGAACAGCCCACCAACCCCGACCAGGCCGAGCAGGACAAGGCGGCCTGACACGTAAGCGGGGCCGCCAGAAGCGCCAACTTCCGGCGGCCCCTCGGTTCTCCCTCTCACGCGAATTCAAGGAAGGCCCCCAGCCTAATGTTCAAGAAACTGCCCGGCGACGAGGCACAGCACCTCGTCTCCACGACCCCCGATACCGCCGTCGTCTTCCGCCCGGCCGTCCTCCGCACCCCGGCGATCCTCACGATTCTGATCTTCACGTGGCGGCTGCTGGCCGGTCTTCTGCGGCTGCTGTGGCGTCACCCAATCACCTCGGCCGTCGCGCTCACCCCTGCTGTGGTCTCGCTCGCGTACGGCTGGCGCTGGGGCCTCGGCCTCGTCGTCCTGGTTCCGCTCGGCCTCACCGCGTGGTGCCTCCTCGCTCGTCCGTCGTTCCTGCGCCTGGTGGGCTGGCGGCTGCTGGCCTGGTGGCGTCGGGTGTGGATCTACCGGCGGCACTGGCAACCGGTAATGATCATCTCCGGGCTTGGCCGTCACTTACGCGGCCGGGACTACCTTCCCCGCCTCGTCCGCGTCACCTGCACCTCGTGGGCTGATGTGGTCACGGTGCGGATGCTCACCGGGCAGTCGGTCAAGGACTGGGCTGAGCGCACCGACCATCTCGCCCACGGGTTCGGTGCTCAATCCTGCCGGGTCTCCGTCGCGCGCTCTGGCCGGCTGCTGCTCGTCTTCCCTCGGCGCGATCCCCTGGCCACTCCGCTTGCGGCCGTGCCGGTTCCGGCTGAGGCGTCGGTGGGTCCGGTGGAGGTCGGCACGTGCGAGGACGGCAAGCCCTGGCTGTTGAAGGTTCACGGCACTCATGTCCTGGTCGCCGGGGCCACCGGGGCGGGCAAGGGCTCGGTCATCTGGTCCACCGTCCGAGGTCTGCTCCCCGCCACCCGTGCGGGCCTGGCCCAAGTGTGGGCGTTGGATCCCAAGCGGATGGAACTGTCCTACGGGCGTGACCTGTTCGGGGACCGCTACGCCGCGAGTCCGGCCGACTGCGCCGATCTCTTGGAAGCGGCTGTGCAGATCATGCAGGAGCGGGCCGACCGCTACGCCGGACTCCAGCGCTCTCACACACCCACCGTCGATGACCCGTTCGTCCTGGTGGTGGTCGACGAGGTGGCGTTCCTGACCGCCTACCAGTCCGACAAGGGGCTGAAGCTCCGCATCTCCGCTGCCCTGGCCACGCTCACCACGCAGGGTCGTGCGGTCGGGTTCGGCGTCATGGCCGCACTTCAGGACCCGCGCAAGGAGGTCATGAACATCCGCAACCTGTTCCCCGACAAGATCGCCCTCCGGCTAGACGAGTCCGAGCAGGTGGACATGGTCCTCGGCGACGGCGCACGGGATCGCGGGGCGCTGGCCGATCACATCTCTCCGATCCCCGAGCAGGGGGCCGGTATCGGCTACGTCCGGTTGGAGACCTCGCCCGATCCGATCCGGGTGCGCGCCGCGTACGTCTCCGACAGTGACATCCGCGCGATGGCGCTGGAGGTGGCCGCGTGAGGGTCTGCTTCTACGGCACCGACGAGGAGATCACCCGCGTGTGTGAGCGGCCCATCCTGGCCGTCCTGGGAACCCGTCACGCTCAGCCTGTCTTGGCCTTCGAGCTGCTCAACATCCGCGTCACCACCGACCCCTACCAGACCACGTTCCGGCTGTCGGCCGACCTGTCCGAAGTGGAGAGGGGCGGTCGTGACTGAGCTGGCCTACATCCTCGACGGTCTGCGCTGCTCGGCCTGCGGCGCGGTCAACACCCTGTGGCTGGACCTGATCCGCGGCCTGGTCGAGTGCCGCGAGTGCGGACAGGGCGCGCTCCTCGACCCCGACCACGATGGGGAGGACGTGTGAGCAACCCCAACGATCGCGGCCTGTCGCGTGCCGAGCGTCAGAGAATGCCGCTCGCGCTGGATGTCGCGGTGGAGATCGCCAAGCACAACGGCGTGTGCATCCGGCCCGTGGTCCTGCGGCGGATGGACACCCATACCGGGCTCACCGAGGACGTCAACGTGCCCTGCGGGGCCACTATGGACGCCAAGTGTCCCTCCTGCGCTCGGCGTAACCGCTACCTGCGGATGGCCCAGTGCCGGGAAGGCTGGCACCTGGACGCCGAACCCTCAACGACTCCGGATGAGCCGAATGAGGAACAGCGCTGGCTGGTGGAGTTCCGCGCGGACATGCAGGCTCAACGCGATGCCGCAGAGAAGGCCGGCGAGGACACCGGCGACCTGGACGCGATCCTCGCCGGGCTCGATGCCGAGATCAACGAGGCCGGGATGCGGGGCAATCTGCTTGGCCGGACCACTGCCAAGCGCAACCGCTCGACCAGGCGGCGCCAAGATGCTCCCGACCTGCCCAAGAAGATCCGGCGGAACACCACGCTCGGGCGGACCTTCACCGGCTCGGACGGGGCCGTCTACCGACCGTCGCTGTTCGTCACCCTCACGCTTCCCTCCTACGGCAAGATCCGAGCAGGGCAAGGCGTACCCGTCGATCCGGACAGCTACGACTACACGCGGGCGGCTCGGGACGCGCTGCACTTCTCCAAGCTCGTCGACCGGTTCGTGCAGAACCTGCGCCGCGTCGCGGGCTATGACCTGCAGTACTTCTCCTCCGTCGAACCACAGAAGCGACTCGCCCCGCACCTGCACATGGCCATCCGTGGCACCATGCCGCGCTCTGAGGTCAAGGCGATCGCGGCGGCCACCTACCACCAGGTGTGGTGGCCCTCGGTCGACGAGGTGCGCTTCGAGGGCGACCACCTGCCGGTGTGGGCCGAACGTCCCGCGCGGGAAGACGGCACCCCCTACCCGGACGGACAGGACGGCGACTACCTCGATCCGATCACCGGGGAAGTGTTGCCCACCTGGCGCGAAGCGCTCGACCGACTCGACACCGACGAGAAGGCCGAACCGCTGCACGTGGTCCGCTTCGGCCCCCAGGTCGACGTTCAAGGCGTACTCGGTGGCACTCCGGATGCCGACCAGTGCATCCGCTACTTGAGCAAGTACCTGACCAAGAGCCTCGGCGACACCCTCGATGCCGACAACCCGGCTCAACGTGACCACGCGGCCCGCATGGTCGAGGCGCTGCGCTACGAGCCCTGCTCCCCGGCCTGCCCGAACTGGCTGCGCTACGGAGTACAGCCCAAGAACCCCAAGGCGGGCATGGCGCCGGGCCGGTGCCGGAGCAAGGCGCACAAGCCCGAACACCTCGGCTACGCGGGACGGCGCGTCCTGGTCTCGCGCAAGTGGTCCAACAAGACCCTGTCCGAGCACAAGCGCGACCGCCGCACCTGGGTCATGGAAGCCCTCGGCCTAGCCGACGAGCCCACCGACCCGCACCGCTACGTCTGGAAACCCGTCCCGGCCGGCGACGGCAACATCCCCTCCCTGGCCCTGCGACTGCTGCGCATGGTCGCCGAACGCCAGCGCTGGCGAGCAAGCCTGCTCGCTCTCCAGGCGAAAGCCACCGGCCAACTCACACCCGACCTTTCGGCAACGAAGGAGGCGGCATGACAGATGACCTCGATCACCTGCTTCTCCGGCCGGAGAGAGCGGCGGAGCTTCTCAGTATCGGCCGGACCACGGTCTACGCGCTGATGCGGTCGGGCGCTCTCCGCTCGGTCCGTGTCGGCACCCTTCGCAGAATTCCCCCGACCGCGCTCGCCGAGTTCGTCGCGCATCTGGAAGAGGAGCAAGCAGCATGAGCACCAAGAAGCGTGGCCACAACGAGGACTCGATCTACAAGGACGGCGACCGGTGGCGCGGGGCGATCTCCATCGGATACGGGCCGAACGGGGAGCGCATCCGCAAGAAGGTCTCCGGCAAGACGCGCCCCGAGGTCGTCGAGAAGATCCGGAAGATCCGCGAGGGCATCGCCAAGGGTCTGCCGGTCCCCGACGACAAGATCACCGTTGGTACGTTCCTCGACCGCTGGCTGTCCACGCTCCCCGGTCATATCGCCGATTCGACCCTGGACGACTACGAAGACACGGTACGACTCCACCTCAAGCCGGGACTCGGGCGGCACAAGCTCACCGCGCTGACCGTCGCTCACGTCGATGCCCTGTGGCAGGCCAAGCGGGCGAAGTACAAGCCCAACAGTGTCCGGATCATGCGGGCCGTCCTGCGCAAGGCACTCGGACAGGCTGAGCGTGAGGGCCTGGTGGCTCGGAACGTCGCGGCGCTGTCCATGCCTCCCCGGCTCAACACCGACGAGGGCCGTACGCTCACGGTCGACCAGGCGCACAAGCTTCTCGACGAGGTCGCGGAGCATCGAATGGGAGCGCTCGTCCTCCTGGCGCTCGTCTTCGGGCTTCGCCGCGGTGAGGCTCTCGGGTTGATGTGGAGCGGCTTCGACCTGGAAGCCAGGACCCTGCGCGTGGCGCACGCGGTGAAGCGGATCAAGAACCGCGCTCCCGGCGCGGAACGCAAGACCAAGCTCGTGATCACCGAACTCAAGACCAGGAAGTCACGCCGCACGCTCTGCCTGACGCCCGAGTTGGTCGACGCGCTCAAGCGGCATCGGGCCGTGCACAACGCGGAACGTCTCCAGGCCGGAGAGGAGTGGACCGAGCACGGGCTGATCTTCCCCACGATGCTCGGCAATCCGTCCGACCCCGACACCTTCTCTCACCTGTTCTCGAAGCTGGCGCAGAAGGCCGGCCTCGGCCACTGGCACCCGCACGAGCTGCGGCACTCCGGCGCCTCGCTCATGCTCGCCCAGGGCACGCCGCTGCACGTCGTCTCCGACGTCCTCGGGCACGCCAGCATCGCGATCACCAAGGACGTCTACGGGCATCTGATGGAGGGGGACAAGCGGGCAGCGTCGGAGGCGATCTCCGGAGCTCTGCTGGGCAGACCCGCGCCTTTGGCTCCCAGGTTGGCTCCCACCGGCACCGAAGAGACCGGCTGAGCAGCACAACGAAAAAGGCCCCTGATGGCGTAATGCCTGTTCAGGGGCCTTCTTGCATGTGTGCGGCCGGAGGTACTCGAAACCCCAACCTTCTGATCCGTAGGGAAGGGCGCTCCCCAGGTCGGCGGACTCGCGCCCTGGTCGGGCGGTAGATACGGGTCGGTGGCGTGTGATCGTGTAAGACGGTGTTGCTGTATAGGGTTGCTGTACGGCACTCCTCGTCGGGCTGCGGCTTGGTCGCTCGATTACCGCTCGCTGTGCAGGATCTCCATGGCCTGAAGCACGTCGGTGGCGACATGATCCGCGCTGTGATCGTGGCCGGCCCAAGTGCCTCGGTCGATCCAGATCGTACGTAGCCCGGCCGCCTGTCCCCCGCCGATGTCGGCGACGAGGTTGTCACCGACCATCCATCCCCCGCCTTCGAGGGTCATACCGCAACGCTGGGCCGCGACCTCGAACAGCCCGATGTCGGGCTTGCGGATTCCTTCGACCCCTGAGAGCGCGTAGGCGTCGACGGCCTCGGCCAGTCCCGTCCGCTGAATCTTGCCGAGTTGGTTGTCCGCGGTGCCGTTAGTGACAATCGCCACCTTCCAACCCGACGTGCGGAGTCGAGACAGCCCGTCCATCACCTCGGGCCGACAATGGATGAGGTACGGCATGCGCCGACGGTAGCGGCTCCACAGTTCGTCCACCGGCTCGGGCAAGACGAAGCGTTCGCGGACCTTGGTGAAGAAGACCTCACGGTGTGGGTAGCCGGCCCGATCGAGAGCGATCAACCAATCAGCCGCCTCACGGTCTAAGTCGCGTTCCTCGGCAAACTCCCCAGCCCATACCTGGAACGCCTCGTCCAGGTTGACGAGTGTGTTGTCCAGGTCGAAGAGCACAAGCCGTTGCACGGCGACTCACCTTAGCCGAATCGTCATCATGAGTGCCTGCTCGCGAACGGGAGCCAGTCACAACACAGAGGGCTCCTCGCCCTGGTCACGTGGCAGACGCGGGGGCCGGTGGCATGTGATCGTGTAAGGCGGTGTTGCTGTATCCCGCTGTTGTAACAGTCCCCTGGCCGGCGACTAGCTCCGTCATCCGATGGCAAGTGGACCCGTACCGCAGGGCCGCTAGGCCCGAGGAACGGAAGCCACGCGGCAGCTTGACTGTCCGCCTTTTAGACACACCAGTAACCATGTTCGGGCATCGAATACCTACGTCTCATGTGGGCAAGCCGGGAATCAAAACTAGATGTGTCGGCCACGAGGATCGGCCTTAACCATGAATGAAATCGGATCGCAGGGTCACCAAAGCCCAAGAGCCGTAAGCCACACATTAACACCTCTACCGAAGCGATGCATTACGAAAAGCACTTCGACTATTCGAGTTTAGCTGCCGACTTCTCTCCGCTTCCCCATTCGTGGAGGAAGTCAATCCAGGATGGCGCCAAGTTCAATCGATCAATATAGCCAATAATCTCTGAATCGATTTTCCCGGTCGAGTTTCTCGCATCCCTAAGCCCTTCCGTGATGCGCCTCCCTCTCGTCCTGGACATAAGAGCGCAGACAATATCGGGCATATCGCTAACATCAAACTCTATATACAGGAGGCATGCGATAAGGGCGAGGGATTTCATTGGCCGACGCAAGATTTTTGCAGAATCGACTAAGAGCCGATTAACATCTTCTTGCTCCATTCGGTCAACTAGAGAGTAGAGATGACTTGCCGCATATTTGGGCATAGGCATAACTACTCTAGGGTCGGAATAAAGTAGTCTCATTGACTCAATCAGGCCGTCGCCGGGAATTCCACCGGAAAGGAATCGGGCAAACTCGACCGAGAATGGCCCTCCAATAAATGTAGGCTTCGCGCCGTGATGAACCTCTATTCCAATAAGATAATGCGCCGGGGCCTGATTGAGGAAATCGTGAAGCGAAAGTGCACCGATATCAATGAGTGATAGAAGGACATCAGGATGGTCGTTAACTAGATCCGGAACCCGTCGCAGAAGTATCTGCTGCAGTTGGTTGCTTATGTCGTTCGCCCATTCGGCATCAATTCGAACAGTTAGGGCATAGCAAGCATGCTGCAGTGCGAGCGTCTCGTATTTACGATCCCCCGTCCGACTCGCTACCTCCTCACATATTTGCCTCAAGACATGCTGGGAATCTCCCCTGGCATACGCCATGAGATCAAGTAGTTTAGCCGATCTTGTATAGCTATAGTTTTCCAGGGCAGCGTAGTAGATTTTTCGCAGCACATGAGGAGCTAGGCGCATAAATCTAAGGCAGCTTAGCGCGAAAGGTAGATATTCGACCCTCGTTGCAACAGCTAGATTCTTGCTGTCGAATACAAGTAACGACAGACAATCGTCTGCACCATCAGCGGTCAATTCATCATGGCGTAGAATCGCAATTTCGGGAATTACGCTACTGCTGCCCGACCTTATCATTGGCTTTAGAACATCAACCAAATCCTCGCTGCGAGAATGATGGCGAACGAGGTAACATGCAACAAAGTACTCGAGAAACGTTCTGTGAGTGAATCCAAAAAGTCGGTCATTGCGCTCTGACACGCCTACCTTCGTCAACAACCATGCACGCCCGGCGCAATAGTCAAGGAACTCCTTTGCACGAGACTCAGCCGTCTCTGCGTCCGCAACAACGTTCCGGGAAAGGTAATCACGCAACACCCTGGCAACGATGTACTCTGCAACACCGCCCTGGCGCGATTGGTTGGAGAAAAAGAAATAAGCTAGCTCTTGGACTAGGTTCTTGCTCTTCGCTTCAGGAGATAGGACCTGGGGGACATGCTTTACACGGTCCCAGCGATCGAACAGTAGCTCCGCGCACTCTTCATAGACCCGAGGACGATTCTCGGGAATATAGCCCTCATATTTGTATAGCATACACAGCAGCGAGAGCATGAGCGGGTTGCTCCGAAGATCGCTAGCGTGCGCGCTATCCCTGAGAAAATTTTGGACCAACCTGGGTGGCGGCTCTTCCCCTGGGGCAGAAGCCAAGGAAAACCAGCGTTCAGAGTACTCCTCTACCTGGATCTCAGAAAAATCCGGTATGCGATGTATTGAGAACAGGCTAGAGTTGAACTTAGCCCCAACATATCCTTCTTCCCGTGAAGTAACCACGAGGCGAGTGAGTGGGTACCTTCTGCAAAACGACTCAATGGCATCTACAACCTGGCGACGCTGCGATAGGTCAATAACTTCATCAAGCCCGTCGAATACTACAATAGCGCCCCCTACTGTTAGCAGATCTCCAATCATGCTCCCATCAATGTCAACATGGTCAACTGCACGGATACGTTCGGCAATAAGCTCGGGGAAGGGGCGGAGATTTTCGAATGGATAGTTCTTCAACTCAAAGATCATTGGAGCAATATCTGCGAACTCTCCCTCATCTGTGGAGCAGCGAAACATCAGGTGGCGGATAAACGTGCTCTTGCCGGCGCCGGGATTCCCGATCAACACATAGCGCTGGTCGAGGAGTGAGTCCTCTCGGATCGGATTGTAACCTTCTTCATGTTCAGCATTGGTTGCAAACCGGCCGAGTCGGGAAGATGCTGAACCAATTCTTACTTCGCTAAAGTCCGTCTCGTGCACCTTCATAAGGTTCCGACTGACATAGATTTTTTCGATCGGGACCCTATATTGATCCTTGCTGTGCGGCATGTAGAGGAAGGCATGTGTTTCCTTGGCCGACTCCCGTATTGCTCGAATTGCTAGCGATATCTCGCCAGCTCGGGCCAGGCGTGCCGATAGAGATACCCTCTCCCCGACAATCGACATCACAGTTAGAGAGTTCTTGCCGCCATGCGATCTATCATGACCGTGTTCATTGGTAGACGACCCCTGTACGAGACTATTGCGTCGTGAGGCTAGTGCGTTTAGTTCTATTTGCAGCTCGGGCGAATGCTCGGATTTGCGGATCTGCTCTACATATGTCTTAACTGAGGTAAGCGTCGCTTCCCATACCTCGTTAGCCAGAGATGAGATCTCGTCAGCACCATCAACTTTGGAGAGAAATTCCTTTTTGAATGCTGTGCGCAGCTCTTCGACCTGTATTTCTAGCGCTGTATCATATTCGCTAAAGGAAACATAAGTTAGTATTTGGACCAGTCCCGTAAAGAAGCGACTTTCAAGATATTTACGAGCCTGGCCAATTTGTTTTTGGGTGAGTTTTGTTTCCTGCCACGCTGGAATCTTTTTGAGTGCACGTGGCGCTGGCCGAAGCCGCTCTAGTAGAGCCTTCCAAGTAGGAGCAGATGCTTGCACTGCTAAGCCAGTTGCGGCCTTCGCGGCAGCAACGGCAACTGCTTGAGCGATGACAGACATGTGCTGTGTTGCTCCCAGTCCTACGGCGTTTCGATCCTTGCGTACGCGATGTACCCGCCCTTGCCAGTATCTTGCACTATGCACACGATGGGGTGGCTCTATATCGGAGTGTGACGTAGCGGCCAATCGACGCGCGCGGGTGGCGCTGGCCGCGACCGGCCGAAGAGCCGCAGCGCGGCCAGCGACCGCCGGCGCGCGGCGAGACGCCGTAGGCGGCTCGCCTTTAAAACCGTAGAGAAAGTTCTCATCCGGTCCGGCTCTTGCCTTGCGCCTGACTCACGACCCCTGCTCCAAGCTCATGTCATCCAGCCTCTCAACCGCCCGTACCTGTTTCATGGCATCCATCAGCTTGGCTATCCGCTCCGGAGTCACGAACCTCAGCAGCTTGGTTACCTGCTCCGGATCCATGGCCTCCAACATCACGGCTGCCCGATCCAAGTCCATGGCCGCCAGCACCATACTTGCCTGCCCAGGAGCCATGGCCACCAGCAGCTTGGCTACCTGCTCCCGGTCCATGACCACCAGCATCACGGCCATCTGCTCCCGGTTCATGGCCACCAGCAGCTTGGCCGCCTGTTCCCGGTTCATGGCCGCCAGCAGCTTGGCCGCCCGATCCGGGTCCATGGCATTCAGCACCACAGTTGCCTGCCCAGGAGCCATGGCCGCTACCGCCATAGCCGCCCACCTCGGATCCCGAATCTCCAGTTTCGTGGCCGCCTGCCACGGCTCCATGACCGTTAGCAGATCGGCCGCCCTCTCTGAACCCATGGCCGCCAGCAGCTTGGCCGCCCGGTCCAGATTCATGGCTTCCAGCATCACGGCTGCCTGCCTCAGGTTCATGGCCGCTACCGCCATAGCCGCCTGCATCCGGTCCATGGCCGCCAGCATCACAACTGCTGAGTCCAGGTCCATCATCGCTAAGAGTGCGGCTGCCCGCTCCGAGTTCATGGCTGCCAACCGCTTAGCTACCTGTTCCGGATCCATCGTCCTCAGGCGTTCGGCTGCCCCCTGGAGAGAGGTTACTGTGACAGGAACTGTCACAGGGGCAACTGATTCTCGTCTTCCGGTGTCGAAGGCTAAGGACAGAGTCTCTTGGGTGGAGGAAGCGGAACGTAGTAGTGGGTCACGGCTGGCGCTCGCCCTCTGCCAGGCCGAACGCCAGCGTGTCATCTCGCTCCGGCTGATCACGCCACATGCTTGGACGAAGGCCAGGACGACCTCCAGCCTCGGTAGGATTCTGCCCGACTCCGCGTTACCGGCGGTGCTGCGCGGCAGCTCGAAATCTTGTGCCTTGGCACGGTTGACGAGTTTTTGCAGAGAGGGTTTGCCCGCAGATATGCGCAGATTCCGCAGTTCGCGCCCGAGGTCGGCTACCGTGGTGACAGAGTCCGGATCGGGTTCCACTCCCGGACGCGTGGTCTTGGTCGACTGCGAGGCTGAGAGATCGTCTGCCATCGTCCGATGATGTCCCACCACTTCCCATCTTGTCCCATGATCCCCCACGCTCGTAGGCATGTTGTCCTGCTTGTGGCCAACTCATCCGTGATCCCTGTCCAGATGGGGAGCGTTCGGACTTTCCTGGCGTCAGACGCCTGTCGCTCGAGCAGGCTGGATCGTCAGGAGAACACCGACATGCACCACGTCCGCTTCCTGTGGGCGGCGATCATCGTGATCATTGCCGTGATTATCGGCGTAGCCGGAGGGACGCTGGCCTGGATGGGCGGAGCCAGTGCGCCCAATGCCGTACTCGCCGGCGCGGGTGGCTTCGGGGCCTCTGTGGCCTTGATGCTGGCGATCGCTTACTTCCTGGATGGCGCCCGCCCCTGAACGGGGAACACCGGGTCTCCTCGTCGGCGCGCCTCAGGGGTCTTCCGCCTTCTGAGGCAGCCGGTGATCTCAACTTCCGAGAACGGAGGTTCTCATCCGGAGCGAGCAGCTCTCGATGATCTCGGCTCTGTAGGTGCTATTCGGAAGCTTCACTGGCCTCTGCTGCACGCTCTTCGTTGGTGGTGACGAAGCTGCCCATGCCGCGTTCGGTGCGGATCCATCGGTCCTTGCGTAGGGCGTTCATGACCTTTTGTGCGGTCTGGGTGGCGATGCCGAATTCTTGGGTGAGGTCGACGACCGAGGGGATGCGTTGGCCTGGCTTGTACTGGCCGGCCTCGATGCGCTTGACGATGATGTCTCGTACCTGTCGCCACCTGGGCAGATCATCGCGCAACTCGGTCATGAGCACACGGTAGAAGCCCGTAGAGGAGGGCACTCCAGCGGAACATACTGCTGTGTTCTATGGTGTTCTATAGAATTGCATGTCTATGATGCGGCCATGGCATCGGTGAGCGGTGGTCTACGTGCCAGCTCGGGACCGCTTCCCCACACCGGTCCCGTCCCCTGGCGCTGGAGGGCGCCAAGGGACACGGTTCCGGGTTCCGCTCACCGATGTCCACCCACCAAGAGCTGTCGCCGAATGACGTGGAGAAGGGAGTGAGCCGTGACCGCGACCTTCCCCGACGACACAGCGGTAAGGGCTGCCGAAGAGCTCCGTGAGGCCCTGACCCGGTACGGGATCACTGCTGATGTGCATGACGGGTACGGGCTGGCGCTCGTGTCGGTGTGGGTGGATCTGATCGTGTGGTGCCGCGGGGATCAGTTCTGGTGGCGTACCGGCTGGAACCCCCGCCAGTACCGCCCTGTCTACGCCCGTCACCCGGCGACCGAACCTCACCAGGCCGCGCATCGCGTCGCCTTGCGGTACGCGGAGTTGCGGCAGATCCATCCGCTGCCGGAGCAGAGAGCGGCGTACCCGGCATGACCGCGTCTGGCGGGAGGTCGCTGCTGCTGCCGGTTCGTTCACCTGGGGTGGCTGCTGGGGCACGGGTTCGGCCTGCGGAAGATCTCCGCCTGGGGGATCTCCTTGCCTTCGAGCGTGATCGTGATCAGCCGTTCCGGATCACTCCAGTCCCCGGGGAGGAATACGAGCGCGGACATCGTGCCGTTGATCTCGTGTGGGGACAGGTCACCCAGCTCGGCCGGTTGGGTAGTGGTGGCTGCTGGTTGAAGCCGCCGACGTTCCTGCTGTCGGTCTTGTGCTCGTTTCCCGCGGACGGCTCTCTGATTACCACTCTGTTCAACCATTCCCCCGTGCTGCTCTGGCCTGGCCATAGACAGCGGGGCGGAGTGGTGAACCCATGAACGGGCGTGACGGCGCCTGCCCTGGGAGGGGTGCGCCGTCATGCCTCACCCCACCGGCCATGCCTGGAACGGAATGAGGACGCGATGTCTGAACGGTTCACTCAACGGCTTCCGGCCTGGCCTCTGCCTGCGGTGGGCGCTGGGCCGGTGATCGAGGGGTGGCGGACCGAACAGAGCGGTTGGGGTGTCTTCTCCGCGCGCCGCGACCCCGACCACGTACTGACCGAACAGGAGATGCTCGCCGGGCTCACCGGGCATCTGGTCGCCGAAACGGCCGAGGAACTTCTCCGGCTGGCCGACGAACAGCGATGCATCGCAGAGCGGCTGAACGATGTACCGCCGGTGTGTCCGCACTGCGGGCGCGCCCAGGGAGACGCGCCGCTGATCGTGACGGCGGATGAGTCGTCGGTCACGGCTGAGCGGTGTGCACGCAGCTACCCGACCGGGGCGGACTGCCTTCACCGCGAGGTGGAGTGGACCCGCCCGAATCCCCTGCCCGATGGTGCCCGTTGTCGACAGTGCGGCACCTGGTGGCGACTGGACCTGATCCCCGACGAGGTGGCGGCTCGTCTCAAGGGCGGCACCCCTCCGGCTGAGGGCACTCGACGTCCCGCAGACGATCGTAGGCTCTCATGATCTCGTGTGCTGCGGCGTCGGCTTCGAGACGGTCGGTGTGGAGGCGTAGGTGAAAGAACCCGGCGTCGGTGCTGGTCTCCAGGTCGGTGAGTGTCTCGTCCCATGCGGTCAGGCGCTTGTGGGTGTCGGCGTCGCCGCGGCTTCGGGATCGTTGTTCGGTGACCTCGCGCGGGACCCACAGCAGCACACGGAGCCATCCGTCGGGGACCTTGCCGATGAGCTGCCGCAGATCACGGATATTGCCCATGTGTACGACGGGGACGTAGCCGGCGGCGTGGCGGTCTTCGATCGTCTGGCGGTCGATGGCGTAGACGTTGTCGTAGCGGTGGGTCTCGGCGACCAGTCGGCCCGCCTGGCGGAGCTTGTCCAGGTGCTCGGCGCTGACGAACTCGTAGCCGTCGGCTCGGCCGGTGCCGACCTTGAGCTTGGGCAGCAGAGTGAACCGTGAGTCCAAGCGGGTGAGGGCGGCGGTGATGGTGTCCTTGCCGCTGGCGGGCGGGCCGTAGATGACGATTCCCTGCGGGGTCACGTGAGGATCCGCTTGAGCGCTTCGCGGGTCTGGTCGGCCAAGCTAATCGCCGCACCGAGCCGGTTGTCGACGGTGACGTGAGCGGTGGGCGGGCTGGCCTCGACGTTCAGGCTGTCGGCGTAGGTATCCCAGTTGCTCAGCTTCCACGCGTCGCGGGCGGCTCCGCGGAACTCGATGTACTCGCGCATCGACTCGGGATCGCAGCGGACCCAGATCGCCGCGACGTCGATTCCCTTGGCCGCGCACCGGTTCTCCAGGCGGGCGAACCACGCCTCATCCTTGAGCTCGGCGATGAACGGGGCCGCCAGGATGGCCGAGGTGCCGACGTTGAGGTTGTCCCACGCGGTCTCCATCAGACACCGGTACTCGAAGGGACGGACCTCTTTGAGATATAGGTCGGTGTGGCGGTCGTTGGGGTCACCGCCGAGGGAGACGAGCAGCCGCTCGACAATGGAGCGGGTCAGGGAGTCCTTGTCCAGGAACGCCCATCCGGTGATGTCGGACAGGAAGCGAGAGAACTCGGTCTTGCCCGATCCGGCGTATCCACCGACCAGGGCGAGGATGGGGCGGGGGCTGCCTCCGCCGTGGCGCCTGCGCCAGGCGTCGACCACCCGGTTACGAAGAAGCGCTTGCGGGGAGTTGCCCGGCTCGATGCCGCCGACGGAGACCTTGGTGAACGTCTCCTCAATGACCTGGGCGGCGGCGTTGTCGGCTGCGGGATCGGCGGGCGTGGGCAAATCGGAAATCACGATTTCCGCTTTCTGTGATTCACCGGGCAGAGGGGGGCGAAACCCTAGTTCGGGTTCGGTGGCCTGGTAAAGAAGGCAGTAAGCGCGCCGGTAATGCGGGCCGGGGAACACGGTTCCTTGCTCGTGTCCCCACAGCGTCTGGAAGTTGGCGGCCGGGACGCTCAGGCCGTGTCGGCCGGCTGCCTGGCGCAGGCGCTCGCCTGCGCCTTCCAGGGTCAGGCCGTGGGCTTCGCGGTGTTCCCGCAGGCGGGAGGGGGTCCAGCCGGGTCGCTGGGTCGTCTTCAGTTGCATACTTTCGCCTTCACGCTTCGGGGAGGTGACGCGGTGTGCGGTCGTGCATATGAAAACGCTTGTGTAAATGGGTGTTGAGGAGAACTGAAGAAGCTTAACTAGATCGGTGTGATACCGGAAACCCCCAGCTCACGGTGAACTTAAGCCATCCCGAAAGGCGAAACGCACCGCAGAGCAAGGGAGAAACCCGTGAACGTCGACCCACAGCGGATCAGCTGGGAATTGGCCGCGATCCGGGCAGAGCTGGACGAGTTGGCGTGCCGGATCGGTGAGATCACTTCTGCTTTGCGAACACTGCCGCCTCTAGAGCGGCGAGTCGATCACCCAGCTCCTTGACGCTCTGGCGCGTCTGGGCAAGCTGGTCCAGGATCTCGGCGTTCACATCCGGCGCCTCGGGCCTGGGGGTCTCGGCGGGGGCCTGGCGGACGAACACGCCCTTGCCCTGCTGGCCGATCACCAGTCCCTCGGTGCGCAGCACGCTGATCGCGGCCTTGACCACGCTGGCGGAGACGTCGAAGCGCTCGCCCAGCTGGGCGATGGAGGGCAGCGCCATACCGGGGGCGAGTGAGCCGGTACGGATCTGGCCGCGCAGCTCGTCGACGATCTGCAAGTAGGCCGGCTGGCCGGTCTTCTCCACCATCTACGTCTCGTCTCGTCGCATCTGCTGCATCACGTTGCGCCGCGTCGCGTCGCCTTGCGTCACGACTCCAGTTGAGCACACCCGAGTAAAGAAACCAACCAAGCCGCCGAAGAACTCATTGACAACATAGAATTCCAAGCGTTCTATGTATGCCAAGGCTTCCATCTAGCAAAGGAACGATCATGCGCACCATCCCCATCCCCGTCGACGTCACCAAGCTCCAGATCACCTGCGTCAAGGCCGCCAAGCCCCGCCTCGTCAACAAGGACACCGGCGAGATCAAGCGCGACAAGGACGGCAACGTCATGTACGAGCTCACCTTCCTGTTCGAGGACGACCTTGGCCGCATGGAGCTGGTCAAGGTCACCACCACCCCCGAACCGCAGATCACCCCCGGTGAGGAGGTCGTCCCCGTCGGCCTGGTCGGCTACGTCTGGGAGCAGGGCGGACGCTGGGGCATCTCCTACCGGGCCGCCTCCTTCGTCCCCGCCGGCTCCTCCCTCTCCGCTGGAATGGGGGCGGACCTGTGATCACCCTCGACCATCCCCTGTTCAAGGTCCTGACCGTCGTGCTCGTGCTGCTCGCCTGGCGGCGCTGGGCTCCCCTCTCCTACTGGTACGTCCTGGTCTTCCCGCGCAAAGCCGTCTGGCTGCGCTGGTCCTGGCGGCATGTGGCCTCCGGCTGCGGGCTGACCAAGAAGCGGCACCGCTGGTGGTTCACCACCGTCCCCGGCCTGGTCGCCTCGACCGGCGTCGTGCAGGTCAAGCGGCGCTTCCAGCGGGTCGCGGTCGACACCAAGCCCTGGATGGGCCTGCCCCGCCCTGTACGGCACGGCTTCCGCATCACCTTTCACCTGCTCGACGGCCAGGTGCCCGACGACTACGCCAAGGTATGTGAACGGCTCGCGCACGCCTGGCGTATCGAGGCGGTTCGCGTGGTCGGTTCTCGGCCTGGCCGCGTCACTCTTCAAGGGATTACCCAGGATCCTTTAACCCACGTCGCTCCCGCCATGCCTCCGGCTGAGCCGCGTGACGGCTGGCGGGCCGAGGATCTGCTGAGGCCGATCGTCGGGGTGTTGGAGACCGGCGCGGCCTGGCGAATGGACCTGCGCCTGATCCCGCATTGGATGAACGCGGGTGCCACTCAGTCGGGCAAGTCCAACCTGATCAACGCGCTCATCGTCGGACTGGCCCCGCAACCGGTCGCCCTGGTCGGCTTCGACCTCAAAGGCGGCGTCGAACTGTCGGCCTACGCTGCCCGGCTGACCGCGCTGGCCACCACCCGTGCCGAATGCCTCGACCTGCTGAGCGACCTGATCGCGGTGATGGGGGCCCGGATGCTGGCCTGTCGCCGCTACGGGGTGCGCGACATCTGGCAACTCCCCGACGCTGGACGTCCGATCCCGGTCGTGGTCCTGGTCGATGAACTCGCTGAGCTGTATCTGACCGCTGACAAGGCTGAGAAGGATCAGGTCACCCGGACGGCTACCGCGCTGCTGCGCATCGCCCAGCTCGGCCGCGCGTTCGGCATCCACCTGATCCTGTCCGGCCAACGGATCGGCTCCGACCTCGGTCCCGGCGTGACCGCGCTGCGCGCCCAGATCGGCGGACGGGTCTGCCACCGGGTCAACGATCCCGAGACCGCCGTGATGACGCTGGGCGACCTCGACCCCGACGCCCTGGTTGCCGCTCGCTCCATCGCGCCGGAACTGCCCGGGGTGGCCGTGATCACCGGTTCCGACGGCCGCTGGTATCGCGCGCGGTCCGGCTACGTCTCCACCACCGCCGCCGAGCACGCCGCGGGCACCTACGCCGAGATGGCGCCTTCGTGGAACCAGGTAGCCGCCTCCGGCCTCGGTCACGAACTGCCCGGCGTCGACACCCCCGAACTCATCGCCTGACCCCTTCGGAAGGAGAACCACCGTGACCGCGACCGCGCCTCGTCTGGCCGTACGGCTGGCCGACTCCGCACCGGTGCTGATCCTCGCCGCGATCGCCGGGGCCGGCAGCTTCACCCACATCCGCGACACCGCCACCGAACACGGACAGGACGGCTGGATGGCCTGGGCCATAGCGGTCTGCGTCGACCTCACCTGTGTCATGGCCGCACGGGAACGACAGCGCGACAAGAAGAACGGACGCGAACGAAGCGGCTGGATCTCCTGGCCCACCCTCGTCCTCGTCGGCGGGATCGCCCTGTCCCTGGCCGCGAACCTCGCCCAAGCCCACCCGTCGCCCTGGGGATGGATCACCGCCGCGACCCCGGCAGGGGCGTTCCTGATCGCGGTCTCCATGCTGGAGCGCCGCGCCTCCGACCCTCGTTCTGAGCCGTCTCCGGCGCTCGTTCCCGCTGCGGACGCCGTACCGGAAACCATCCCCGCACCCAACACCCTCCCCGCGGGCATCCCCGAACCCTCGGCTCCTGCCCCGCTGCCCGGCCTCGCCATCCCCGGCCAGAACGGACCTCAGAACGAACAGAACGGCGCCGAGAACGGCCAGAACGAAGCCGGTACGGCCGGTGCGCTGCTCGACTACGCCCGCCGCGTCGCCGACGAACACCACGCCCGCCACGGCAGACCCATCACCCGCGACACCCTGCGCGCCCGCCTCGGAGTCTCCAGCCAACTCGCTTCCGACCTCCTGCGCTCCATGCGCGACAGCCCCGAACCCGCCTGACAGCGAAGGACACCCCCATGAACACCACCGACCACCGCGCCGTGGTCATCAACGGACTCCTCGACCTGGCCGCCTTCCTGGAGGCCAACCCCGGCGCCCCTGTCCCGGCCTTCCCCAAGCTCCTCCACTTCGCCGCCGGAACCGACCCCGACATGTGCGCCGAGATCGACGCCATCGCCGAACTCCTCGGCACCGCCATCGACCCCGGCGACATCGGTTACGGCCACTACCGAACCAGCCGCGCCTTCGGGCCGGTCGAGTACTCGGCCGTGGGCATCCTCGCCCGCGCCAGAGCCCGGCACGACGCCGACAGCTCTTACGCCGGCTGCGTCGACCCCGCCCCCGTCCCCTCGTCCCGTACCGCCTGACCAGAGAAGAGACCCCCATGCGCATCCGCATCGACGGCACTTACGCCGAAATCGTCCACGCCGCCAACAAGATCCGCACGATCCTCCCCATCGGCTCCGTCTCACCGGTTCTGCCGTTGCATGAGCGGCCACACACCTGGCGCGTGTTCCTCGATACCGCCCCCAAGCGCACCGAAAGGAGGTGGATCACATGACCAACAACCAAGACGCCCCGCTCGTCCACATCACGCCCAAGCGCTGGCTGTGCTGCCACTGCGGCGGGACCGGCGTCGACAGCTACTCGGAAACCTGCGAGCACTGCGAGGGACTCGGCTTCACCTGAGCCCTTGGCGCCCCCGGCGTGACCACACATCCGCCAAGACGTCCGTCACGTCGGGGGCCATCCCGCACCGAACCCCGAAAAGCCCGGAAGGGACACCCCCATCATGCCAAGCCCCCACGCGGTAGCCGGGATGATCACCCGGCTCCACGATCCCCAATACGCCCGCTGGGCCTCCCAGATCCGCCGGACCGGCGGCTGTCGACAGCCCATCCATCTACGCGGTCACGTCCACCACCTCGACCCCACCACCGGGAACCGGCTGCACAGCTACAGCACCGCGACCGAACCGGACGGCATCCTTCGCGTCCCGTGCAAGACCCGGCGCGCCTCGCGCTGTTCGTCCTGCGCCGAGACCTACCGGGCCGACACCTACCAACTCATCCGCGCGGGCCTGGTCGGGGGCAAGGGTGTCCCGGACTCGGTCACCGCTCACCCGTGCCTGTTCGTCACCCTCACCGCTCCCTCCTTCGGCGCCGTCCACACCCGGCGAGAGAAGAACGGCACCGTCCTGCCCTGCCACGCTCGACGAGACGCGGCCACCTGCCCACACGGACGGGTCATGTCCTGCACCGCTCGGCACGGGGCCGACGAGAGCCGCCTCGGTGAACCGCTGTGCCCGGACTGCTACGACTACGCGGGCTCGGTGCTGTTCAACGCGATGTCCCCGGAGTTGTGGCGGCGCTTCACCGAAGCTCTACGCCGACGCCTCGCCAAGAACGCCGGGCTGACCCAGCGGGAGCTACGGGAACAGGCCGTGATCTCCTTCGCCAAGGTCGCCGAGTACCAGCGGCGCGGCGTTGTCCACTTTCACGCGGTCATCCGCGTCGACGGTCCCGAGGGACCGGCTACGCCTCCACCGGCCTGGGCGACGGCCGACCTGATGGCCGATGCCGTACGGCATGCCGCTTCGGCCGTGGCGGTCACCGTTCCTGTGGTGCCTGGTGAACCCGCGCGGGCCTTCCAGTGGGGCGCTCAACTCGATGTTCGTGAGATCACGATGACCGGTGATCTTACTGAGCAGGCCGTAGCCGCCTACATCGCCAAGTACGCCACCAAAGCCGCCGAATGCGTCGGCACCCTGGACCGGCGCATCAATCCCCTCGATGACCTGACGGCGTTCAACCTCCGCGACCATCCCCGGCGGCTCATCGCCGAATGCCTGCGCCTGGGTGCCCTCGACGAACTGGCCGAATTCCGGCTCATCCAGTGGGCTCACATGCTGGGCTTCCGCGGCCACTTCTCCACCAAGAGCCGCCGCTACTCCACCACCCTCGGCGACATCCGCGCTGCTCGCACCGAGTACATGCGCGAGGAAGCGATCACCACTGGTCGCCTGCCGCTCTTCGACGAGGACACCGTGCTCGTCGTCTCGCACTGGGAGTACGCCGGACAGGGCTTCTCCGCCGGTGACGCCCTTTTGGTAAGCGCCCTTACCGGAAACCGCTTTGCTGCTTCGGGAGGCGTCCATGAGTAGTCCCGCGTTGCTCACCGTCCCGCAGGCCATGACCGCTCTCCAGGTCAGTCGGTGGACGCTCTACCAGCTCATCCGCTCCGGCGAACTCGACTCGATCGTGGTCGGCGTGCGCTGCCGCCGTATCCCGGAATCCGCCCTGAACGACTACGTGAACCGACTCTGTGGAAAGGCCGCCTGATGGGCAAGCGCTCGAACGGTGAGGGCTCGGTCTTCCCGTACAAGGACGGTTGGGCCGGCTACGTCTGGGTCGTCACTCCCGAGGGGAAGAAGACCCGGAAATGGGCCTACGGCAAGACCCGTGAGGAGACCCACGAGAAGTGGCTCAAGCTCCACGACCTCGCGAGCAAGGGGCCGGTGCCGACCAAGCACCCCACCCTTGCCGCGTACCTGACGCGCTGGCTCGCCGAGGTGGTTGAGCCCAACTTGGAGCCGACGACCTACGTGGCCTATGAGCCGCTGGTGCGGCTCTACATCGTCCCCGGCCTGGGCAAGAAGCGGCTCGACAAGCTCACGGTTCGCGAGGTGCAGACATGGCTGAACGCGCTGGTCACCCTCTGCACCTGCTGTGACCAGAAGAAGGATCATCGGCGGGCGGAAGCCAAACGGCGATGCTGCGCCATCGGAAAGTGCTGCAAGGGGTATCCGTCCCGGAGCACGATCGCGGGGATCCGTCGCGTCCTGCGTTCCGCGCTCGGTAACGCCATCCGGGAAGAGCTGATCTCCAAGAACGTCGCGGCGTTGACCACCCTGCCCAACCCGAGCAAGACCAAGAAGAAGCGCCAGCACGTGGCATGGGGCGTCGACGAGGCCCGGAAGTTCCTCGAACACCTGCGGGCGGAGGATGACCCGCTCTATGCGGCCTACGTGCTGATCCTCGTTCTGGGCCTGCGGCGGGGCGAGGTGCTCGGGCTCGCCTGGGACTGCGTCGACCTCGGTGGAGAACAAGTGTGGATCTCTCGACAGCTCAACCGTGTCAGGGGAGAGCTCCTCCACCGCGAGACGACCAAGACCGACGACTCCACCGCATCGCTTCCGCTGCTCGGCCTGTGCATCACTGCGCTCAGACACCGCCAGCGAACTCAGGAGGAGGCCCGCAAGGCGGCAGGGGCGAAGTGGAAGGACTCCGATCTCGTCTTCACCACGAGGAACGGCACGCCGATCGAGCCGCGCAATTTCAACCGATCTTTCGAGGTTCAATGCCGCAAAGCGGGTGTCCCGCGCATCCGGGTCCACGACACCCGGCACACCTGCGCATCGCTCCTGGCTGCTCTCGACGTCCACCCTCGGGTGGCGATGCGCATCCTGCGGCACTCGCAGATCTCGATGACCATGGATGTCTACACTCAGATTCCCTCCCCGGAAACGCGCAAGGCGCTCGACCGGCTCAATCAGAGCCTCGACGGTTCAAGCGAGGCATAGCTCATCCTCCGTTGCCACAAAGGCCCTTTGGGATCACCCCGAAGGGCCTTTTGTGCATGCAAGAATTCCCCCTATAGCCGAAAAGATATATCGAACTAACTATCACGACGATTTCCCCCTTCGTTTTTCATGATTTAAAAGAATAGGATTTCCGGCGAGCTGCTCAGTTCGCCTTCACACCGAACGTGATGGAGGGCGAATGACGCACCCTGTGGGTTGTGAGCGCGCCAAGCTGCATCAGTGCCGATGTTCTGACTGTGGCGGGACGAAGCACGGTTGGCCCTACGGCGTCACCTTGGCCGGCGATCCCTCTCCGGCCGGTCGCCAGGAGGCGAGAGACCGCAGTAACTCCGCATGGGCTGCCGCCCAACCTCCCAAGGGGCGACAAAGCCCGTCCAAGCGCAGGCGGGCAGCCGCCACCGACAGTGCAACTGTCGATCTCATTGACTGGCTGTCCGAAAATCCACGCACTATCGAACACATCCAGGAAGTCGGCGACCTCCTTACCGGCTCCGTGATCAGCGAACTGGACAAGCAGTTCGGCGGCAGCAAGCCGCGAGAAGCCAGAAGAATTCTTACCGATCACTTCTGGTGCGATCTCCTCATAGCCCTGGCCGAGGGTATTGAGGAGTTCTCGAAAGCCGTGGACCAAATACCCGAATACGTGACGGCGACTATCATCAAGTCTCGGAATGATGAGCGTCGCAGCCCTCTCCTCGAAGCGCTGGTGACTCTTGCCGTACAGACGGCGTGGGGCCCCATCAAGAGCATGGTCCATGCCGCCGGGGTCGAGGAGGTGCAACGGACGTGTCGGATCCTCGCTGTCCTGATCTGCCCGGCTCCCGAAGATCACACGGCGGTCCAGAACGGCGCGCTCCTTCCCTTGGCGAAGGAGGGGATGTTGGAGATCAGCAGAGAGCGGCTTGAGCAGGTCTTCCCCGCGGAGTGGGTTCGCCGTCTCCGGGGTGACCTCGGCGGCGCCTGAGCAAGGTCGTCGGCTTCAGAGAGCTGGGGCTGGGGCACTGGCCCTTGATGTTCGTCGTTCTCGATCCGGCTGCGCCACCCTGGCCTCGACGCGTGCTGTCCGTGAGAGATCGCCTGTGTGAGCCCGCGTTGCTGTACAACGCTGCTGTACAGGCACGAAAAAGGCCCTCCAGGATGATCCCAGAGGGCCTTTGACCTGCTGTGCGGCCGGAGGTACTCGAAACCCCAACCTTCTGATCCGTAGTCAGATGCTCTATCCATTGAGCTACGGCCGCTCGCTGCGTAAGCAAGCATAGCGGGTTTTGTGGGGTGCCTCGAACCGGTTAGCCGATCGGTTCGTGATCGAGGAAGGGCGCGAGCTCCGCGCCGAGGTCGGGCGGCGTGACAGGCCCTGGATCAGCGGGTCAGGCGGACCGGAGGATCGAGGAGAGGACACCGGGAAATCGGGTCTCCATCTCGGCGAGGCGGAGTTCGTGGCGGCGGAAGCTGCCTTCGGGGGTGACGCGGAGGAGCCCGGCCTCACGGAGGACCTTCAGGTGATGGGAGAGGGTCGACATGCTCACCGGGACGTCGAACTGGCCGCAGACCACGCCGCCGGCCTCGGCGAGCTGGCGGACGACCGAGAGCCGGACCTCGTCGGCGAGGGCGTTCAGCATGGTGGGGAGGGTGACGGAGGAGACGTCCGGATGGTGAAGGGCCCGCATGGGCCGATCCTAGCCAAGGATTTCGAGGCTTTGACAAACATCGAAGTCCAGCAGCACAATCGGACCCAGCAATTCGACCATCATCGAAATCTTTGGCGGCCAGATGACTCCCGACGACGTGCTCTCCACCACCCGGGCCGTACGCAGGCGACTGGATCTCACCCGGCCTGTCCCCCGCGAGCTCATCGAGGAGTGCCTCAAGCTCGCCGTACAGGCTCCGACCGGGCGTAACCGCCAGCGCTGGCACTTCGTCGTGGTCACCGAGCGGGAGCAGCGGGAGAGGATCGCGACGCTGTGGCGGGAGGGGATGCACCTGCCAGGGACGCCGATGCCGGAGGAGGACGCGCGGCGGGCGTACGCGTTCCCGGGTTCGATGGAGCGGGTCTGGGAGGGAGCGGATCACCTGTACCGGCACATTCACCAGGTGCCGGCGTTCCTCATCCCGTGCATCACCGGGCGGACCGAGGGAGCGAGCGTGCATGAGCAGGCCAACACGTTCGGCTCGATCCTGCCCGCCGTCTGGAGCTTCATGCTGGCCGCGCGGGCCAGGTCGCTGGGTACGGCCTGGCTGGGGCCGCTCCGGCTGGAGCGGGAGGCGGCCCGGGTACTCGGCATCCCGTACGGAAAGGTGATGCAGGTGGCGTTCGTTCCGCTGGCCTACACGATCGGCACCGATTTCAAGCCCGCGCGCCGGGTGCCGATGGAGGAGGTCACCCACTGGGATCGCTGGTGACACCGCGACCGATGCGCGGAATCAGTCACCGGAATCGCCGGCGACGCCGACCTTCTTCGGGAACAGCGTGTAGCTCAGCGGCCAGAGCACGGCGATCAGGGGGATCTTGAGCGCACCGGCCATGAAGGCGATCAACGCCGTGGTCCGTGACGGGTCGCCGACGATGAGGATCAGGCCGAACAGCAGGGCGCAGGCGATGCCGTACGCGAGAACGATCCTGAGCCAGATGCCCCATTCGTACCGGGCCCTGGCCATGCCGCCGGGTGGAGGCCGCCACGGCTCGGGGCCGCCGGCGAAGCGGTGGGCGAACTTCGCGTCGGCCCAGGTGATCGTACGGTGGCCGAAGACGATCGAGTAGCCGATGTAGGCGGCGGCCAGCCCGTGGCGCCAGTCCGCCTGGGCGCCGCCGCGCATGTCGATGACGGAGGCGATGAGGAGGACCACATCGAGCAGCGGAACCGCCAGCAGCAGCGCCGTGCTGAGCCGGCGCATGCTCCACAGGTAACGTGAGGCGAGCCCCAGGCCAAGCAGGATCCAGAACCCGATCTCGCATCCGATGATGACCGCCAGAACCATGGATTCATCCTCCCAACCCGGTCGACCTGGGACATCGTCGGAGCTGATGAACCGGTGTACATCCTTTTATGTACCGGCGATCCTCCCGGCGCCGCTCCTGCGGGCCGTATCGGAATGATGGGATGAGAGGCATGAGACGAGACGCGCTGGGGGCCGTGGCGTGTTTCGTCGTCGGTCTCCTGCTGCTCGCCGCGGGCGCCTACCAGCACCGATGGGCCGCCGCCCCGCTGTTCATCGGGCCGCTGGCGGTCTCGTGTGTGGGGGTCGCGGTACGGCGGAGCAGGCCGCTGCTGGCGCTCGGGCTGGGGGGTGTGGCCTTCGTCGGCGACTCCGCCATGGGCCCGTCGCTGGGTACGCTCCTGATCGTCACCGACAACCTCTACTCGGGGGTCAGGTACGGTCCCCGCGCGCTGGGCAGGTGGATGCTCGGCATCACCTCGGTGATCGCCGTCGTCGCGGGTGTGGTCGCCGGGGTCCTGTTCAGGCAGTGGGCCGCCGCCGCCGTCTTCCTCGTCCAGACGGGCCTGGTCGGGGTGACTCCCGTCCTCACCGCGATGATCATAAGACAGCTGGAGGACCAGGCGACCTCCGAGCGCGCGCGGGCCGAGCAGGTGGCGCGGCTGGCGGAGCTGGACCGGGCGGCCGCGGTGCAGGCCGAGCGGGCCCGGATGGCACGGGAGTTGCACGACATGATCGCGAACCACTTCAGCGCGATCGCCATCCAGTCCACCGCCGTCCTCTCCCGACGGGACCTGGACGCGCAGACCGTACGGAAGGTGCTGGAGTCCATCAGGGAGAACAGCGTCGAGGGCATGGGCGAGATGCGTGCCATGATCGGGCTGCTCCGGCAGGACGGCGAGGAGCCCGAGGCGATCCGGCGCCGGGTGGCCGAGGCTGAAGAACTGGCGGAGCGGGCCCGGGAGGCAGGGCTTGACGTGCGGATACGGGTGGACGGCGATGCCAGGGAGCTGCCCGCCTCGGTCGATCTGGCCGGTTACCGGATCGTCCAGGAGTCGCTGACCAACGCGCTCAAGCACGGTGGAAAGGCCGCCGACGTGGTGATCGGCTACCTGCCGGGGCTGGTCACGCTGACCGTGGACAACCCGGTGGGCGAAGCGGAGCGGGAGCTGCCCGGCGCGGGTGCGGGGATCATCGGCATGCGGGAGCGCACGAACCTCGTCGGCGGCGTCTTCGAGGCCGGACCGCATAATGACGGCTGGCGCGTCCGCGCCGAGTTGCCCACTCTGGAGAGCACGTGACCATCCGAGTCCTCGTCGCCGACGATCACGCGGCGGTCCGCGCCGGGATCGTCCTCATCCTCGACGGTCACGACGACATCGAGGTCGTCGGCCAGGCCGCCAACGGCGAGCAGGCCGTCGCGATGGCCTCCGAGCTCCGCCCGGACGTGGTGCTGATGGACATCCGGATGCCGAAGCTCGACGGGATCTCCGCGACGCGCGCGCTGAGCGGGATCGCCGACGTGCTGATCCTGACCACCTTCGACATCGACGAGTACGTCTTCGGGGCGCTGCGGGCCGGAGCCGCCGGGTTCCTGTTGAAGAACACCGACGCCGACGCCCTGGTGAACGCGGTGCGGGTGGTGGCCAGGGGCGACGGGCTCATCGCGCCCTCGGTCACCCGGCGGCTGATCTCGGCCTTCGGCGCGTCGGTCCCCGCGCGCAGGCCGTACGAGATCGGCGGCCTCACCCCGCGCGAGCGCGAGGTACTGGCCTGCATCGGCCGGGGCCTGTCGAACACGGAGATCTCCGTGGAGCTGGACATGGCGGAGGCGACGACGAAGACCCACGTCAGCCGGTTGTTGAACAAGCTGGGTCTCCGCAGTCGCGTCCAGGCCGCGATCCTGGCTCAGGAGCTCTCCACGGAGGGCTGAGTCGAGGAGGGCGTCCTCCGCGGGAGAGGTGACCGCACGGTCAGGAGCTCTCCGCCGGGACGTACAGCGAGAGGGTCTCCGCGACGCAGGCGGGCTTGGGCTTGCCCTCGACCTCCACGGTCAGCCGCATTTTCGACAGGTAGCCCGAGGGGGTGCCCTTGAGGTCGACGAGTTCGGCGCCTGCCCGGACCCGCGCGCCGACCGGGATCGGCGAGGGGAAACGGACCTTGTTGAGCCCGTAGTTGATGCCCATGGCCAGACCGCCCACCTGGAACAGCTCCACCATGAACGAGGGCAGCAGCGCCAGGCTCAGGTATCCGTGGGCGATGGTGCCGCCGAACGGCCCCTGCTCCGCCTTCTCCACGTCCACGTGGATCCACTGGTGGTCGCCGGTCGCGTCGGCGAACAGGTTGACCTGTTCCTGGGTGATCTCGCGCCACTCGGTGTAGCCGAGATGTTCCCCGACGGCGGTCTTGAGCTCGATGATGTTGGCGAAAATCCTCATATATGGAACTTTATTCCGTTTAGGGGGCAGCGAGAAGCTACAAGCGCACCAACTCCCTCAGCCATGCCTTTGTTTTCGCTGTACGGCCCGCGACGTAATACCGGCCGTTCATCCGGGTTCCCTAACGTACCCGCCATGAGACGACGTATGACGATCACCATCGGCGCGGCCGTACTGGCACTGGCGGTGTCCGCACCGGCGGTGGCCGACCCCGGACAGCCCGGTTCCGACAGGCACGGACGCTCCGAATTCGGGCGCGCCACCCTGACCGGGTTCGCCTCCCTGCCCGCGCTGACCTTCGTACCCGGCAGCGAGCCGTCGGGGGCGCAGCTCGGCACGGCTCCGATCAACGGGGTGACCCCGCCGTTCACCGGGCAGCCGGTGCAGGGCTTCAGCGGCATCGTGCGGCGGCAGGACGGCACCTTCGACGTGCTGTCGGACAACGGCTACGGCGGCAAGGCCAACAGCGCGGACTTCCTGCTGCGGGTGCACCAGGTGAAGCCCGACTTCAAGCGCGGCAAGGTCGCGGTGCTCGGCGGGTTCGACCTGAGCGACCCCGACGGTCACGTCGGCTGGGCGCTGACCCGGGCGGACCGGAAGCTGACCGGCGCGGACTTCGACGTGGAGTCGATCGTACGGACCTCCGACGGCACCTACTGGATCGGGGACGAGTTCGGCCCGTTCCTGCTGCACTTCTCCGCCGCCGGCAAGCTGCTCGAGGCGCCGATCCCGCTGCCCGGCGTGAAGGCCCCGGAGAACCCGTCCCTGGGCGGCGAGCAGCCCAACCTGGGGCGGAGCAAGGGCTTCGAGGGCATGGCCCGTTCGGTCGACGGCCGCACGCTGTACCCGCTGCTGGAGGGCACCGTGACCGGCGACGAGGCCGGGACGCTGCGGATGAACGAGTTCGACCTGCGCAAGCGGGCCTACACCGGTAAGCGCTGGACCTACCGGCTGGAGAGCCCCGACAACGCGATCGGCGACATGATCGCGGTCGACCGGCACCGGTTCCTCGTCATCGAGCGCGACAACCTTGAGGGGGACGCGGCCAGGACCAAGCACATCTACCTGGTGGACATCCGCCACGCGGACCTGCGCAAGACCCTCGTCGCCGACCTGCTCGACCTGGCCAACCCGCACGGCCTGGGTGGGTTCGGGAAGACCTTCAGGTTCCCGTTCCAGACCATCGAGGACGTGGTGATCCTCGACGACCGGACTCTGGGCGTGCTCGACGACAACAACTTCCCGTTCTCCGCGGGCCGCACCCCGGGCCGGCCCGACGACAACGAGTTCATCACCGTGCGCCTGTCGCGCCCGCTTCTGGCCGATCCCCGCGTCTACCGGTAACGGTCCGTGGCCCTGCCTGGTATCGCCGGTAACACCGGCGATACCAGGCAGGTCGTCTCGCTGACCGGCGGTGCTGACCCCCGCCTCAGGGTTTCCCGCCGAGGAACCGGCCGGTAATTCGCAGCAACCTCGCCTCTCATAACATACGAACAACTATGACAAAACCGTAAATAATAATAGATAAACTCCTATCAGCCTTCACGGCGCCATTTATTTGCTCTGCCTCAACCGTTTCAATGAGCTATCTCACTGTCCGAGGGGTATCTCCTAGCTGCTGCCGCTTATGAGGTAGTGAGGGATATCAGATGTTTTCGGAACCAGAAACGAGATGGGGAAATAACGTGCTTCCTCGAAAGAGCGGACGGACACCGGGGCCGATCTCCGGCAGGCGGGTGGGCGTCCTCGCCATCGCGGCAGTCTCCGGCATCCTCATGACGTCGAACCAGGCACCGGCCAACGCCGCCATCGGGCAGGTCCAGGCGCTCGGCTCGATCTCACAGCTGAATGCCGACAGCACTCTCGACGGCCGCCTCTCCCCCAACCCCAACCCCAACCCCTCCCGCCGGCAGTACCGCGAGGAGAGGCCCTCGGACAGGTGGCGGGGAAGGCCGAACCGCCATCAGGACCGTCCCTACGACCGTTACCGCGGCCGCCGCGGGAACGACTTCAACGAGAACGAGGGACCCGGGCGCGAGCGCCTCACGCGCTCGGAAAGAATGATGAGGGAGCTCCAGAACGACCCGTCATTCCCAGAGATCATCATCCGCGAAAAGTAGTCCCTGACACCTGGCCGCGACAGGTGATACGCCGCCAAGTGGAACCCGTCCGGTGACGGCACGGCACGACGAGCAGGAGCGGTCACCCACGCCAGGAGCAGGGAAGAAGTGTGTGTCGTACCGGTTCACACCGGTACGACACACACTGTCGTTTAAAGCGTGAAATTACATGTGGTTATGCCGCTGAACTATGAGGAAATATGTTTTCCGGGCAATGCCGATCATTGATCATCAGCATTGGACCGCCCAGCCCTCCCGTCCCTTGATATCATCACCTTTTCCCGCTCATCGGACATCATAAAAGCTCCCATGGAACACTACGCCCGAACAATCATCCTAAATCTGACTAAACCGTAGATGAGGCATAGGTTTTTCTGCACAGTGCCGCTTATTTGCTCTTCCTGAACTATGCCGGAGCGTTATCCCCATAAGCCTCGGGTATCTCCTGTTCCGTCGTCACTTCCGTGGCTGCACGACGGATCCGGATATTTTCGGAATTAGTAAAGATATGGGGAAATAACGTGCTTCCTCGTAGGAGCAAGTGGGCGCCAGCCCATTCCGGTAAGCGTGCCGGTGCTTTGGCCGTCGCGGCGATGGCAGGCATCCTCGTGATGTCGTCGAACCAGGTTCCGGCGAGCGCCACCGCCGACAACGCAAGCATTCTGTTCGCACCTCACGGCGACAACGGGGGTAACGGAGGTAACGGGGGCAAGGCCCGTCTCCAATATTCCGTGCACAGCGGTGAGAAGCCTATTCTTCGCCCGTGCCGCTCCTGCGGATGCCGCAGAGGCCGTCACTGTGGATGCCCTGGCGGTCCCGGCTGGGGTCGAGGTCGAGGCTGGGGCGGGGACGGTGACGGTGACGGTGGCCGGGACAACGACTGCGACCGGGGCGCCAGGCCCGCCTTCGACAGGGATCGCGACCGGGACGATGAGCGCGACGACGAGCGCGACGGGCCCAGGGTGATCGATCTGACCGCCCCCGGCAGGCCTACTGGGCGGCGCCCCACTGCTACCAGTTCCACCAACGCGTTCGCAGGACCGGCAGGACCGGCAGGACCTCCAGGACCGGCAGGACCAGCAGGACCAGCAGGACCAGCAGGACCAGCAGGACCAGCAGGACCAGCAGGACCAGCAGGACCAGCAGGACCAGCAGGACCAGCAGGACCAGCAGGACCAGCAGGGCCTCCAGGACCAGCAGGACCAGCAGGACCAGCAGGACCAGCAGGACCGACAGGGCTGACAGGGCTGACAGGACCGATGGGACCGGCAGGACCGATGGGGCCAGGAGGACCCGCGGGCCCGATGGGATTGACAGGCCCGATGGGACCGGGAGGACCGGCAGGACCGGCAGGACCGGCAGGACCGGCAGGGCTGACAGGGTTGACAGGACCGATGGGGCCAGGAGGACCCGCGGGCCCGATGGGATTGACAGGCCCGATGGGGCTGACAGGACCAATGGGATTGACAGGACCGATGGGACTACCAGGCCCGATGGGACTGACAGGACCGATGGGACTGACAGGACCGATGGGACTACCAGGCCCCATGGGACTGACAGGACTGACGGGACTGACAGGCCCAATGGGGCTGACAGGACCGACGGGCCCCGCAGGCCCCAGAGGCGCCACCGGCCCAGCAGGACCCGCAGGTGTGGCGCCCCTGGCAGGGCCGGCAGGACGCCCAGGACCAGCAGGGCCTCAAGGCCCCGCGGGACCTAGAGGTCCGGCAGGACCCAGGGGCGCGACAGGCCCGGCAGGTGCGACGACCCTGGCGGGGCCCGCCACGCCCCCGTCCAGCGGATGCGTCGACCTGACCGGCGCCATGGTCGCTCTCCAACCCGTCTGCGCCATCACACCTGCCAGTCTCAGCGGACATGTCTACTCCGCCGTGCCCACCGGCCTCGCCGGATCTGTCTGCACCACCGGTGCCATGGGCCTCGTCAGCTCGTACGGGGCCATCGGGTGCATGTAGCCCGCGGCGAAGCGGCGGCATGCTTCCACGGCATTCACCGGCCAGAGGTCGTGCCCCCGCTCAGCAGGGGCACGACCTCCTGGAACCCGTGTGGTGCCAGGTCGCACCGTCACCGGGCCAGGTGACGGCGATTCAAAGGAAGGGTGGGCTGCCGTGCCCGAGTATCACTC
>NZ_JBSFWD010000071.1:0-38809 GCF_053592655.1 Streptosporangium sp. NPDC002607
CACGACCGTGGTGATCGTGCCGAGCACCGCGACCCCGAGACCGGCCCCCAGCTCGTAGGCGGTCTCCTCGATCGCGGCGGCGCCGCCCGCGTGCGACTCGGGCGCGGCCGACATGATCGTGTCGGAGGCGGCCAGCAGGGTGACCTGGATGCCGAAGCCGATGCCGACGAAGCAGAACGTCAGGGCCACCGGATGCCCCTCGGTGCCCCAGGCCAGGGTGGGGGCGAGGGACAGGGCGGTCAGCGCCAGTCCGCCGCTCATCGTGGCGCGCAGCCCGAACCACCGCAGTAGCCGAGCCCCGGCCAGGCCGCCCGCGATCGCGGCGATCATGAGCGGGAGCATCCGTACGGCCGCCCCGAGCGGGCTGTCGCCGAGGACCAACTGGAGGTACTGGGCAAGCATGAGCTCCAGCCCGACCAGGGCGAAGACGGTCAGCAGCACGCCGCCCACCCCGGCGCAGAACGCCCGTCGCCGGAACAGCTCCAGGTCGAGCAGGGGGAAGGCCAGTCGCCGCTGCCTGCGGACGAACCAGGTCAGCAGCCAGACCCCGCACAGCAGGACCGCCACCCCGCCGAGATGCCCGGCGCCCGTCTCCTTCAGGCCGAAGGCCACACCGAGGATGCCCAATACCGACAGCAGCGCGCTGAGTGCGTCCCACGGCTGGTCGGAGCGCCTCGGGATCTCGGGAAGAAGCCTGACCGCGGCGGGCAGCAGGACCATCAGGATGGGGACGTTGATCAGGAAGACGGCGCCCCACCAGAACTTCTCGACGAGCAGCCCGCCGATGAGCGGGCCGACCGCGGCCCCGGCCGCCGCCACCGCGCTCCACACGCCCAGCGCGATCGCCCGCTCGTACCGGTCGGTGAAGACCTGCCGGATGATGGAGAGGGTGGCGGGCATGATCATGGCACCGCCGACGCCGAGCAGTGCCCGCGCCGAGATCAGCGCGAGCGGGGTCGGGGCGAACGCGGCCGCCGCCGAGGCGACGCCGAAGACCACGTATCCGGCCAGCACCAGCCGTTTGCGCCCGTAGCGGTCACCGAGCGTGCCAAAGGTCAGCAGCAGCGGCGCGACCACCAGCGAGTAGACGTCGATGATCCACAGCAGTTCCACGGAGGTCGGCTCCAGAGCCGCCGTCAGCGTGGGCACCGCGATGTGCAGCACCGTGGCGTCCACCGCGATCAGCAGCAGGCTGAAGCAGAGCAGGGCGAGGATCGACCACCGGCTGGCCCCGGGTGCAGGTGAGCCGCCGTCCCCACCCCTGGCTTTGGCCATGATGGTGGTCATGGGCCGCTCAGGAGTTGTCAGCCTGGACGAACATACGTCGCAGCCTAGGCGAAGTGCGGCAGTGCGCGGGGTGGCATTCAATTATGGATTTACATGGATATGTGTACCTTGTGTCTCGCGATCGATCGGCGATCCGTGTTTTCGGTGACACTGTGCGTGACCTCTCTAGAGAGATACAGGCATATACCGTTATCTAGGCAAATGGTGATCTCCCACGGACCATGGCGATCGTGGGGAGTCAGCGTGAGGCCCGTGAGCCGCCGTGGTGAGCGGGTCCGGCGGGCACGACTCGGCCCCGGTGCCGCCGCCCCGAGATCCCGACGACCCCCGGCAGTGGTGTGCCGTGGCCGCCGCGTTGCTGGGCCGTGACCACCCCGAGGCCGCGCTGGAGGCCGCCCGCAGGGCGCTGGACCTCGACCCCCGATCCGAGTCGGGAGCCGACTGGGGATACCGCCTCGCCAGCCTCGCGTTCGAGCGGCTCGGCCGCGACGCGGAGGCCGTGGCCGCCGCCGAGGAGGCGGTACGCCTCGCGCCTGGCTCCTGGGCCGCGCGGATGCGCCTGGGGGCGGCACTGCGCAGGGTACCGGGCCGCTGGCGCGAGTCGCGGGCACAGGCGGCCAGGGCCGTCCGCTACGCGCCGGAGGAGCCGGACCCGCATGTCCTCACCGGTGACCTCGCGCTGCTGCGTGGTGAGTACCCCCGCGCGCGGGCCGCCTACCGCGACGCGCTGCGCCGCCTGCCCGACCATCCCGGCGCCAGGATCAACCTCGGCCTGACCTGGCTGCGCTGGGAGCGCCCACGCGCCCACCACGACCCCGCCTGGCCGGTCGACCCCCGTGAGACGGGCCGGGCCAGGCGCGCCCTGGAGACGTGGTCGCGGCAGCTCCGCATCCTGCTGGCCGTCGCCCTCGTCGCGGTCTGCGCGGCGGAGTTCGGGTTCGGCCTGGCAGGCGTGGCGAGGATCGGTGGCGGGCTGGTGCCGCTCGCCGTCCTGGTGATCACCCTCAGGCAGGCGCACCGGGTCGGGCTCTGGTCGTACGTGCCCGGCATGCTCGCCCGCGACCTCTGGCTCGGCACGTCGATCCTGATCACCCTGGTCGTCGTGGCCGCGTACGTCGCGGTCGTCGCCACCCTCCCACCGGAGGTCCCACCGCTCCTGGCCGGACCGCCGCCGGACGCCACGGGGGTGCTCTGGGCGGGCCTCGCCGGGCTGGTGCTCCTCAACGGCGCCGTACTGCTCGTCCTGCGCGTGCTCGTCGATGCCTGGCGCGGGCGGCCGGTCAGGGCGCTGGCCGAGTTCGCCGCGGCCGGTGACGACCGTACGGCCAGGCGGGACGTCAACGTGACCCTCTGGCTGGTGGCGGGCCGGGTCTGGTCGGTGCCGGTGGCGGTCGTGCCGGCGGCGGCGGTCCTGGACGAACGGCGTTGGGCGCTCGCCGTGCTCGCCGTGCCGCTCGTGCTCGGCTGGGCGTACCGCGGGGCCGGTCCCGCCCTGGGCCTCGGCAGGGTGCTGGCAGCGGACCGCGGGCTGGCGGCGGCGCTGGCCCTGTCCGCCGCGGCGGCGCTCCTGCTCGGCATGGCGGCGGCGGTCACCACGCTCGGGCTCGCCCAGGCGGGCGAGTGGGCCTGGCGGGCCGGGACCGTGCTGCCGGCCGTCTCGTCGGCGGTGTTCGCCACGAGGTCGGTGCGGGCATGGTGGCGGGGTGCGCCGGGTCCCTGGCGCGCCTCACTGGTCATGTGCGACGGCTGCGGCGGCCGCCTGCCCGGCGATGCCTCCCCGCCGGTGGGGCTCAGCGGGGAGGTGCGCGCGGCCTTCACCCACGCGCGGGGGGTGATGCTCGCCTATGCCGACCCCAGCGGCCCGCGCGCGCTGGCCGTCGGCGCGGTCAGTTCGGTCGGCCCGAGCGGCGAGTTACGCCTGATCGCCGCCTCCGACGCGTGGGAGGCCGCCGAGCGCGACCCCAGGGTGGCGGTCTTCGTCGCGGACCCGCAGGGCCGCAGCTTCTGGGCCGAGGTGCGCGGCATCGCGATCGGCGACACCGAGGCCGGCCTGCTGAGGATCACCCCCAAGCAGGTCGTGGTCGGCGAGTATCCCGGCCGGCACCAGGGCCGTGCCCGCCGAGGCTGAGCGGTCGTCGGGAGCGCGGACCGCCTTGCCCGGCGGTGACATTCCCATGCCCGTCACCTGGCCGGTTCCCGGGGAAGGACGGGCGCGGGGACCGGGTACTCCCACCCGGCGGGAACACGGGCGCGAACCGCCGCGCGCGGGGCGCGGAGGCGGCACAGGGAAGGGTGTGGCCACCGGTGCGGCACCGGTCGCAGCTTGCTACCTCGAGCGTGGATTTCATCCGTTCTCGTCCACATATCTGATCGTGCCCGCGCGGCGGCGTGGCGCGACGCCCAGGCACGCGCAAACGTCCCCCCGGTGCGGTATAACCGGGGGCGGACCGGGGAGGCGTGATGCGGGAATCCAGCAGGGCCCAGCCGGCGGGGCGCGTGGCCGCACGGGATCTGTTCGAGCGGGTGCGGCTGGGCTACTTCCGGCTCTCGCCGCCTCTGCGCAGGCTGATCTACGTCGCGGTGCTGGTCGGAGCGGTCGGGCTGGCGTTCGGCCTCGGCTGGTCGGTGCTCAACACACTCTTCGTCACGCTGACGCTGCTCGGCTTCGCGGCGCTGACCCTGAGCTTTCCCCGCGCCGCGGCCACCCTGCTCGTGGTGCTCGCCTGGCTGTCGGCGCTGATGATCTTCCAGGGCGCGTCCGGCTGGAACTCACCGATCCCGACCGCGCTGATGATCCTCGCCCCCCTGGTGGCCGGCGCGGCCCACCTCATCCGCTGGGTCACCCCGTGGGTGAGCACGGCCATGGCACTGGTGCCCGCCGGACTGGTGGCCGTCCTGCTCGGCGTGGTCATCCCCGGGCTCGCGCCGGTCACCGCCATCTGGGCCGCGTACGCGGTGGCGGCCGGGGTGCTCGTCCAGCGCTTCCTCCAGGCCCGCCGGGTGCGGGCGGCACTGACGGTGGGGGAGCGGAGCCAGGCCGGGCTCAGGGTCCGCGGGGGCGGTCCCCCCGCGCCCGCCGCCGTGACCGGCGAGCGGGAGGCGCCGCCGCCCATCTCGGTGGAGGAGGCGCTCGGAGAGCTGGACGCCATGATCGGCCTGGCCCCGGTGAAGGAGCAGGTGCGCTCGATCGCCGCCTCGATCGAGGCGGCCAGGCTGCGCAGGGAGGCCGGATACTCCACCGAGCCACCGATGCGGCACTTCGTGTTCGTCGGCCCCCCGGGCACCGGCAAGACCAGCGTGGCCAGGACCGTCGCGAAGATCTTCTACGCCTTCGGCCTGCTGGAGACCCCCTACGTGGTCGAGGCCCAGCGGGCCGACCTGGTGGGGGAGTTTCTCGGCGCCACCGCGATCAAGACGAACGAGCTGGTCGACCGGGCGCTCGGCGGGGTGCTCTTCATCGACGAGGCGTACAGCCTGATCAACTCCGGTGACGGCCAGCCGGACAGGTTCGGCGCGGAGGCCGTGCAGACGCTGCTCAAGCGGGCCGAGGACGACCGCGACCGGCTGGTCGTCATCCTGGCCGGATACGAGAAGGAGATGGCCGCCTTCCTGTCGTCCAACCCCGGCCTGTCCAGCCGGTTCGCAAGCCGGGTCCGCTTCCCCAGCTACGCCCCCGATGAGCTGCTCCAGATCACCGAGTTGCTGCAGAGGCGCCGGGGAGACCGGATGTCACCGGAGGCCGCGCCCGCCCTGCTCGCCCGATTCGAGGACATCCACCGGCGCTCGATAGTCGACGACCTGGGCAACGCCCGGTTCGTCCGCAGCCTCGTGGAGGCCGCCGCGCAGGCCAGGGACGTGCGCGTGGTGGGGGCGGGCGGCGCGCCCACCACTGAGGACCTGGTCACCACGGCCCTGGAGGATGTCGTCAAGGCCTTCGACGAGCTCACCGCCCGCTACCGGGGCTACCAGGCCGCGCCCTCCCTCGAGGAGGCGCTGGCCGACCTCGACCGCATGGCGGGTCTCGAACCGGTCAAACGGCAGGTGCACGCGATCGCCGCGCAGCTCAGAGTGGCCAAGATGCGTCAGGAGCGGGGGCTGCCGACCCCGCCGCAGATGCGGCACTTCGTCTTCGCCGGGCCGCCGGGCACCGGAAAGACCACGGTGGCCCGCATCCTGGGCCGTATCTTCGCCGCGCTCGGCCTGCTTACCCAGCCCGACGTGGTGGAGGCCCAGCGGGCCGACCTGGTCGGCCAGCACCTCGGCGCCACCGCGATCAAGACGAACGAGCTGGTCGACCGGGCGCTCGGCGGGGTGCTCTTCGTCGACGAGGCCTACGGCCTGGTCAACTCCGGCTACAGCGGGGGCGACGCCTTCGGCACCGAGGCCGTGCAGACGCTGCTCAAGCGGGCCGAGGACGACCGCGACCGGCTGGTGATCATCCTGGCCGGATACGAGCGGGAGATGAACACCTTCCTGTCGTCCAATCCCGGCCTGGGTAGCAGGTTCAGCCAGCGGGTGCGGTTTCCCTCGTACTCCGCCGAGGAGCTCACCGAGATCGCGGTGCTGCTCGCCGACTCCTCGGGTGACAGGTTCGACGACGCCGCCCGGCGTGACCTGGCCGAGGTCTTCGCCTGGGTCTGCGACGAGGGCCTGATCGACGGCCTGGGCAACGGCAGGTTCGCGCGCTCGCTCTTCGAGCGCGCGGCGATGCGCAGGGACGTCCGCCTGGCCGCCCTGGGCGGTGCCACCGCCACCGCCGCCGACCTGACCACCATCACCAGCGTTGACCTGCGCGCCGCCGTGGACGAACTCTCCGGAAAGTGATTCCGGGTCCGACCGGCGCCATCGTCCACTGAGATCCCTCCGATTCGGTACGCTATGCAGCCCATCGGTCGCTGAGTGTAGCAAGATGGTCACCGACAGCGGTGGGGCTCCGGAGGAGGAAAGATGGCGGGATTCCTTGCCCGCAGGCTGCTCAACTATCTGGTGCTGATCGTCGTGGCCACCAGCCTCGCCTACATGCTGGCCGCCTCCGCGCTCGACCCGCGATCCAACTACGAGGGCCGCAACCCGCCGATCCCCCCCGCGGTCGTCGACGCCCGCCTCACCGACCTCAACCTCAACGACCGCACCCCGCTCTTCGAGCGCTACCTGACCTGGGCGGGCGCCCTGGCGCGTGGCGACTTCGGCAGGACGGTGGCCGGCGGCTCGGTCGGCGACGACCTCGGGCGCCGGATCGGCGTCACCCTGCGCCTGATCACGGTCGGGCTGGTCGTCGGCAGTGTCACCGGCGTGCTCGTCGGCGCCTACGCCGCGGTCAAGCAGTACGGCGCCTTCGACCGGCTCTCGACAGGTCTCTCCTTCGTCGTCCTCGCGGTCCCCACGGTGGTGCTGGCCAACATCCTGATCATCGCCGCGGTCCGGTTCAACGAGGCCGTCGGCGCCCAGATCCTCCTCGTCAGCGGAGAGGCGACCCCCGGGCTCCAGGGCGGGTTCGTCGCCGCCGGGATCGACCGGATCCAGCATCTGCTGCTGCCCACGCTGTCGCTCTCGCTCGGCCTGGCCGCCGTCTACAGCCGCTACCAGCGCAACATGATGCTCGATGTGCTCGGCGCCGACTTCATCCGCACGGCCATGGCCAAGGGGCTGAGCCGCCGCGCCGCGCTGACCCGGCACGCGCTGCGTACCGCGCTGATCCCGGCGGTCACCTACTTCGCCTTCACCTTCGGGGCGCTACTGGTCGGCACCACCTTCACCGAGAAGATCTTCGGCTGGCACGGTGTGGGAGAGCAGCTGGTCGACTCGATCTCCACCAACGACATCAACACCGTCGCCGCGATCAGCTGCTTCGCCGCGCTGGCGGTGCTGCTGGCCGCGTTGGCCTCCGACGTGCTCCACGCCGTCCTCGACCCGCGCGTCCGGGTGGGGTGAGCCGGAGATGACCATCGCCGAGGAGGAGCTCACCGAGCAGCGGGCGTCCGTCGACAGGATCAAGGCGCCCTCACGGCTGCGGGTGGTCATGGGCCGCCTCCTGCGCTCGGGCCGGGGCCGGACCGGCTCCGTGCTCCTCCTGCTGATCTTCCTGCTGGCCTTCGCCGGCCCCTACCTCACCCGCTGGACCTACACCGCCAAGGACTTCACCGCCTTTCTCGCGCCGCCGTCGACCGAGCACTGGTGGGGGACCCTGCAGACCGGCGCCGACGTGTACGCGGTCACGCTGCGCGGCATGCGCAGGTCCCTGGTCGTCGGCCTGCTCGCCGCGGTGGTCGGCACCGCGCTCGCGGCCGTGGTGGGTGCCTTCGCCGGATACTTCGGAAGCTGGACCGACCGTTCACTGACCTGGGTGACCGACCTGCTGCTCGTGCTCCCCGCCTTCCTGATCCTGGCGATCATGTCCCCGCTCTTCGCCGGGGGACAGTGGCCGGTGTTCGTGCTGGTGCTGGCGCTCTTCCTCTGGATGGTGACCTCGAAGATCGTCCGGAGCATGACCATCTCGCTCAGGGAACGGGAGTTCATCCAGGCGGCCAGGTTCATGGGCGTGCCGCCGACAAGGATCATCTTCCGGCACATCATTCCCAACATGTCCTCGCTGCTGGTCGTCGACGCCACGCTGAACGTCAGCGCCGCGATCCTCACCGAGACGTCCCTCTCCTACTTCGGCTTCGGCATCCAGCCGCCGGACGTCTCGCTGGGCAGCCTCATCGCGGACGGCGCCCAGACGGCGCTCTACGCCCCCTGGACGTTCTGGTTCTGCGCGGGCCTGTTGATCGTCACCGTGCTCGCGGTGAACCTGGTCGGCGACTCCCTGCGCGACGCCTTTGACCCCACGGCCCGCAGAGGTGGGTGAGCGGATGACAGGCGAGCGAACCGCGGACGCGAGATCCCGGAGCGGCCGGACCGGCGGGTGCGGCGCCGGGGCCGGTCCCCTGCCGGCGAGGGCCGGAACCGACCTCGTGCCCGCCGAACCCGTGCTCGAGGTGCGCGACCTCGACGTCACCTTCGGCCTGGGCCCCGGCGCGGTCCGCGCGGTCAGGGGAATGGGTTACGCGGTCCGTCCGGGCGAGGTGCTCGGGATCGTCGGTGAGTCCGGCTCCGGCAAGTCGGTCACCTCGCTGGCCGTGATGGGCCTGCTCCCGCCGCACGCCCACGTCACCGGGTCGGTGCGGCTGCGCGGACAGGAGATCCTGGGCGCCCCGGAGAGGACACTCACCGCGTTCCGCGGCAAGACCATCTCGATGGTCTTCCAGGACCCGCTCTCCGCGCTCACCCCCGTCTACCGGGTCGGCGACCAGATCGCCGAGGCGGTCCGCGTCCACCAGCGGATCGGCGCCGCGCAGGCCGCCAGGCGCGCCGTCGAGCTGCTCGACCTGGTCGGCATCCCCAACGCGGCGCAGCGCGCCAGGGCGTTCCCGCACGAGTTCTCCGGCGGCATGCGCCAGCGCGCGGTGATCGCGATGGCGATCGCCAACGACCCCGACGTGATCCTCTGCGACGAACCGACCACCGCGCTCGACGTGACCATCCAGGCTCAGGTGCTGGAGGTGCTGAAGACGGCGCAGCGGGAGACGGGCGCGGCGATCGTCATCATCACCCACGATTTGGGGGTGGTGGCCGGGTTCGCCGACCGGGTTCTCGTCATGTACGCCGGGCGCCCCGTCGAGGTCGGCTCGGTGGACGAGGTCTACTACCGCACCCGCATGCCGTACACCATGGGCCTGCTCGGTTCGATCCCGCGCCTTGACCGCGGCCGGGAGCAGCCGCTGGTGCCCATCGAGGGCAGCCCGCCGTCACCGGCGGCGCTGCCGCCGGGCTGCCCGTTCGAGCCGCGCTGCCCGATCGCCGTCCCGGCGTGCGCCGAGTCCGAGCCCGAGCCGGTACGGGTGGGCTCGCCCGGCCACCTCGCGGCGTGCGTACGCTCGGGTGAGATCGAGGCGGAGGGGTGGTCACCCGCCCAGATCTACGGTGTGCGCGCCATCGCGGGGGAGGCGATCGGCCCCGGTCCCGCTGTCGGTCCCGCTGTCGGTCCCGCTGTCGGTCCCGCTGCCGGTTCCGTCGCCGGGGAGCGGCCACGGCCGCGTGGCGGGCGTGAGGTGGTCCTGGCGGTCGAGGGCCTGGTCAAGCACTATCCCCTGGTGAAGGGGAGGCTCCTGCGGCGGCGGGTCGGCACGGTCCGCGCGGTGGACGGTGTCAGCTTCGACATCCGCGAGGGCGAGACGCTCGGCCTGGTCGGGGAGTCGGGCTGTGGCAAGACGACCACCCTGATGGAGATCCTCGAACTGGCCGCACCGCAGAGCGGCGGGATCACGGTGCTGGGCCGCGACACCGCACAGATGAGCGCCCGCGACCGGATGGCCGTCCGGCGCGACATGCAGGTCGTCTTTCAGGACCCGCTGGCCTCGCTCGACCCGAGGATGACCGTCTACGACATTCTCGCCGAGCCGCTGCGCACGCACGGCAGCCGTGAGGTGGGGCCGAGGGTCCGCGAGCTGCTCGGCATGGTCGGCCTGGAGGCCGGTCACGCCGCCCGCTATCCGCAGGACTTCTCCGGGGGGCAGCGTCAGCGCATCGGCATCGCCCGCGCTCTCGCCCTGGAACCCCGGCTGGTCGTGCTGGACGAGCCGGTCTCGGCGCTCGACGTGTCCATCCAGGCCGGGGTGCTCAACCTGCTGGCGGAGCTGAGGACCCGCCTGGGCCTGTCGTACCTGCTCGTGGCGCACGACCTGGCCGTGGTCCGGCACATCGCGGACCGGGTCGCGGTCATGTATCTCGGCAGGATCGCCGAGATCGGGCAGGCCGGCCGGGTGTACGACGCTCCGATGCATCCCTACACGCGGGCACTGCTGTCGGCCGTCCCGCTGCCGGATCCGGTCATGGAACGCTCCAGGAGGCGGGTCCTGCTGGAGGGAGACCTGCCCAGCCCGGCCGATCCTCCCTCCGGCTGCCGCTTCCGCACCCGCTGTCCCCTGTTCAGATCCCTCGACGAGACCGTCAGAAGGCGTTGTGTGGAAGAGGAACCCCAGGTGCGCCGACTCGGAGACGACCACGGAGTCTCGTGCCACTTCGCCGAGAGGTTCGGCGCCGGATGATCCAGCCGAGTGCCCTTCTGTTCGCCCAGTCGTATCCTCCGGGAGGAAAACAGTGACATCGATCCGGCGCGTGGGCGCGCTCGCCACCGCGCTGGCCGTGGTCCTGGCGGTCTCGCCGGTTCTGACCGGCTGCGGTGGCGGGGGCGGGACGGGGAGCGGGTCCATCTCGGCGATCAAGGCCTACGACGTCAACCCCGTCGCCCGCGACCGGGTCGTGGACGGAGGGGTGCTCCGTTGGGGGCTCAGCGAGTATCCGGCCAACTGGAACCTCAACCATGTCGACGGCAACCTGGCGACGGTCAAGAAGGTCATGGACGCCCTCATGCCCTCGCCGTTCCGCTCCGACGCCAAGGGGCAGATCTCCCCGAACAGCGACTACCTGTCGGCGGGCAGGGTCACCTCGGACGGCCCCAGGCAGGTCGTCACCCTGACCCTCGACCCGCGTGCCAGGTGGTCCGACGGCACTCCGATCACCTGGGAGGACTACCGGGCCCAGTGGCAGGCGATGAACGGCCGCAACGGCGACTACCGGGTGGCGAGCACCACCGGCTACCAGGACATCGAGAAGGTGACCAGGGGCAAGGACGACCACCAGGTCGTGGTGACCTTCGCCAAACCCTTCGGCGACTGGCAGTCGCTGTTCGCACCGCTGTACCCCCGAAGCACCAACGCCACCTCCGAGGCGTTCAACAACGCCTGGCTGAACCGCATCCCGGTGACCGCCGGCCCGTTCAGGTTCGTCTCGTTCGATCCGACCGCCAAGACCGTCACCATCGCCAGGGACGACCGCTGGTGGGGAGAGCGGGCCAAGCTGGATCAGATCATCTACCGCTCCCTGGAGAGCGACGCACTGGTCGGGGCCTTCAGCAACGGTGAGCTCGACACCTTCGACATCGGTCCGTCCGCGCCCGACTACGCGCGCGTCAAGGCCACCCCGGGCGCGATCGTGCGGCAGGCGGCCGGGCCCGACTTCCGGCACATCACGATGAACGGCGAGAGCGCCCTGCTGTCCGACCGGAGGGTACGCAGGGCCGTGGCGATGGGTATCAACCGCCAGGCCGTCGCCCAGTCCGACCTCCAGGGCCTCGACTGGCCGATCGTCCTGCTGAACAACCACTTCTTCATGAACACCCAGGAGGGCTACCAGGACAACGCCGGTGAGATCGGTACTTACAACCCCGTTCAAGCCGGGCGGGAGCTGGACGCCGCAGGCTGGAAGCTGGAGGGGCGGATCAGAAGGAAGGACGGCAGGGAGCTGAACCTGCGCTTCGTCCTGCCGTCCAGCCTGCAACTCACCAAGTCCGAGGCCGAACTCGTCCAGGACATGCTCGCCCAGATCGGTGTCGGGGTCACTCTCCAGTCGGTACCCACCGATGACTACTTCACCAAATACATAATTCCCGGCAATTACGACATCACTGCCTTCGCATACATGGGCACGCCGTTTCCCGTCTCCAGCGCCTACGGTCAGTACGCCGACGCCACCAGGCGCCCGGACGACACCGGGCAGTGGAACGCCAACCTCGGCCGCATCGGCTCCCCGCAGATCGACGCCGCCATGAACAAGGCGACCGCCGCCCTCGCCCCCGGCCGGGCCATCGCCGACACCAACGCCGCCGACAAGCTCATCTGGCAGGCGGTCAACGTGGTGACGCTCTACCAGCGACCGCAGAACGTCGCGGTCAAGAGCACGGTCGCCAACTTCGGCGCCCGCGGCTTCTACGACCTGAGGTACCAGGACATCGGTTTCACCCGGTGACGCGGCCGTGCGGGTGGCCCGGTCGGGCGGGGCGTCTCGCGGTCCTCAGGTGGCCGGATACCCGAGGAGCCCGGGAGGCGCCCGGCAGCGGGACGGGCGCGCTTTCTGTCGGGAGCGGAGTGTAGAAGTGGGCCATGGTTATCTCGGTTACCTGGCCCCAGGTGCTCGCGTGGCGGTTGAAACGGCAGTTCGTGGACCCGGCAGACGCGCCGGACACGGTCTCCGTCGTGCGCAGGCTCACCGGGGTGCAGGCGCAGGTGGCCTCCTCCGCCGGCCTGGCGGTGGCCGTGCGGAGCGCGCGGCCGAGACCCGATGAGATCGACGATGCCCTGTGGCGAGACCGCAGCCTGGTCAAGACCTGGACGGCGCGCGGCACCCTGCACCTCGTCCCCGCCGACGAGCTGGCCGCCTACGCCGCCGTCCTCGGCTCGTTCCGCAACTGGGACAAGGGCTCCTGGCAGCGGGGCCACGGGGTCACCGCCGCCGAGGTCGCCGCCATCCTCGACGCCGTGCCCAAGGCGCTCGCCGGCCGCGCCCTCACTCGCGAGGAACTGGTCGACGGGGTCATCGAGATCACCGGCGACGCCCACCTGAAGGAGGCGCTCACCTCCGGCTGGGGCGCCCTGTTCAAGCCGCTGAGCTTCCTCGGTGAGCTCTGCTACGGCCCGCCACGCGAGGGGAGGGTGACCTTCGTCAGCCCCCGCGACTGGGTGCCCGGCTGGCCGGCGGAGCTCCCCTCGGCCGAAGAGGGCGGCGTGCGCCTGCTCCGCTCCTTCCTCGGTGCCCACGGCCCGGGCACCCCCGAGACGTTCGACGGCTGGCTCTACCGCGGGGCGGCCCGCAAGGCGACGCTGCGCGGCTGGTTCCGGGACCTCACCCCCGAGCTGGCCGAGATCGAGGTCGGCGGCCGGCCGATGGTCATGCTCGCCGAGCACCTCGACGAGCTGGCCGGCACCCGGCCCGCCACCGGGGTCCACCTCCTGCCAGGCTTCGACCAGTACATCCTCGCCGCCCCTCGTGACCTGGAGCCCCTCCTGCCCGCCAAGGCGAAGGCGAGGGTCAGCCGGGCCGCCGGCTGGATCTCCCCCGTCGTGATCCACGAGGGCCGGGTGGCCGGGATTTGGGAGGCCAAGGACAAGAAGATCGTCGTCGACCTCCTGGAGGAGGTGCCCGCCGCGGCCCTCGCAGCCGAGACCGAGCGGGTGTCCGAGCTGCTGCGCTGATGGCTCCGGCTTCGAAAGCCGTCACGACCGGGGCTTCCGTGTTCGAATACCGAACCTCGTGCCCGAAGTGCCCTCCCGCCGGCTCCGCTGAGGAGCGGTTCAGCCGCGGCGGAAGCGTACCCGGTCGCCGGGGCGGAGCTGGGCGGCCCTGGCGAGGCTCGCCGAGGTCAGCACGGCGATGACCGGGTAGCCGCCGGTCGGCGGGTGGTCGGCGAGGAACACGATCGGCTGGCCGCTGGGCGGCACCTGGACGGCCCCGGCCACCATGCCCTCGCTGGGCAGCTCCTCGTCCCGGGCCCGTTCCAGGCGGGCGCCGCGCATTCGCACGCCCACCCGGTTGCTGTCCTGGCCGACCTCGTAGGGCTCCGCGCACAGGGTGGCCAGGGCTCCGGGGACGAACCAGTCCTCCCGGGGACCCGGCAGGACAAGCAGGAGGCCCGCTCCAAGCTCCGGCGAGGGCGCCGCGTCCACGGTGATCGGCGGCAGGCCGTCCGTCGGCCCCATGGGCAGGACCGTTCCGGCGCGGAGCGGGGCAGGGCCGAGCCCGGACAGCGAGTCGGACGACCGGCTCCCCATCGTGACGGGCGTGTCGAGGCCACCACGGACGGCGATGTAGGTGCGCAGGCCGGTTTCCGGCGTCCCGGTGCGCAGCTCGCCGCCCGCGGGCACCCAGAAAGGCGCGCACATCCCCTGTAGGGCCGGCACGCCGGGAGCCGCGTCGTCGGCAGTCCCGCGTGGTCGCAGGAGCTCCAGCGGGCAGGCGGCCCCGGTGACGGCGACCCAGGTCCCGGTGGTGAAGCGCAGCCGGGCGCCGCCGAAGGTCAGCTCGATCCCCGCGGCGCCCTCCGGGTTGCCGACCAGGCGGTTGGCCAGCCGCAGGCTCGGCTCGTCCGCGGCACCCGAGCGGGGCACCCCGAGATGGGCGTACCCGGGCCGGCCAAGATCCTGCACCGTGGCGTACGGCCCCGGCGCGATCACCTCGATCATGGCCCGCCGACCGCCAGGAAACGCACCCGTGTCCCCGGCGTGAGCAGGGTGGGCGGGTCGGCGGTCACGTCCCAGACCGCCGTCGTGGAGCGGCCGAGCAGCCGCCACCCGCCGGGGGAGGCCGAGGGGTAGACCGCCGAGTAGGGGCCGGCGACCGCCACGGATCCGGCGGGCACCGAGGTTCGCGGGGTGTCCAGCCGTGGCACGCGCAGCGCGGGATCCAGCCCCGTGAGGTAGGCGAACCCGGGGGCGAAGCCCAGCCAGCCCACCACCAGCTCCCGCCCGGTGTGCCGCTCGACCACCTCCCCGGGGGAGAGGCCGCTCAGCGCGGCCACCTCGTCGAGGTCCGCGCCGTCGTACACGACCGGGATGGTCACGGCCGGCGCCGGCGCGGCGGTACCCGCGCCGATCGTGGCCCCCGTCTCCAGCAGGTGAAGGAGCCGATCCCGCAGGCGCGTCAGGTCGGCCCCCGGCGCGCTGACGAGGACCGTGGTGGGGCCGGGCACGATCTCCACCACCCCGGTCGGCCGATCGGCCCGCAGCAGGGCGTCCAGCCGGTGGGAGATCTCCAGCGAGCCGGTCTCCACCAGCAGCGACCGCTCCCCGGCCCGCCGGATCACCGCCGGCCCCTCAACTGAAGGACCTCAGCGTCACCCCGGCGTTCACCAGGCCGTCGCGGACGGCCCGGGCCACCAGCACCGCGCCGGGGGTGTCGCCGTGGACGCAGATCGAGCGCGCCTCGACGGGGACCAGCGAGCCGTCCACCGCCTCGACCACTCCCTCGGTCACCATCCGCACCATACGGGCGGCGACCGTATCGGGGTCGTGCAGCACGGCGCCGGGGGAGCGGCGGGAGAGCAGCGTTCCGGCACCGGTGTAGGCGCGGTCGGCGAAGGCCTCGACGACCGTGGTGACCCCCTCCTCGGCGGCGATCTCGTGGACGGCGGAGCCGGGCAGGGTCAACAGCGGCAGGTCCCGGTCGTAGTCGGCCACCGCCGCCACGACGGCCCCGGCCTGCTCGGGGTCGCGGCAGATCCGGTTGTACAGCGCGCCGTGCGGCTTGACGTAGGAGACCCGGCCGCCCATCGCCCTGGCGATGCCGTCCACCGCCCCCAGCTGGTAGAGCACCTCGGCGCAGAGCTCCTCCGGGTCGACGTCCATCTCGCGGCGGCCGAACCCGGCCAGATCCCGGTAGGACACCTGGGCGCCGATCGCGACCCCCCGGTCGATCGCCGCCGCGCACGTGCGGCGAATGGTCAGCGGATCGCCCGCGTGGAACCCGCAGGCGATGTTGGCGCTGGTCACCAGTTCGAGCAGGGCCGCGTCCTCGCCCAGCCGCCAGATCCCGAAGCCCTCGCCCAGATCGGCGTTGAGATCGATCATCATGATTCACCTACACCGGAGGCTCATCGGGAATGTCCGCGATGTCGTCGAGGGCGATGGCCAGCTCCTCGGGGTCGTCGCCGATGCGCTCGGCGATCTCGATCAGCACGTGCAGCACGTCGTGCCGGTCGTGGCCCAGGTCCAGCAGCCGCTGCGCGGCCTCCCAGAGCTGCGGCGGATCGCCCTCCCACAGCCGGGCGGCGATCTCCTCGTGCCAGGCGAGATGCTCGTCGTGGTCGGGCCGGGCGAGCTCGCCCGCGTGGTCGATGCCCAGCAGGATCCGCCGGTCGGCGTCGTCCGCGGGGTTGAGCAGGCCAAGCTGGATCTCGCCGTGCGTGCCCTGCAGGAAAGGGAACGCGAACACCCGCCTGGCCAGTGCCGACAGGTCGCCGTCCGGCAGCAGCCGGTCGAGCAGGTCGCGGTCGAGCCCGAAGGTCGTCGGATCGCGGTAGGACTCGGCGAACTTGCCCGTCGCCTCCCAGACCGCGTCGAGCGTGGCTCGCAGCCCCTCGTCCGGCAGCCCGGTCCGGCCCGCGGCGAAACGCGCCCAGGCGCCCAGCACGTGCGGCACCGCCTCCTGCTCGGCGGTGGTGAGCATCACCTTGCGCGGCAGCCAGTCGAGCAGGAAGGTCTCGCACTTGGTCGGGCTGACCCGGAGTGGACGGCCGAAATCCTGGTCGCAGCCGTAGTCGATGATGTGATCGGCGCATCGGGAGGCCGCGGAGGGGTCGGACAGGTGCTCGGCCGCGTCCGAGGAGAGGAACTCGGCGGCCAGCATCGCCCGGCGGTCGCGGCTGTAGGGGGCCTCGCTGTGCAGCGGGGCCGGCCGCTTCCGGCCGGGCGGCAGCGCCTTGATCCGGGACCTGGCGAAGGCGTGGTAGGCGCTGTAGCTGTCGCTGACCGGCGCGGCCGTCCTGCGGTGGCCGTACTCCGCGGTGGCCTTCATCGCCGATTCGAGCAGCGCCCTGGCCTGCTGCGGCTCGATCTGGCCGAACCTGAGCATCGGGTTGTCCTCGGCCTCGGCCCTGGCCTGTTCCAGCAGCTTGTCGACGTGCGATGAGACCCAGGCGTCACGGGCGATGCCGCGCATGTTGTAGTCGACGATCACGACCAGCGCGTGCCGGTCCTCGCCGCTGTCGGCGCCCCGGTAGCCGAAGGTGCACACCACCGTGTCCTGATCGCCGTAGGCGTCGCGGGAGACGAAGCAGCCGGTCGTCTTGACCGCACCCAGCCGGTCGGCCCAGCGGGGCCTGGCCACACCGCGCTCCATGAGCGCCAGCGCGGCGCCCTCCGCCTTGGCGGCCTGGCGGGCCGTACCGAGGTAGGCCAGCGCGATCAGCAGGGTGAGCGCGGCGGGCGAGCCGGCCTTGGCCGCGTAGTCGACCAGGCCCTCGCCGAGGACCTGTTCGGCGTCCCCGCGTTTCAGCCGGCGCCCCCACCAGGCTCCGACCATGTCGGAGACCATGAGTTCGGCGTCCAGCGGGCTGCGTACGGCCAGCAGCTCGCGAGCGGCGAGCAACATCTCGGAGAAGACCGCCTCAGGGGACTGGCTCTCTCTGGGGTCTCGACGGTGTCGCCGGCTCAAGCAGTCTCAGCCTCCCCCGTCGGCCGCGTGAGCTCAGCGCGGCCGTCGCCGTGCGGATCGGCCCGCTCGCTTTGCTCGCTCACGTCCCAACCTTCTCGCATTCCCGGTCCAAACGGTGCGTAGAGACGGCCGGGTTCCCCGATGCTACCGGGGACCGCGGGGCGGCGGCGCGGAGTTGACAAGGGCGAGTAGATGCTCGCGGGCGACACGCTCGACGACCTCGGGCGTCGCCTCGATGCCGAGGTGCTCCGCGCAGGCACAGACCTCTGCCACGCACCTGCCGACGGTCTCGACGGGAACGGTCAGGAACTCGGTGGCCAGGTGAGATGTCACCGGCTCGTGATAAGTCGTTGAAGGCCCGGTGGAGCGGGTGGCAAGAACGGGCATAGATGTCGCATTCCTCCGGAGTTTCCCGGGAGCATCCCCCGGATATGTCGGCGGGGACGTGCGTTCTCATTCCACAACTTATCTCGGGAGTGTCAACCCTCGGCACCCTGATATGGGAAGCTGACCCCGTATCTTGACTGAATCCTGCAACAGTGGAGTAAGCGAGTGTCCCCGAAGAGGGAGCCGAATTGACGGCGAGTCAGTAGCCTGATCTCGCCTGCAAGCCCGACGGAGATGAGGTGGGCAGTTGCCGGGACGGTCCGGCGCGATCCTGCTAGGGTCCTGGCCGCAAACGTTCGAAGGCGCAACGCCGACTGGTCGCCGCCCGTACGGGAGCCCCGGCGTGTCGGCCCGGGGATCCCGGTCATCGGAGCGGTGGCGTTCCCGGGGTGTGCTGACCGCATCTTGGGCGGGGCTTCCGTCCGCGCCTGCCCATCGCCGATGATGTACTCCAGGATCCGGTCCCCCGGAGCCGCGCTACGCCAATTCGCAAGTTTGGAGATGTGCCTCGTGGGAGACCCTGGCACGCGACGGAGGTGCCGACCATGAGCGCCGAAACCTCCGTGCCCCGTCCCCGGGAGTCGGGTGTGGACATCTCAGACTCCGGCCTGCTGCAGGGCCTGCTGTCACAGTCGCCGTTCGCCTTCGCGTTCTTCGACCCCGGAGGTCGCTTCGAACGTGTCGACGAGGTCTTCGCCAACGTGGTCGGCCTGCCCGCCGAGCGCCTGGTCGGCCGGGCCCCCGGTGAGTTGCTCTCCGCCGACCTGACCGCCCTGATCGAGGGCTCGGTGCGGAGCATGGTCGCGGGAGCCTCGGTCGACGGCGACCAGCGGATCCGGGTGCGCACCGCCGGTGGTGAGACCCACCACTGGTCGCTGACCTTCTCCCCGATCCACGACGACAAGGGCGCATTGCGCGCGATCTGCCTGGTCGGCGTCGACATCACCGACAGCAGGCAGGTCGAGGAGGATCTCAGGCGCAGCGAGGAGCGATACCGCTCGCTGGTCGAGGCCCAGTCCCAGCTGGTCTGGATCACCGCGCCCAACGGCGTCGTGGAGGAGGACGCGCCGCAGTGGCGGGCCATCACCGGCCAGGGGCTGGAGGAGTACCTGACCCACGGCTGGCTGGAGGCCGTCCACCCGGACGACCGCCCGCACACCGAGGAGGCCTGGCGTGAGGCGCTGCGCGGCCGGATCATGTTCGAGTGGAGCTACCGGGTCCGCACCCGGGCCAGCGGCTACCGGCACTTCGAGGTGCGCGCCGTCCCGATCATCCGGCACAACCGGGTCGTCGAATGGGTGGGGGCCAACACCGATGTCACCCCGCAGCGCGAGGCCGAGGAGATGCGGGGCCGCCTGACCGATCAGCTCGGCGCCGCGGCCCTGCGGACCGCGCGCCTGCAGGGCGCCACGGCGCTGCTCGCCGAGGCGCTCACCGTCGAGCAGGTGGTCCAGGTCATCATCGACGTGGGTCGTACGGCGCTGGCCGCCGACCGGTCGGCGGTGGCGCTGCTCGACGTCGACCGGGCCGCGCTGAAGCTGGTCAACAGTGGTGGCATCCCCGACGTTCCGGGCGCGCCCGGCGAGGAGATCCCGCTGTCGCACTCCAGCGTGATGACCATGGCGGTCAACAGCCGGCGCCCGGTCTTCGCCGAGTCGCCGGACAGCCTGCGGTCCCAACTGGTCGACGCGGGCGGCGATGACGACAGCATCACCGGTTTCATCGCCCACAGTGACGAGCGGGCCTGGGTGGGCCTGCCGCTGCTGGCCGCGGGTCGCGCGCTCGGGGCACTGAGATTCTCCTTCACCCGCCCGCAGAAGATCTCCCAGGAGGACGGGGTGTTCCTGGAGGCGCTCGCCGGGCAGTGCGCCCTCGCCGTGGAGCGGGCCACCCTGTTCGAGCGCGAGCACCGCACCGCCGAGACGCTCCAGCGCAGCCTGCTGCCCGATCGCCTGCCGGTGGTCAGGGGGCTGGTCCTGGCCCAGCGGTTCCGCTCGGGAAGCCGCCATGTGCAGGTCGGCGGTGACTGGTACGACGCGTTCGTGCTCCAGGACGGCCGGGTCGCGGCGGTGGTCGGCGACGTCATGGGCAAGGGCGTCAAGGCCGCGGCGGGGATGGGCCGCATCCGCAACGCCATGCGGGCCCTGGCGTTGACCAACCCGCCGCCCGCGGCGGTCCTCACCGGCCTCGACCGGGTCTTCGAGGCGACCGAGGAGGAGGAGCAGGTCACGACCCTCGCCTACATGGTCGTCGAGCCCGGCACCGGAGAGGGCACGCTGGCGCTGGCCGGTCACCCGCCGCCCCTGCTGGTCTCCCCTGAGGGCGTGCCGATACTGTGTGACGGCGAGCCGGGCACCCCGCTGGGCTGGCCCACGAGTCGCAGGCAGTTCAGGTTCTGTGTCCCGCCGGGCCACACCGCCGTCCTGTATTCGGATGGTCTGGTGGAGAACCGGAAGCGTGGTCTTGATGCCGGACTCGCTGATCTTTGCTCTGTTGTGACCGAAGCGCCGGCTGAAGTGGTCGGAAGCCCTCACATGTTGCTAGATTTCCTTGTCGACCGGATGTTGTCTGGATATGAGCAGGATGACGACGTCACAGTGCTCGCGATTCACGTTCCCGCCGCCACGAAGAGTGACTGAATGAAACAGTCATAACGGTTGCTTTCGGGTATCGGTGCCTCGCTTCCGTACGCACTACTCTCTTGGTCGGCCTAGGGTGGAGGGCAACCGCCAGGAGGCGGCCGTATGGATCACGGTGTCATGCCACAATGCTGGACAGGTGCGTCGCGGTTCGCGCGGCCTCGCTAACCACAACTAGAGGTAGAAGTGCCCCTAGTTGGGCATCTGGGTCCATTCTCGTCTCGCTTTCCTTCGAGAGGTGTTCGTGTCGCCTGCAAGTTCGACTCGCTCGAAGCCATCCGAGCTGAACGAGCCCGTCATTCAGCAGCTGATGGAGCGGGGGCGCTCGCAGGGGTTCCTCGAGTCCGAGGATGTCCGCAAGGCCGTCGAGGAAGCGGACATTCCGATGGCGCAGGTCGCTGGAATCCTGCGAAGCCTCAGCAAAGAGGGCATTACCGTACGGCTGACTGCCGAGGACTCCGCAGCTCCCAAGAAGTCCCGCACTCCGGCCAAGCGCCGCACTGCCCCGGCCGCGCCCGCCGCCGTCAAGAAGACCAAGACCGCCGCGGCGGCCAAGGAGCAGCCGGAGACCGTCACCGCGGTCGTCGGCGGTTCTGAGCCCGCGGCAGCGGCCAAGAAGCCCGCTCCCGCGGCCAAGAGGCCCGCGGCGCCGGCCAAGAAGGTCGCCCCGGCTGCCAAGAAGCCGGTTCCGGCCCCGCCGAAGAAGGCCGGTCCCGAGGTAGCCGCTCCGGCTCCCGCGTCCGAGTCGAAGTCGCTCGCCGGCGATGACGACGAGGTCATCGAGCTCGAGGATGTCGAGCTCGAGGACTTCGACCTGGAGGCCGTCGCCGAGGTCGAGGTCGAGGTCGAGGTGGAAGCCGAGGCCGAGGCCGAGGAGGAGCCCAAGGCCGAGGCCGTCGAGGTCAACGAGGACGAGGTCCTCATCCTCTCCGATGACGACGATGACGCCCCGGTGCCGCAGGTCGCCGCCGCCGGCGCCACCGCCGACCCGGTCAAGGACTACCTCAAGCAGATCGGCAAGGTCCCCCTGCTCAACGCGGAGCAGGAGGTCGAGCTCGCCAAGCGGATCGAGGCCGGTCTGTTCGCCGAGGAGCAGCTGGGAACCGACGGCGAGAGGCTCCCGGTCGACGTCCGCGCCGAGCTGGAGTGGATCGCCGAGGACGGCCGCCGGGCCAAGAACCACCTGTTGGAGGCCAACCTCCGCCTCGTGGTCTCGCTGGCCAAGCGCTACACCGGCCGCGGCATGCTCTTCCTGGACCTGATCCAGGAGGGCAACCTGGGCCTGATCCGCGCGGTGGAGAAGTTCGACTACACCAAGGGCTACAAGTTCTCCACCTACGCCACGTGGTGGATCCGGCAGGCGATCACCCGAGCCATGGCCGACCAGGCGCGGACCATCCGCATTCCGGTCCACATGGTCGAAGTGATCAATAAGCTGGCCCGCGTCCAGCGGCAGATGCTTCAGGACCTGGGGCGCGAGCCCACTCCCGAGGAGTTGGCCCGCGAGCTCGACATGACCCCCGAGAAGGTCGTCGAGGTCCAGAAGTACGGTCGCGAGCCGATCTCCCTGCACACCCCGCTGGGTGAGGAGGGGGACAGCGAGTTCGGTGACCTCATCGAGGACTCCGAGGCCATCGTTCCCGCCGACGCGGTCAGCTTCACGCTCCTGCAGGAGCAGCTCCACTCCGTTCTGGACACGCTGTCCGAGCGCGAGGCGGGCGTGGTCTCGATGCGTTTCGGCCTGACCGACGGCCAGCCGAAGACGCTGGACGAGATCGGCAAGGTTTACGGGGTGACGCGCGAGCGCATCCGGCAGATCGAGTCCAAGACCATGTCCAAGCTCCGCCACCCGTCCCGGTCGCAGGTCCTGCGTGACTACCTTGACTGAGGCTTTCTGACAGGGGGCCCGCACTGTCCGGTGCGGGCCCCACGTCATTAACGCCGGTGTAATAGGCCGGTAGCACGGGGTGTGAAACGAACTTCTAGGCTCCCGCCTCATGGGTGTGGCCGAAGTTGACAGGATTCGCGCCCGGAGGCTGCGGGTGATCGTCGATCGTCCGTGGGCGGACGTGATGCTCGACGACGCGGTCGCCGCGGTGCGCCGGAGGGTGTTCGAGAGCGGTACGTTCACGCTCGGCGCGGCCCGTGGCGATCCGGAGAGACGCGCGCTCAGGGTCGAGGCACTGGCCAGGGCGGCCGTCGGCCACAGCGGCGCCATTGAGACGCTGGCGCTCCATGACCGGGCCAACCCCGACCTGTGGCTCTGGCTCGGGCGTACCCGCATCGAGGAAGCCTGGACGATCAAGCCGGATGTCAAGGCCCGGGCCGTGCAGGCGCAGCGTCTGCAGGCGTTCCAGGCGGCGATGGAGAGAGCCAGGCAGCCGCTTTTCACCGCGGCGGCGCTCGTGCCGTCCGATCCGGTGCCCTGGGAGTCGATCATGTGGCTCTATCTCGGCCTCGACCGGCCGCGCCAGGAGAAGGACGCGGTCTGGTTCGAAACCGTTCGCCGTTATCCGACGCTGTTCCCGGCCAATGTGGCCAGGCTCATGACGTTGTCACCGGCCTGGGGCGGCAGTGCCCAGGAGATGCTGGAGTTCGCCAGGCAGGCCGTGTCGCGGGCGCCCGACGGGGACCCGATGGCGGCCCTGCTGCCGCTGGCGCACTTCGAACAGGTGGCCGCCGAGCGGTCCCCGATGTCGCGCGGAGGCTGGTTCTCGGACGGGGCGCTGCGCGAGATCGTCTCGCACGCGGGCCGCTGGCTGGGCGGCGACAGCCATCCACGGTCGATAGAGGCGCACAACCTGTTCGGGGCCGCCTTCTATCTGGCGGACCTGCGCAGGCCCGCGCGTGGGCACCTGACGCGTACCGGGGGCAGGGTCAGCCGGTTGCCGTGGTCCTATCTGGGTGATCCCGCTCAGCAGTTCGAGCGGGCCTGCGGGCGGCTCCGCCTTGTCCCGGCGTGAGCGGGGCGCGAGACGTGCACGCCGGATCACGCGTGCCGCCCGGTCCTGCTATGGGGCTATAAGGGAAATGTGGTGAATATCACACCGTTACGTTGAGTATCCATGACTGCCTCCCCCTGGGAGGTGGACAGAGAGTGACGGAGTGCCCAAGGTGGTCCAGGACCTTCGTGAGCTCCTCGGGGCTCTGTGGATCGACGCCCCCCTCCAGCAGCGAGCGGGCTATGACGCCGCGAGTGGCCTTCGCCATGTGGCTGACGACCTTCCCCTCCTTGAGCACCCGCACCGCCACCGCCCTGCCACCCGGCTGCCACGCCGTCGCGTAGGTGCCCGAGCGCAGATCAACCACCAGACCGGGCTCGGCGTCGAGCAACGGGGTGACCGATCGGCGCCAGAAGGCGCCAAGACCGCCGAGCGCCGGCAGTCGCACCCCCATCGACAGCCGGTACGGGGGTACGCGGTCGCCGATCCGTAGCAGGCCCCAGAGGCCGGAGAAGATCAGCAGACTCTCCGAGGCCCGCGCCGCGGCCTCGGGGGAGAGCGAGGCCAGGTGAAGGTTGTCGTAGAGCACGCCGGTGTACAGGTCGGCCGCGGCCAGCGTGGGCGCGGTGCGCAGCAGCAGGTTCTTGCCGATCTCGCCTGCCTGTCCTGGCGACAGCCCGAGCATCTCCCGTGCGGCGGGACCCTCGCACAGGGCGGTGAGCGCGTCCAGGACGCGCTGCCTGGACGGGGTGAGGGCGGGGAAACTCAGCCGGGGCAGGTCGAGGGCGGGGCCGTCACCCAGCGCGGCCTTTCCCTCGGACGGAGGCAGCAGAATCAGCACACTCACCGAGCGTAGTGCGGCGACCGAGGGGTTAGGATCCTGCAGCATGATCGATGAGGTCTTCGACCGGCTGGTCGACCAGGCCTGGCCGGCGATTCACCGGGTGGACGCGGGTGGTTGGATCCTGCGCGCGGCGGACGGGGTGACCAAGCGGGCCAACTCCGTGCTGCCGCTGGGTGAGCCGGGGGATCTGGAAGCGGGCGTCGAGGCGGCGGAGAAGTTCTACGCCGACCGGGGCCTGCCCTGCGTCTTCTCGGTGGGAGGTGGCGCCACGCCCGGCCTGGACGCGTTACTGCACGCGCGTGGCTATCGGGTGGTCGATCCAACGCTGGTCATGACGGTGAGCCTGGTGCCCGAGGCGCCCGGGAACGGCGTCAGCGCGTCGCGGGAAGAGGTCGATCTCGCCGAAGCGCCCTCACGGGCATGGCTGGACGCCTGGTGGAGCGTGGACGGGAGGTCCGGTGGCGACGGTCTGGCGACGGCCGTGCGGATCCTCACCGGTGTGCCCGCCACATACGCCTCGCTCGGCGAGGAGGCCGTGGGGCGGGGTGTGGTTCAGGGGGAGTGGTTCGGGATCTACTCCATGGCCGTGGTGCCGCACGCGCGGCGCAAGGGCCACGGGCGGAAGGTGTTACGTGCCCTGCTCACACATGCGCGAGAGCAGGGCACGCAGCGGGCATATTTAGTAATGGTGGAGTCGAACACGGTGGCCAGGGCGCTCTACGAGCGCCACGGCTTCACAGTGGCGGGCCGATATCACTATCGGGTCCGCTGATGGCTCCATCCGTCTGGTTACCGTTCGTCGTTGCCTGCCGTTGCCGGAGCGTCACTGAGACGCGCAGACTCGTCCTGGATGTTGGCACCCTTGTCTCTCAGCACGGCTACGTGCTGACGCCCGTGGTGGGCGCAGAACAGCAGCTCCCCACCTACGGGCAGGGTCGCGCGGATGTAGGCCTGGGCGCCGCACCGGTCACAGCGGTCCGCAGCGGTCAGCTGCTTGGCGGGGGCGAGGGTTCCAGTCACGTATCGCCTTTCAGGTCATCCCCTGAGGTGGAGGATCTGGCGTCAGTCACTTGAGAGAACATCTAACCCGATACGAACGTTCCCAACCGACCCCCTGCTACGCCCAGAGCGGAAAGCGGCCGAAAGTAACGATGATCACGCTGGATGTAACGCCGTTGTCCACCGGATGGCAAGCTTGTACGCGTCGCGGTGGGAAGAACGGTAAGCTGCGCACACGTGTTCGACAGAGCTGGGAGTGGGTGTGACCGCAGTTAGCGCGGAGACGGGTTATACGGCCCGCCACCTGTCGGTGCTGGAGGGGCTCGAAGCCGTCCGCAAGCGCCCCGGTATGTACATCGGGTCAACCGACAGCCGCGGTCTCATGCACTGCCTGTGGGAGATCGTGGACAACGGGGTCGACGAGGCCCTGGCCAGCTACTGCACCCGCATCGAGGTCGAACTCCACGCCGACGGCTCCATCGAGGTCCGTGACGACGGCCGGGGCATCCCCGTCGACATCGAGCCCAAGAGCGGTCTGGCGGGCGTCGAGCTCGTCTACACCAAGCTGCACGCCGGCGGGAAGTTCGGCGGCGGTTCCTACGGCGCCTCCGGTGGCCTGCACGGCGTCGGCGCCTCCGTGGTCAACGCCCTCTCCTCGCGGCTGGACGTCGAGGTCGACCGTTACGGCCGGATCCACGAGATCAGCTTCCGCCGGGGCGTTCCCGGCGTCTTCGACGGCGACGGGCCCAAGGCCAAGTTCAAGAAGAAGTCGGGGCTGCGTGACGGCGGCGCCGCGAAGAAGGTCACCGGCACCCGTGTGCGCTTCTGGGTCGACCACCAGATCTTCCTCCCCGAGGCCGAGGTCTCCCTCGACGAGATCCACGTCCGCCTGCGCCAGACCGCGTTCCTGGTCCCCGGCCTGACCCTGGCCGTGCGTGACAGCCGCGGCGAGGAGGCGACCGAGGAGGAGTTCCGCTTCGACGGCGGCATCTCGGAGTTCACCGAGTTCCTCGCCCGGGACGAGGCGGTCTGCGAGGTGCTGCGCCTGCGGGGCGTGGGCCACTTCCACGAGACGGTCCCCGTCCTCGACGACCTGGGGCACATGACCCCGACCGAGGTCCAGCGCGAGCTCACCGTGGACGTGGCGGTGCGCTGGGGCAAGGGCTACGACAGCACGGTCAGGTCCTTCGTCAACGTGATCGCCACCCCCAAGGGCGGCACCCACGTCAACGGCTTCGAGCGCGCCCTCGTCCGCACCCTGAACGAGCAGCTGCGCGAGACCCGCCTGCTCAAGAACGGCGACGCCCCGGTCACCCGCGAGGACATCATGGAGGGGCTCACCGCGGTGGTGACCGTCCGGGTGCCCGAGCCGCAGTTCGAGGGCCAGACCAAGGAGGTCCTGGGCACCTCGGCGGCCTCCCGGATCGTCGCCCACGTCGTCTCGCGCGAGCTCAAGGAACTGCTCGCCAACCCGTCGCGCACTGTGAAGCCACAGCTCCGCGCGGTCCTGGAGAAGATCGTCGCGGCGGCCAAGGCCCGTATCGCCGCCCGGGAGCACCGCGACAACCAGCGCCGCAAGACCGCCCTGGAGAATTCGGCGCTCCCCGCCAAGCTGGTCGACTGTCGCAGCGACGAGGTCGACCGCAGCGAGCTGTTCATCGTCGAGGGTGACTCGGCGCTGGGCACCGCCCGCGCGGCCCGCGACTCGGAGTTCCAGGCGCTGCTGCCGATCCGGGGCAAGATCCTGAACGTGCAGAAGGCGTCCGTCGCGGACATGCTCAAGAACGCCGAGTGTGCCGCGATCATCCAGGTCATCGGGGCGGGTTCCGGCCGATCCTTCGACATCGAGGCGGCTCGCTACGGCAAGGTCATCCTGATGGCCGACGCCGACGTCGACGGGGCGCACATCCGCTGTCTCCTGCTGACCCTGTTCCACCGCTACATGAAGCCGATGGTCGAGGCCGGGCGCGTTTTCGCCGCCGTGCCGCCGCTGCATCGGATCGAGGTCATCAACCCCAGCCGCGGTCACGGCAAATACGTCTACTGCTACTCCGACGCCGAGCTGCACAAGGTGTTGCGTGATCTGGAGCGCAGGGGTAAGCGCTGGAAGGACCCGGTCCAGCGGTACAAGGGCCTGGGCGAGATGGACGCCGACCAGCTGGCCGAGACGACCATGGAGCCCCGCCACCGCACCCTGCGCAGGGTCCGCATCCAGGACATCGAGGAGGCCGAGCGTATCTTCGCCCTCCTGATGGGCAGTGACGTGGCCCCGCGCCGGGAGTTCATCGTGAGCAGCGCGGCCGAGATCGACCGCGACCACATCGACGCGTAGCGGGGCCGGATCCCGAGGCTCAGATCTCGACCGGCATCAGCCTGCCGGTGCGTACGTCGTAGATGGCGCCGCCCACCGGCATGCCCGCCGGAAGGAACGGGCTGGTCCTGATCCGGGTGAGGTCGTGGCGTAGCGCCGCGTCCTGGTCGGGGACGGTGTGGAAGTCCAGGCTCCGGGTGTCGACACCGCGGCGGGCGGCGATCGCATGCACCTCGTCGTCGGTGACCTTGGTCATGCCGCAGTCGGTGTGCGGCATGACCAGCACCCGCTCCACCGCCAGCAGGTTGACCGCCAGGACGAGCGTACGCAGCACGTCGTCGGTCACCCTGGCTCCGGCGTTGCGGAGGATCTTGGCGTCGCCCGGTTTCAGGCCGAAGAGACCCAGCGGATCGATCCGGGAGTCCATGCAGGTGACCACCGCAAGGCCGCGGGCCGCCTTGCCGGTCAGTTCCGCGTCGGTGAACGTGGCGGAGAACTCCTCGTTGGCGGCCAGCAGGTCGTCAAAGGCACTCACGTACGCATCCCTCGGTCGATGAAGTTAACGGACTAATGATGCGTCATGCCCGTTTGGTGAGAGTTGTCGGGGGCGCCTCAGGTGACGACTTCACCAAGATCCCACCACCTGGACTCACATTGAGTGATGATGTCGTCACTCAAAGTCCGGGAGGTGGAGAGGGTAATGAGCAGGACGGAATCGCTGGCCGACTATCTCCGTGACCAGGGCAGGCGGAAGCTGGACCGGGTGGAGTCCAGGGACGGGGGGCGCAACGCGCGCTCGGCACTGGCCCTGCTCGACGCGGCGGCCTACACCCGGTCCCTGAAGGAGGACGACCCGTTCGTGGCCGTCCTCGTGGAGGCGGGGTGTTTTGGGCCGTACGGGGCCGGTGGCTTCGATCCGCCGGATCGTGTCGCCCGGGTCATCCGCTTCTGGGAGTCGGGTGAGCCCTGGCAGTTGCTGATGGCCATCAGGTTCGCACTCCAGGGGGCGCTCACCTGAGATCCCGAGCGAATCCCGAGCGCCGCGGGAGGGGCACGCCCCGAAACCCGAGACCTGCCGGGTGGCGCCGCGGGGGCCGGAGGACGCGACGCCGGCGCCCGGTGCGCGGGACCGTCATCCCCGCCGACCCCGAGGAGCCCCCGTCGTCCTGACGGGGGCTCCTCGGGGTCCTGCACGGGGGATGAGATCATTCCGGGGAGGTGGCCGCCCCCTGGTCCTGCCGGCCGTCCTCGGCGCACAGAGAGCCGCCCACGGCCGACACCGTGTGGGTGAGCCGGACCCCGGAGCCGTCGCGGCGGCCCAGCTCCTCGGGGAGCGGCACGGGCTTGCCGACGGCCGAGACCGCGCGGGCCGGGCCGGGGCCCGCCCAGGCGAGCAGCAGGACGTCCTCGCCCTTGAGGAACCGCTGGACGCGGACACCGCCGGTGCCGCGACCCTTTGGCGGGTATTCGGCGAAGTCGGAGATCTTGGCGCCACCGATCTGGGTGCCCGGCAGTGCGGTCGAGGAGCCGGCGATCGTCACGACCTGCGACTCGCGGGAGGGGTCGACCGCGCCGAACCAGATCACCACGGCGTCCCCGTCCAGCCGCACGCCGGCCATGCCGCCCGCCGGGCGGCCCTGCGGGCGGACCACGGAGGCGGGGTAGCGCAGCAACTGGGCCTCAGAGGTGATGAAGACCAGGTCGTGGTCCTCGCTCGTCAGCTCCACCGCGCCCACCACGGTGTCGCCGTCCTTGAGGCCGATGACCTCGAAGTCGTCGCGGTTGGCCGGGTAGTCGGGGACGACCCGTTTGACCACGCCCTGCGCGGTGCCCAGTGCCAGGCCGGGCCCGTCGGGGTCGAGCGATCCGACGCCGACGACGGTCTCACCCGGGTTGAAGGTGACGTATTCGGTGACCGGATGGCCTCCGGACAGCGACGGCGGGTTGGCCGAGCGGGGCAGCGTGGGCAGGTCGACCACCTGGACCCGGATCATCCGCCCCTGGTTGGTGACCACGCCCACCTCGCCCCTGACCGTGCTCCGCACCGCGGAGACCAGCACGTCGTGGGCCGAGCGGTCACCGTCGCCGGCCAGTGGCGAGGCGTCGGCCGTGCGGGCCAGCAGTCCGGTGGACGAGAACAGCACCAGGCAGGGGTCGTCGGCGACCTCCAGGGGGACCGAGACGTTCCTCGCCACCCCCGAGGACTCCAGCAGCACCGTGCGGCGCGGGGTGCCGAAGGTCTTGGAGATCTGGGCGAGCTCGTCGGAGACGACCTTGCGGAGCCTGTCGTCGGAGGACAGGATCGCGGTCAGCTCGGCGATCTCGTCACGCAGCGTCTGGCTCTCGCGGTCGAGCTCCAGCTTGTCGTAGCGGGTCAGGCGGCGCAGCGGGGTGTCGAGGATGTAGTTGGCCTGGATCTCCGACAGCTGGAATGCCTGCGTCAGGCGCTCGCGGGCCTGGGCGGAGTCATCGGAGGAACGGATGACCCGGATCACCTCGTCGATGTTGAGCAGGGCGACGATGAGGCCCTCGACGAGGTGCAACCGCTCCTCGCGCCTGCGCCTGCGGTACAGCGAACGGCGGCGGACCACGTCGATACGGTGGTCGACGTAGACCTGGAGCAGCTCGCGCAGGCCCAGCGTGCGCGGCTCGCCGTCGACCAGCGCGACGTTGTTGATGCCGAAGGTCTCCTCCATCGGGGTGAGCCGATAGAGCTCCTCCAGCACGGCCTCGGGGATGAAGCCGTTCTTGATCTCGATGACCAGGCGGAGGCCCTTGTGTCGGTCGCTGAGGTCCTTGAGGTCGGAGATGCCCTGGAGCTTCTTGGCGGTGACCAGCTCCCTGATCTTGGTGACCACGCGCTCGGGACCGACGTTGAAGGGCAGTTCGGTGACGACGATGCCCTTGCGGCGGGGGCTGACCTGCTCGATGGCGCACTTGGCGCGCATCCGGAAGGTGCCGCGGCCCTTGGCGTACGCGTCGCGGATGCCGTCGAGGCCGATGATCGTGCCGCCGGTGGGCAGGTCGGGGCCGGGGACGAACCGCATCAGGTCGTCGAGCGTCGCCTCCGGCTTCTTGATCAGGTGGCGGGCGGCGGCGACGACCTCGACGAGGTTGTGCGGCGCCATGTTGGTGGCCATCCCGACCGCGATGCCGGTGGCCCCGTTGACCAGCAGGTTGGGGAAGGCCGACGGCATGACCGTGGGCTCGGTCTCCTGGCCGTCGTAGTTGGGTTTGAAATCGACGGTGTCCTCGTCGATCGACTGGACCACGGCCATGGCCGCCGAGGCCAGCCGGGCCTCGGTGTAGCGCATCGCGGCGGGCATGTCGTCGGGGGAGCCGAAGTTGCCGTGCCCGTCGATGAGCGGCAGGCGCATCGAGAACGGCTGGGCCATCCGGACCAGCGCGTCGTAGATGGCGGTGTCGCCGTGCGGGTGGAGCTTGCCCATCACGTCGCCGACGACGCGCGAGGACTTGACGTGGCCCCGGTCGGGCCGGAGGCCCATCTCGCTCATCGAGTAGAGGATGCGGCGCTGGACCGGTTTGAGGCCGTCCCTGGCGTCCGGCAGCGCACGCTGATAGATGACCGAGTATGCGTATTCGAGGAAGCTGGTGCGCATCTCGGTGGAAACGTCGATGTCGACGATCCGCTCCTCGAAGCCCTCGTCGGTCGGGGGTGTGGTCGTCCGTCGAGCCATCTGATTTCCTGCGCGCGCGCCCCGGCCGTCAGGCCGAGGGGGAGGCGCATCCTCCTTCTGTCTTCGTGGTCGAACCGCCTGCACCGGCTCCCCTGGGAGCCTCGGGCCGGTATGGTACCGAGACTCGATACCATACCCAGCTCATCCGACACCTTCGGGCCTTCCCCGGCCTGCCGCCGAGGGCTACCGCCGTTCCGGGCGGGGTGTCAGGGAGTGTCGCGGGTCCTGGGGCCCGCCCCGGGCCAGGGGCCGGGGGTCTCCCCCTCGTACTCGTCGTCGGGCACGTTCAGTTTGGTGTCGTAGATCCTGAAGCCGCGGGCCTGATAGTTGGCGAGCGCCACCGGGCTGTCGAGGGAGCAGGTGTGCACCCACACCCGCCGGGTCGGCTCCCGGCCGGGCTGCCGGTCGGCCAGGTCCCAGGCCCTGGCGGTGCCGACCTCCAGCAAATGGCCGCCGACGCCTCTGCCGATCGCCCACGGCAGGAGGCCGAAGCAGGTGATCTCGACCGTGGCGTCGTCCTGGGGGGCGAGCTCGACGTAGCCCGCGGGGGTGCCGCGGTGGTAGGCCACCCACGTCTCCACGCCGCCCTCCAGCCAGTCGCTCCATTCAAGCCAGGTCCACGGCAGCCGGTTGGTCCAGTGCCATTCTCCGCCGACGGCCGTGCTGAGGAACCGGCTGAACTCGGGCGAGGGCACCTCGGCGGGTACGACGTCGACCTCGATCGACGGCGACTTGGCGGGCAGCAGGTCCGAGCGTGAGGTCTGTTCGAGATACCAGGTGGTGACGTCCATAGTGGATGCATCAAACCATGGCGCGGAGCCTGCCAGTTCCCTCGCTCCCCGCCGACCCGGCGCGACCTCCTCGCGAGGGGGTCCGCAGTGGGCGGGGTCCGCCCTCGACCGGCACCGGTCCGGAGCGTATTCTTTACCAAGCAATTGCTTGTTTTAGTGGATCGGGCTAGGCTCGGAAAGAGGGCTGGGTAAGGATGACCTAACCTTCGCGAATGCCGTGCGGCCACGATGGAGGGGCGTCCGAAGATGATTGAGTTCAAGCCCGTGACCAGGCACATCGGCGCCGAGGTGAGCGGTGTCGACCTGCGCAAGCCACTGTCGGAGGGGGAGGCCCAGGAGATCCGGCGAGGCTGGCTGGAGCACAAGGTCCTCTTCTTCCGCGACCAGCACATCAGTGACGAAGAGCACATCCGCTTCGCGGAGAACTTCGGCTCGATCAACCACCCCGCCTTCAAGAAGGACGGTGGCACCGCCATCCACGTCCTCGACCAGACCGACCCCAAGGGCGAGGGCGGCGACGAGTGGCACAGCGACAACACCTTCGAGCCGGTCCCGCCGATGGGCTCGCTGCTGCGCTGCGTGCAACTGCCCTCCATCGGCGGTGACACCCTCTGGGCCAACGCCCACCTGGCCTACGAGACGCTCTCGCCGCCCATCCAGCGGCTCTGCGACGAGCTCACCGCGATCCACGACATCACGGCCTCGATGAAGAAGGCCATCTCCAAGGGGCACGACTTCGACCTCGAGCAGGTCCAGGCCAAATGGCCGCCGATCGAGCGTCCCGTGGTGCGCACGCACGCCGAGACCGGACGCAAGGCGCTGTTCGTCAACCGCTCCTCCACCACACGGCTGGTGGGGTTGTCCGACCGGGAGAACGAGGCGTTGCTGCCCTACCTGATCGACCACATCCGCTCTCCCGAATACCAGGTCCGGCTCAACTGGCGGCCGGGCACGCTGGCCTTCTGGGACAACCGGAGCACCCAGCACTACGCGGTCGCCGACTACACCGAGCGCCGCCGCATGCACCGGGTGACGATCAACGCCTTCCCCGAACACCTGGACGCCTAGGCCCTGCCTGGCGGATCTCACCGTGGCGAGGATCGGTCAGGTGGTGTCTCGCCGCGGTGGGCAAAGGATCCAAGGGGCGGGGCCTAGGAGCCGCGGGCGCGGTAGGCCGTGACGGCGGCCTCCACGTCCGGGTGCAACCGTCCCCGGTCGGACAGCCACCCCCCGATGCCCATACGCCCGAGAAGCTCAAGGGGCTGGAGGCTGTCGAGGGCGATCCACAGGTCGATGCCGTGCTGTCGTACCAGGCCGTAGAACTCCCTGGCCACCGACACCGCGGTGAGATCCATGCCGGGCACGCCGGTCAGGTCGAGGAGCACCGCCCGGGGCGGGGGGTGGTGGCCTCGATGAGCGACCTCACCCGATCCGCCACCCGCCGGGCGTTGGCGAAGTACAGGCGGCTCTCGATACGCACGATCAGCAGCCCCGGCTCGGTCTCGTCCGACGGGTGACGCCTGAGGTCGCGATAGGCCCCCGACTCCGGATCGCGGCCCAGGGGATAGATCGGCGGGTTGTCCACCTGGTGCAGCAGCAGGAGTATCGAGATCACGACCGCGGCCAGCACGCTCTGCATGATGCCGAGGCCGACCGCCACCAGCATCGTGACGCAGGCGAGCGCGAACTCCGGCCGGCTGGCCCGCCAGATCGCCGCCAGCCCGTGGACGTCGATCAGGCGTGCCGCGATGGTCAGCACGATCCCGCCCAGGACGGCCGTGGGCAGCGGGGCCAGGGCCGAGGTGAGGAGGAGCAGCACCACCGCGGTGCAGAGCGCGGTCACGATCTCGGCCCGCTGGCTCCGGGCGCCGAAGGCGTCGTTCATCTCGCTCTGCGTCATCCCACCCGTCGCCGGGTAGGCGCGGAAGATCCCGCCCACGGCGTTCGCCAGTCCGAGTGCGAGCAGTTCCCGGTCGGCGTCGAGCGGCGGGTCGTCCCGGTGCCGGAAGATCCTCGCCGCGGTGATCGACTCCACGAAGGCGAGCAGCGCCATGCCGAGGGCCATCGGCGCCAGTGTCCTTACCAGGCCGAGGTCGGGCAGGAGCGGGGTCGGCAGGCCGCCGGGCACCCTGCCGACCGTGGCCACGCCGTACGAGGACAGGTGCGCCAGGAAGCTGATCAGCGTGACGATCGTCACCGCCACCAGCGGGCCCGGCACATGGGGCACCCGCCGAAGCACGACGAGCAGCACCAGCACCCCGGCCGCCACGAGCATCGTCGGCACGTTGGCCTCACCCAGCCTGCCGACCGCGGAGAGCAGCCGGTCGAAGACCTTGATTCCCTCCGCGTGGACGCCGATCACCGTACTGAGCTGGCCGGCCGCGATGGTCAGGCCGATCCCGCTCTTCAGGCCGGTCATCACCGGGTCGGAGATGAAGTCGGCGAGGAATCCCAGCCGCAGGACGCTCGCGGCCAGCAGGATCACCCCGGTCAGCACGGCCAGCGTCGAGGCGGCCGTCAGCGGCGCGATCCCCGGGGGTGTCGCCGCGAGGGCGGCCGCCGTCAGCGCGGACAGGGTGGAGGTGGTGCTGACCGACAGCGGGCGTGAGGTGCCGAGCAGCGCGTAGACGATCATCGGGACCAGCGCGCAGTACAGGCCCGCCTGCACGGGCAGCCCGGCGATGGTGGCGTAGGCCACCGCCTGGGGCAGGACGACGGAGGCAGTGGTGATCCCCGCCACCGTGTCGGCGCGCAGCCTGCTGAGGTTCGGCATGTGGGTGGAGCGCGGTTCTCCCTGGTGTGCCCGGTTGGTGATCCCACTGTCCTACCGGTGCCCACGGGGGGGAACCGAAGAGGCTCCGGCGGTTCGGTCAAGGTTCGGCCATCGTCGCGCGACGTCGTCCGGGCGGAAGGCACCGCCGGAGTCCGGAGTGAAACAGTCGGCTGGACCTGGTACCAATGACCGGTGAGTGAAGAGCAGATGCTGCGAGAAGAGGCCGAGGGGCGGCTGCGGGCGCTCGCCGGGGAGCACGCCCGGCTGCGCGAGGACCAGTGGTCGGCCATCAGGGCACTGGTCATGGACCGGCGCCGGGTGCTCGTGGTGCAGCGCACCGGCTGGGGCAAGTCGGCCGTCTACTTCATCGCCACCGCGCTCCTGCGCGAGCTGGGTGAGGGGCCCACCGTCATCGTTTCCCCGCTGCTGGCCCTGATGCGCAACCAGATCGCCGCCGCCGAGCGCGCCGGGATCAACGCGGTCACGATCAACTCGGCCAACCCCGAGGAGTGGGAGCGGGTCTACAACCAGGTCGCCGAGGGTGAGGTCGACGTGCTGCTGGTCAGCCCCGAGCGGCTCAACAACCCCGACTTCCGCGACCAGGTGCTGCCCGAACTGGCCGAGAGCGCGGGCCTGATCGTGGTCGACGAGGCGCACTGCATCTCCGACTGGGGCCACGACTTCCGTCCCGACTACCGGCGGCTGCGCACGCTGTTCGGGGAGCTCACCGAGGGCGTGCCGGTCCTCGCGACCACCGCCACGGCCAACGCCAGGGTCACCCGCGACGTCGCCGAGCAGATGGGCGAGGAGACGTTGGTGCTGCGCGGCGCGCTGGAGCGCGACAGCCTCCATCTCGGGGTCGTGCGCCTGCACGGCGCCGAGCAGCGCCTGGCCTGGCTCGCGAGCACGCTGCACGAGCTCCCCGGTTCCGGCATCGTCTACACGCTCACCGTGGCCGCCGCCCAGGAGATCGCCGCCTACCTGCGCGAGCAGGGCCACGAGGTGGTCGCCTACTCCGGGCAGACCGAACAGGCCGAGCGGCTCGCCGCCGAGCAGGCGCTGCTGGACAACAAGATCAAGGCGCTGGTCGCGACCTCCGCGCTCGGCATGGGCTACGACAAGCCCGACCTGGGCTTCGTCATCCACGTCGGAGCCCCGCAGTCCCCGGTGGCCTACTACCAGCAGGTCGGCAGGGCGGGCCGCGGGGTCGAGCGGGCAGAGGTGATCCTGCTGCCCGGCGCCGAGGACCGCGACATCTGGGCGTACTTCGCCTCGCTGGCCTTCCCGCCGGAGCCCGTCGTGCGGGCCGTGCTGGCCGCGCTGGAGGAGGGCGGAGTGATGTCCACGGCCGCCCTGGAGAACCGGGTGGATCTCAGCCGGAGCCGCCTGGAGACCATGCTGAAGGTCCTCGACGTCGACGGCGCCGTGCGCCGGGTCAAGGGCGGCTGGGAGTCCACCGGCGAGCCCTGGGAGTACGACGCCCCGCGCTACGCCAGGGTCGCCGCCGAGCGGGAGGCCGAGCAACGGGCCATGCTCGACTACCTCGACACCACCGGCTGCCGTGAGGAGTTCCTCCGCCGCCGCCTGGACGACGACACCGCTGCCCCCTGCGGGCGCTGCGACAACTGCACCGGCGCGCACCGCTCGCCCGAAGTGGACTCCCAGGCCGTGCGTTCGGCGGCCGACCGGCTTCGCCGGCCCGGGGTGGAGGTCGAGGCGCGCAGGCAGTGGCCGACGGGGCTGACCGATCTCAAGGGCCGGATCAGGCCGGAACTGGGCGCCGAGCCGGGGCGGGTGCTGGGCAGGCTCACCGACATCGGCTGGGGCAATCGCCTGCGCGGCCTGCTGGCCGACGGCGCCTCCGACGGGCCGATCCCCGACGACGTTTTCGCCGCCGTGGTCAAGGTGCTGTCGTCCTGGGAGTGGGCGCAGCGCCCGGTCGGCGTGGTCGCGGTGCCCTCGAGCAGCCGCCCACAGCTCGTCCGCAGCCTGGCCGAGCGGCTGGCCCAGGTGGGGCGCCTGTCCTATCTGGGCGATCTCGGCTACCGGTCGGGCCCGCCGGGACGGCAGTTCAACAGCGCGCAGCGGGTCCAGGCGATCCGGGGCACCCTCGCCCTGCCCTCCGCCCTGGGCGCGGCCGTCGCCTCGGCCCAGGGACCGCTCCTGCTGGTCGACGACCAGATCGACACGGGCTGGACGATGACCCTGGGAGCCGCCATGCTCCGCCACGCCGGAGCCCCCGCCGTGCTGCCCCTCGCCCTGGCGGTCACCAGCTAGGAGAGCGCCGGACGGTGCGGCTCGCGGTTCGGAGATCAGCCCTCCCGGCCGGGGATACGGGCTAGGGCCGGGGCTCGGCGATCCGAAGGGCGGTCACCGCCCGTCCCGGCCTGCCGGATCGGGAGAAGGCTCCCAGCCCGGCCGCCTTCAGCCGTGCCCTGCGCCGTCGCCACAGCCGGCGCAAGGTGACGCCCGTCAGGTCCTCGGGCAGGCGCAGGCCGTACGCCTGGTAGGGGTTGTGAAATCCGTCAGGCCGGATCTTCGTCATGAGGCTGCCCTCTCAGGTCGGGGCCGGCCGTCTTTGGAGATGGCTGCGAACAGGCGTGCCGCACGCGGGCGGCCTGATTGAGGTGGGGATGAAGCCTGCGGTGAAGGCGCGGGCCTCACCGCAGGCGGAGCGTTCATGCCACGCCGGCCGAGCCGTCTCCGTTGCCGGTGCACGCGTGCCCGCCTGGTGGGAACACGCCCCTCGGCCGGTCGGTCACGCGGAGCCTCAGTGGTCGGTGGACCCGCAGGTGAACGCGGCGCAGGAACGGTAGCTCTGGCAGGTGATGTCGCACGGGTAAAGGGGGCTCTCCGGCTGGGCGGGGAGCATGTCCAGAGCCTGGACGTCGAGCCCCATTGTGGATCTCCTTCAGAAAACGGTTCGCGGGGATCCGTCCTGATCCGCCGACGCGGATCGTCGCGGGTTAGAGGCCGGTCGTGATGGTGGTGATGTCGGTGAGGCAGCTCCACTTGAGGCAGGTGATGCCGAGGCACGGCCTAAGGAGGCTCTCCGGCTGGGCGGGGAGCATGTCCAGAGCCTGGATGTCGAGTTCCATCGTGAATTTCCTTCGGTTGGGGAAAGACCTCCGCCGGTGATGCGGGGGTCTCGATGTCCGCCGGCGAGGCCGGCGGAGTCCGTGGGCGTGCGGTCAGGGATCAAGTCCAGGAGATCCACCGGCTCCTTCGCCGATACGGCGTCGAGGAGGGAATCCGTTGTCGACCGCATGGCCGTATGCCACTGCGCGATGCGCCGTTCAAAGAATTCCGGACTGAAAACGAGTGGCGTGCTCAGCTTCCCAGCCCTTTCTCAGGGTGTGGCGGAGCCGAGATGCACCGTGAAGGAGCAGAGGCCCTTCACGGCGTCGGAGGCGTCACAGCGGGACCCGGGCTGTTTGCGAACCCGCAGCTTGGTGGTGTGATCGCGCGCTCACGCGGCTGCGTTCACCGGCGGCACTGCGCCGGCGATCCAGCGCTCGACGTCATGCGTCAGGTAAGTGCCGTGTGCGTTGTACCGCAGCATCCACTGTGCGAAAGGCCAGCCCTCGCAACCGGGAGAACGGCGGGGCTGTGGCCGGATCGGCGGTGAGTCCCTGGCGGCTTTCCTGGAGTGCCGCTTCGTACTCGTCCAACTCGGTGCTCAACGAGCTCTCCTCTTGGGGCCGGGGAGTTGCCGACGTGTACTCCTGACGATGCCGACGGTAACCGGGGGTTCTTACGGGCCACTTAGTCGCTCTTAATGCGCACTCCGGCACGGGCCGGCCTGCGGGCGTGGAGACCTTAGGCCGACATTAGGCGCCGCTGGCAGGCTGGTCCGCGTCCGGAGGATTACCAGCGGAACCGGTCACGGGCGAGATCCGGGCAGTCGTTTCGCACCAATGGCTTGCCGGAGAACACGAATGGAGATTCGGCGTCGTGAGTGAACGTGGTTCGGCGGGGGACGGCGTCTCCGGTGCAGACCGTCACGTCCTGGGGGACATTTTCCCGGAGGTGCTCGCGCGTATCGACCGCCGCCCGCCGTGGTCGGCCGCGCAGCCCGCGTGAGCCCGTGGCCCGCCCGGCCCCGCTGTCCGGCG